>NZ_QREH01000001.1:1600323-1920387 GCF_003386075.1 Citricoccus muralis
GGCAGGCATGTCCGACGAGGATCCGCTCCCCTTCCGCGACCAGGCCGTGGACGACGTCTGGATCGGCACCGGCCAGCCCAGCATCCCGGACAGCCTCAGCCAGGGTCGCCGCCACGGTATCCACCGAGGCCGAATCCATGGTTGCCTCCGCCACGGCCCGAGCCAGCTCCGGCATTTCCGGAGCGACCACGGCATCGGGTTGCAAGCTGGTCGGGTCGTGGCTGGCCAGCACGCACTGTGCCCGCGCCACTCTCTTCTTCGCCTCGACTCGGTGGATCCGCAAGGTCTGCCGGAGATAGTCCGCGCCATTGCGGTACGCGGTCTTGCCCTCCGGTATCCCCAACACCTCACGCCGGGTGGCGTGGAGGTCGAAGACCCGATCCGTATGCCCCGCCAATCCGGTCCGAGCTGAATCGAGCCACCGGGACAGTTCCTCCACCTGAGCCAGGACGGTCGGCAAGGACGCCGCCGTTGCCTGGCCCTGATGGATGTCAGTACCGGAATCGGTCGCCGTCTCGCCGGGTGCCTCGTCGGCGCCGTGGACATCCTCGCCGGGTGCCTCATCGGCAACATGGGCATAGAGGCCCCACTGCGCCGACCGATCCACCTCTGGCTCGTCAGCGAAGCGGTCGAGGTACCCCAGCAGGCCAGGGTCAGTGGCCCGTGCCGCCACCTCCTCCACCAGCACGCGGGCGACTGCCAGGAGTTCGGGCAGGTCCAGAGAGGACGCACCGTCCTGATCGATCAACACCGTCCTTGCCACCCCCCCGTTTGTCCCCATGCCGGTCCTGCTCATCCATGTCATGCCCGCCATCCATGTCATGCCCGATGACGATTCGCCGGCTGTTCCACAGGTGAGAGACCGTCGATCGATGCCTATCGGGTTGACTAGTACACCTATTCGAACACGGTGCACGGACGTGGTAAGAGGCCTCGCCCTTCCCGTGCGGACAACCCTCCGAGCAGGGGAGGCCTGTGCAGGAGGCGGCCGCCGCACAGCGACACCGGCAAGCGGCCGGCTTCCGGCAAGCAGCCGGCAGGCGGCCGGCAAGCCGTCGGCGACCTCAAGACCACCGCAACGAGTCCGGAGAACCTGGTGGCGCCGGCGTCGGGAAGACGTAGAGTGACGGTGGAAGGCTGAGACCCCACATCAGGGGGAAGGAGTCACCGTGAGACACCACCAGTCCTCACGTTACGGCCGCTACGACGGCGGTCCCGATCCACTCGCGCCGCCGATCGACCTCTCCGAGGCACTCGATGCCGTGGCCGATGACGTCATGGCCGGATATTCCCCCGCGCAGGCCCTGCGCGAGTTCCTGCGCCGCGGCGGGCGGACGATGGCCGGTCTGGACGAACTCGCCGGCCGCGTCCAGCAGAAGCGCCGGGACCTGCTCAATCGGCACCGCCTGGACGGCACCCTCCAGGAGGCGAAGAAGCTGCTGGACGAGGCCGTCCTCGAGGAGCGCAAACAGCTGGCCCGCGACATCCGGATGGACGACACCGACCGAGCGTTCCGGGAGATGCAGTTGCAGAACCTCCCTGCCTCCACTGCCGCCGCCGTCACGGAATTGGCCGATTATGACTGGCAGTCGGACACCGCGCGCCGCGCCTTCGAGGAGATCAAGGACCTGCTCGGCCGCGAGCTGCTCGACCAGCGGTTCGCCGGCATGAAGAACGCGCTGGAAAGCGCCACCGAGCAGGATCGGACGGCCATCGCCGCCATGCTCCGTGACCTCAACGATCTGCTGGACAAGCATGCCCGCGGCGAGGACACCCCCGAGGACTTCCAGAACTTCATGGCCCAACACGGTGACCAGTTCCCGGAAGATCCGAAAGACATTGACGAGTTGATCGACGCCCTCGCCCAGCGCTCCGCGGCGGCCCAGCGCATGCTCCGCTCCATGTCCCCAGAACAGCGTGAAGAACTGATGGCCCTGTCCGCACAGGCCTTCGGCTCCGCGGACCTCCTGGACCAGCTGAACCGTCTCGACGCCAATCTCCAAGGCCTGCGCCCCGGCGAGGACTGGACCGGCGCCGAACAGTTCGACGGCGACCAGGGCCTCGGCCTCGGAGACGGCACCGGGGTCTTCCAAGACCTGGCCGAACTCGATCAGCTCAGCGACCAGCTCTCCCAGTCCGCTCCCGGCTCCACCTTGTCAGACGTGGATGTGGACCGGCTGTCCCGCCAGCTCGGGGACGAAGCCGCCGCCGATGCCAGGACTCTCGAACGACTCGAGAAGGCCCTCAGGGACAGTGGCTTGCTGCAACGCGGCACCGACGGTGACTTGAAGCTCTCCCCGAAGGCCGTTCGCAAGCTCGGCACCTCCCTGCTCAAGGACGCCGCCGGCCGCCTCTCGGGCCGGCAGGGCCAGCGCGATACCCGACTGGCCGGAGCCGCCGGCGAACTCACCGGGTCGAGCCGGGCCTGGCAGTACGGGGATGTCGAGCCCTGGGACGTCACCCGGACCATCACGAACGCGATCAGCCGCACGGTCGCCGAGGGCAGGAATCCCCGGTCCGGTCTGCGGATCGAGGTGGCCGACGTCGAGGTCCAGGAGACCGAGGCCCGCACCCAGGCCGCCGTGGCGCTCCTGGTGGACACCTCGTTCTCGATGGCGGCCGAGGGGCGCTGGGTGCCCATGAAGCGCACCGCGCTGGCCCTGCACCACCTCGTCGCGACCCGGTTCCGCGGCGACCAGCTGCAACTCGTGCAGTTCGGTCGCTACGCCCAGCGAGTGGACATCGACGAGCTCACCGCCCTGCCACCCATGCGCGAACAGGGCACCAATCTGCACCACGGGCTGATGCTCGCCACCCGATTCTTCCGCCAGCACCCCACCCTGCAGCCGGTGCTGCTCATTGTCACCGACGGCGAACCGACCGCGCATCTCCTGCACCACGGCGGCGCCGGCCCTGAGGCCTGGTTCTCCTACCCGCCCGACCGCGAAACGTTGCGCGCCACCATCGCCGAACTCGACCGCGTCGGCCGGCTCGGTGCTGAGACCACCTTCTTCCGGCTGGGATCCGACCCGGGGTTGGTGGACTTCCTCGCCGCCATGGCCCGCCGGGTGAACGGCCGCGTGGTGGCGCCGGATGCGGAAGACCTGGGCGCCGCCGTCGTGGGCGAATTCCTCCGCTCGCGCTCGCACCCCTCCGACCGACCTGGTCCGGACTGGACTGACTGACTGAGCGACAGGCCGGCGGGCTGACTACCTAGCTGCCTAGCTGCCTGGCTGCCTTGCTGCCTTGCTGCCTTGCTGCCACCGCACTCCAGCGCGCCCGTCCGTGTCCAGGGGCGTCGAGGGGCTTCTAGAGGCTCGGGTCGTGTTGAATGGGTGGATGCACATCGTCCTGGGTCCGGCCCCTGATCCGGCACCCGGCTCGAACCCGGAGCAATCCAGGCACACAGGGCACTCAGGGCACTGGCTACCCGTGTTGGTCGACGACGGCCGGATCGAATCCCTCCCGCCGGTCACCACTGCCGCGCTCCCCGACCTGGTGCGCGCGCTGCCCGCTCGGCTCGGACTGAACCCCGAGGCCGTGCGCTGGGTGTTCGCCTCCGTGGCGAGGGACTACCGGCCGCTGCTCGAAGCCGGTGTGGAGATCGGCCGGTGCTGGGACCTGGGTCTGTGCCAGCGCATCCTGACCACCGCGGCCTCCACCCCGACCTCCACCTCCACCCCCTACTCCCCCACCGTCCCCATCCCGGTCCTGGAACCCGAGCCGTGGGCAGCAGAACCACCACCAGCCGCACGGGCGGATCAGGGAACATTCTTCGACCTGCCCTCAACCAGCCGCCGAGGACAGGACAACCCCACCGCGCCCGAGCTGGCTCGCGAACTGGTGACCCAGCTGGACGCGGTGGCGGGCTCTCGGCACCGCCACCGGCTCAATCTGCTGGTGGCCGCCGAGTCCCAGGGCGCCCTCATCGCGGCGGAGATCCTGCACGAGGGCCTGCCCTGGCGCCGCGACCTCCACGAGCGGATGCTCGCCGAAGCGCTCGGCCCCCGTCCGGCGGAGGGACAGCGCCCCCGACTCCTGCAGGAGCTCGCGGAGGACATCGCCGTCACCCTCGGAGTGCCCGGCCTCAATCCGGATTCACCCCAGGACCTGTTGCGCGGGCTCAACCTCGCCGGCATCCGCGTGGCCTCCACCCGGGCCTGGGACCTGAAGGGCTGGGCCGCCGAGGGCGGCGCCGACTCACAGCGGCGGTCCGGGTTGATCTCCGGTGTGCTGGAGTACAAGCGTCTGTACCGGCTGTGGACGGCCAACGGGTGGCATTGGCTGGACGAGTGGGTACGGGACGGCCGCTTCCATCCGGCCTATTCCGTCGGCGGGGTGGTGACGGGCCGGTGGGCCGCCCACGGCGGGGGCGCCATGCAGATCCCGGCGGTGGTCCGGGACGCCGTCCGAGCCGATCCGGGGCATCTGCTCACGGTGGCCGACGCCTCCCAGGTGGAGCCGCGCATCCTCGCAGCGATGTCCGGGGACCGCGCCCTGGCCGAGGCCGGCTCCGGACACGACCTCTACCTGGCCGTCGCCGAGCAGGGCCGGCGCGCCGGTTCCGAACTCGGCGAGCGCTCCCGGGCGAAGGTGGCGCTACTGGGTGCCATGTATGGCGCGACGACGGGTGATTCAGCTGCGCTGATGCCCCACCTGCGCCGGTTGTACCCCGAGGCCATCGGCCTGCTCGAGCGCGCGGCGCGGCGCGGCGAGGAGGGCGGACAGGTCTCCACCTGGCTGGGGCGAACCTCCCCGCCGGCCGCGCCGGAGTGGCTGGAGGTCACCGGAAACGTGTCCACGGCCGAGGCGGAGTCGCGGGCCCGGACCGTACGCCGGTCGGCCGGCCGGTTCACCCGCAACTTCGTCATCCAGGGCACCGCGGCAGAGTGGGCCCTGTGCTGGATGGGAGAGATCCGCCGGCGGTTGCGCGTAGGCACCACCACAGCCAACGGGAGCCTCCGCCCGATGAAGACCCGCCTGGTGTTCTTCGTCCACGACGAGGTGGTCCTGCATGGCCCCGCCGAGGAGGCGCCGGCCGTGCATCAGATCGTCACGGAAGCGGCCCAAGCCGCCGGCCGGCTGCTGTTCGGGGCGGCCCCAGTGGGGTTCCCACTCTCGATCTCCGCTGCCGAGTCCTACGCCGCGGCCCACTGACGCGCCCAGTGCGCCCGGTGCGACCGGTGCTCCCGATATAGCCGCAGCCGGCGAGCCCCTGCATCCGAACCCCTGCAAATGAGCCCCGCACCGGAGCCCCCGGACGACTCACTCGGTTCAGAGCCCGAGATCGCGCCCGATGAGCTCCTTCATGATCTCGTTGGAGCCGGCCCAGATCTTGTTCACGCGGGCGTCCTTCCAGGCGCGGGCCACCCGGTACTCGTTCATGTAGCCGTAACCGCCGTACAACTGGACGCAGTGGTCGATGACCTCGTTCTGCACGTCCGAGGCCCAGTACTTGGCCTTGGCCGCGTCCACGGCGGAGAGCTCGCCGGCGGTGTGGGCCATGATGGCGTCGTCGAGGAAGGCCTGGGTGACCTCGACCTTGGTCACGAGCTCGGCCAGCAGGAACTTGTTGTGCTGGAAGGCACCGATCGACTGCCCGAAGGCCTTGCGCTCCTTCGCGTAGCCGATCGTCTCGTCCAGGATCTGACGGGCGTGGGCGAGCCCGTAGACGGCGGCGCCCAGACGTTCCTGCGGGAGGTTCTTCATCATCTGGATGAATCCGGTGTCCACCTGGCCGATGATGTTCTCGGCCGGGACGCGGACATCAGTGAAGAACAGTTCGGCGGTGTCCGATTCAGGCTGGCCGACCTTGTCCAGCTTGCGGCCCCGCTCGAAGCCCGCCATTCCGGTCTCGACGCCGAACAGGGTGATGCCCTTGGCCTTCTTCTCCGGACTGGTGCGGGCGGCGACCACCACCAGGTCGGCGGAGTAGCCGTTGGTGATGAAGGTCTTGGAACCGTTGACGACCCACTCGTCGCCGTCGCGCACCGCGGTGGTCTTGAGGTTGGCCAGGTCGGAGCCGCCGGACGGTTCGGTCATGGCGATGGCGGTGACGATGGAGCCCTCCGCCACCCCGGGCAGCCAGCGGGCGTGCTGCTCAGAGGTCCCGAGGTCCACGATGTAGGGCGGCACGATGTCCGCATCGATGCCCACGCAGGAGGAGATGGCGAAGCTGGCCTTGGCCAGTTCCTCGAAGACCACGGCGTTGAAGCGGTAGTCCTGCGGAAAGCCGCCACCGAACTCCTCCGGGACTTCCAGTCCGAGCAGGCCCTGCTGTCCGGCCTGCAGCCAGAACTCCCGCGGCAGGCCCTTGGCCTCGGCCCACGCCTCGATGTTCGGAGTGACCTTGCGGCTGACGAACTCGGCTACGGCATCGCGGAAGTCTTCATGTTCGGTCTCGAATATGCGGCGGCGCACGGTGATCCTCCCGGAGCGGTGGTGACTGGGTGTGACACCAAGATACTACTCATGAGTAGCTTAGGTTTCGAGACCTGGTCCACCATTGGACTACGGCGCCGCGGGCGAACCGGAACCCGACGGCGTCGGGCTCGGTGATCCGGACTCCGAGGGCGTCGGTTCCGTGGCCGTCCCGCTGGGCGCCGGTCCCGAGGGTGAATCGGCATCCGGGTTGTCCGGAGTCCCGTCAGCGGCATCGCCGGGCCGCTCGGGCTCGTTGTCCGGTTCGGTACCGTCTCCCCCCATCTGGTAACGGTCACGGGATCCCGGGTTCTGGATCGGCGAGTCCTGGGCCGCCCGGAACTCCTCGGCCGGGTACTGCTGCGCCGTCTGGCCCATGTAGTCGAACCACTGGGGTGCCGCGAGCGTGCTGCCCCAGAAGTCCTCGTGGCGCTGCCCGTTGACGGGAACGCCGGCCAAGGACTTCAGGTCCTGGTAGCGCCCCACCCAGCTGGCCGTGGACAACCCCGAGGTGTACCCGATGTACCAGGTGGAGGACTGTGCGTTGTTGGTGCCGGTCTTGCCGCCCATCGGCGCCTGCTCGACGGTCTCGGTCTGGCCGGTCTCATCCGCGGTGCGCTGGGCGATGTTGGTGAGCGTCTCGTTCAGCTGGGCGACCACCTCGGGTTCGATCGCCTGGTCGCATTCCGGTGCGCCGACGTCGTACTCCTTGCCGTTGGTGTCCTTGACGGAGACCAGGGAGCGCGGGGCACAGTACTGGCCGTCATTCGCGAAGGCCGCGTAGGCGGCGGCCTGGGTCATGGGCGCGAACTCCTCGGCGCCGAGGATGAACGAGGGATTGGCGGGATTCAGGGGCTGGCCGTCGTCCGCGCGGTGCACGCCGAGGCGCGTGGTCAGGTCCGTGATGTCACACAGGTCCAGCTCCTCGGCCATGTTGACCATGACGGTGTTGGTGGACCAGTAGAGGCCGAAGTCGGCGGTCATCTCCCGCTTCATGTTGTCGATGACGTTGTTGACCTTCCAGCCCCCCTCATCGGGAATGGCGATCGAGCCCCCCTCCTGGCAGGACGCCTTGAACTCGGACCCCTGCGGCCAGTGGTCCTGGGAGGCGTCAACGATGTCATACATGGACCGGCCGCTCTCGAGCCAGGTCGCCGCCACATAGGGTTTGAGCGAGGAGCCACCCTGGAAGCCGTTGCCGCCACCCTGGGCCGCGTCCACGTTGAAGTTCAGCACGGTGTTGCCGGCGTCTTCGCTCTCCTCCGGCGAGTAGTTGGTGTTCTGTGCCATCGCCTTGATGTTGCCGGTCCCCGGCTCCAGCGTCACGAGGGAGGCACCCGCGCCCGAGGCATCCCCGGCGGGGGCGGTCTTCTCCACGGACTTTTGGGCCTGGTCCTGCAGGCCGGAGTCCAGCGTGGTGGTGATCTCCAGGCCACCGCGGTTCAGCAGTTGCTCGCGGGACTCGACGTCCGGTCCGAAGGCCTCGCTCGCGAGGATCTCGCGGTGCACGTAGTCGCAGAAGTAGGGGGCCTGGGAGGCGGAGATGCAGCCCGTGGCCTCCTGGTGGATGTCCAGGCCGAGCTCCGCGTTGGTGGCTTCCTCGTGCTCCTGCTCGGTGATCTTCCCCTGGGACAGCATGGAGTTCAGCACGATGTTGCGCCGCTCCACCGACGCCTCGGGGTTCGTCTCCGGGTTGTAGCCGTTCGGGGACTTCACCACCCCTGCGAGGGTGGCCGCCTGCGCGATGTCCAACTCCGCGGCAGGAATGCCCCAGTAGTACTGTGCGGCCGCCTCCACGCCGTACGTGCGGCCGCCGAACAGCACGATGTTCAGGTACCCCTCGAGGATCTCCTCCTTGGACATCTCCTGCTCCACCGAGACTGCCAGCTTCATCTCCTTGAGCTTGTCCGCATACGTCTTCGTGCCGGAGATCGTCAGTCGCTCCTCCCCCCGGAGCATGTCCGCATTGATGAGCATGTTGTTCACGTACTGCTGGGTGATGGTGGAAGCACCCTGCTGGGATCCCGAGGAGGCATTGGTGACCAGCGCGCGGCCGATGCCCTGCGGGTCCACCCCGCCGTGCTCGTAGAACCGCTCGTCCTCGATCGCAATGATGGCGTCCTGCATGTCCTGGCTGATCTGGTCCAGCTCGACCGGCTGGCGGTTCTCCGCATAGAAGGTGGCCAGCTCCGTGCCGTCCTCCGCGAGGATGCGGGAGGGCACGCTGACGGGTTCCTCACGCAACTCCGCGGGGAACTGCTCGATCATGTCCGAACCCGTGGACGCCGTGGCCCCGCCGGTGACGGCCAGCGGCAGGAACAGCCCCGCCACGAGGAGTCCGGCGAGGGCGCTCACCCCGAGGAATGAGAGGATCTTGCCGGCCGTGGTGGACGTGGCTCTGCGGACAAAACTCATTCGAGCCACGGTGTCAGGGTTTTCTGAACGAAACCTTGGCGTTCGGCTGGCGGAGCGTGAGTCCGATCGCGCGCCGCGTCCGGCCGCTGCAGTCCGCGTGCCCGGGTCGTTCTCAGCGATGCCGGCGGCACCGCGCCTGGTACTGCTCCGCCCCGCCCACGTGCTCAACCGTGGCCACCAGGGAATTCCCGACGCCGGCGCCCGCACCTTCCCCAGCGACCGGTACCGCGGTCTCTGAGCCCGGTGCCGAGGTGTCAACGCCCGGCACCCGGACGTCGGCGCCCGGCATCCCAGTCTCACTGTGACCATGGACACGCCGGTGGAAGGCCGCATCGGCCCCACACACGGCACAGACGGCCAGTAGCTTGGTGACCGACTCGGCGGTGGCCATGAGTGCGGGCAGAGGCTCGAAAGGTTGGTCATCGAAGGTCAGGCACAGCCCGGACACCACGACCGTGACGCCTCGATCCGCCAAGTCGACCACCACCGGCACCAGATCCGCCCCGAAGAATTGCGCCTCGTCGATGGCCAGGAGATCGAGGGAACGCACCGTGCTGGCAACTGGACCGGAAGACTCTGCATCCGCGCTGGAAGGACCCGCATCGGTTCTGCCCGTACGGCCGGGTTCGTCCACCACAGCATGCAGCTCAGCCGCTCCGCTGACGGACGTCGCCGGGATCGCCCCGCCGGCGTGCGAGGACACGAGGCTGGCACCCCTCCGGTCGTCCAGGGCGTGGTTGACGACCAGCACCCGGAGTCCGGCGATCGTGGCCCGCCGGACCCGGCGCATGAGCTCCTCGGTCTTGCCGGCGAACATCGGACCGGTGATGACCTCGATTCGGCCACGGCCGGCGTCGTTGTTCATGCCGTTCCTTCCGCCGACTCGACAGCCATCTCGACCGCGATCTCGCTCGCCATCTCGACGAAGTAGGCGCGAACCTCAGCGACCTTTCCGTCGTTCACGATGCCGATGCGCGGGGCATTGCCGCAGTCGTCGGGTAGCCGGATCTCCATGGCCTCATGATGGCACCAGGGGTGCAGGCCAGGCGAGGCCAGCAGGCTTCCCCGGCTGGTGATGCGCCGGGATCTGGCCTGACGAGCCGCCGCCCACGAGACGGCTACAGCACCATCGCGGCGATGATGCCGCCGAAGAACAGCGGGATGTTGAAGTGCATGAACGTGGGCACGCAGGTGTCCCAGATGTGGTGGTGCTGACCGTCCACGTTCAGACCGGACGTCGGGCCGAGCGTTGAGTCCGAGGCGGGTGAGCCGGCGTCGCCGATGGCCCCGGCCGCGCCCACCAGCGCCGCGGTGGCCAGCGGGCTGAAGCCGACGGCAGCGCACAGCGGCACGAAGATCGCCGCCAGGATCGGGATGGTGCCGAAGGACGAGCCGATGCCGATGGTCACGAGCAGGCCGACGATCATCATCACGACGGCGGCCAGCAGCTGGCTGTCCCCAATCCAGCCGGACGCGGCGGTGACCAGGTCGTCCACGGCCCCGGTCTCGGTGAGCACGGAGGCGTAGCCGGAGGCCACCAGCATGATGAAGGCGATGGTGCCCATCATGGTGACGCCGCCGTGGGCGAGCTCGTCCGAGGTCCGCCAGTGTTCGCCGCGGAACACGAAGATGACCAGCACTCCACCGAGTGCGGCGATGACGAGTGAGCCGAACACGACCTGGAGCACCAGGGTGACCGCGAGGGCGATCAGCACCACGATGTGCTGGCGGGTCCACCCCGTGTCCGATCCAGAGGCGCCGTTCGTGCCGAAGGCCGCCACCCCGAGGTCCGGAGCGGCGTCCCGGTACTCGCGCGGACGCCGGTAGGTCACCAGGATCGCGACCACCAGGCCCACCAGCATGCTGGCCACCGGGATGGCCATGGCCAGCGAAATCTCGGAGAGTTCGACCTCCATGCCGTAGGCGGCCATCTCCCCCACGATGATGTTCTGAAAGATCAGCCCGAACCCGAGCGGGATCAGCATGTAGGGCGCCTTGAGTCCGAAGGTCAGGGCGGTGGCCACGGCCCGGCGGTCGATCTTCATCCGGTTGAACACTGTCAGCAGCGGCGGGATGAGGATGGGGATGAAGGCGATGTGGACCGGAACGAGGTTCTGGGAGAAGCAGGCCAGTCCGGCGATCCCGAACAGGGTCATGGCCCGCTTGCCCTGAATCCGCGGCAGAATCCAGCGGATGAGCTTCTCCGTGATGCCGGAGCGGGCCACCATGACCGAGAGGATGCCGAGCAGGATGTAGCTCAGGGCCGTCTCCCCCTGGCCGCCCAGCCCGCCAACAAGCGTGGACATGGTGTCCTCCACGCTCAGGCCGGACATCAGTCCTGCCACAATTGCGGCGATGAGCAGGGCGACGATCACGTTCACCCGGGCCAGGCTCAGGGCCGCGAGGACCACGACGGAGACGACGACGGGATTCAGGAGCACGGTGGTGGGACCTCGGTTTCGTGGGGGCGCGATGTGCGCCCCGAAGAGTGTACCGGTCGGGCCCGGCCACCACTCCACAGGTGTCCATCCGGAACATTCCATCCCCACCCGGTCACCTTCCGGTTCCACACTGGGGAGTCCAGCCTCAGGGTAAGGACATGACCGACGTAGACGACAGAAGAACTTCCCCCATCCGCCACGGACAGACCTGGACCGAGCAGGACTTCGCGGACGTCATGCAGGCCGTGCGGCAGGACTGCACCCTTGAAGAGGTCGCTGAGGCAGTCGGCCGCAGCGTCAACGGATTGCGCAACCAGCTGCGACGCATGCTGCCTGCCGACGAAAGACACCTGCCTGCCGACGTGGTGCTGATGCGCATCCGTCAGTTGAACCGGAACGGCGACTACGACTGGCTGGCCGCCATGGCCGAACAGCCGACACCCGAATGGCAGCTCCGGTGGGAGGCGGATCAGCGTTCCCGGGCCGCCCTACTGGAGAATGCCCGGGTCGTCGGGGTCGGCGCCCTGCCGGACGACCATCTGATGGCACTGGCCAAGGCCACTCTGGACTGCCGGGATCCGCTTCCCTCAGATCTCGCGGAGGTCATGGCGAAGGAACTGTCGGAACGTGGCCTGACCGCAGCACTGGCCGATCACGCCCGGGAACGCCTGGACGGCATCTTGGCGCGAATACTGCGGCAGGAGCCGCAGATCCGGTGGCAAGACGAGTCCGGTGACCTGCCGCCCTTCGGGTACGACGAACCGCCCTACGTGGCGGCCGGTGGCAGACATCCGTGGGCTTGATGGGACTACGTCACGATCTCACGGAGGCTGCCGTCCACGCGGCGAGTCCAGCCGCGGGCGTCCAGGTGCTCGAGCAGCGGGATCGCCACCCGGCGGGAGGTCCCCAGCGCCTGACGGGCCTGGCTGGTGGTGAAGGGCTGCTCGAGCCGGGCCAGCTCGCGCATGGCCAGTGCCGGGTCGGTGGGCAGCAGCACCACTGTCCCGTCCAGCCGCAGGATCCGGCCGGCTCGTTCGGCGGCCGCCAGCTCTTTGGCACCGAGGTTCAGGGCGGTGAGGTCGTCGCCCTCGGGGGCGTCGAAGGGGTGTGCCGCGAGGCGGCGCTCGAGGGTGGCGATGGCCTGTTCCGCCGGCCCCAGCCCTGTGCCTTGGCCGGGCAGGCGGATGTAGCCACCCCGCTGTACCATACGTGCCTCAGCGACGACGGCGTTCAGGAGGGTGTCGTCCCAGTCCACCTCGAGCAAAGCGGCCGCCGCGCCCCGGCTCAACCCGGCGGCCAGGGGGTCGCTGCCGGCCAGCGTCTCCACGGCATCCCGCAGTCGTGCGGCCCACCGGTCCATGACGGGGGCATGGACCCACCAGTCGCCGAACGCCCGGACGTCCGCCGGAACCCCGTTGTCTTCACCAGACGCTTCCTCACCAGTCGCCCCCACCGCCGGACCCACCAGTCCGAGCCGTTGGAGGAACCCCACCCGCACCGCGCCCCGCCGCACGACCTCGAGTCGGGCGTCGCCGCCGTCGGGCACCGTCTCCAGGTAGGCCGCGTGCCGGGTGCCGGCGCCGCGCCGGGTGAGTTCCGGCGGGTCCACGTCCAGCACCTGGGCGCCACCGAACACCGCCCGGCTGCCGGGGTCGCGCAGCACCAGCCGGTCTCCCGGCACCAGCGGCAGATTCCGTTCGAACACCAGCCGGGCGTGCCCGGCGTTGAAGGGCCGCACGTGAGCGGGCACCGTCGCCGTGCCGACATGCACCAGCAGTTGCCCGGGCGCCTGGTCGAGATCGGCGCCGGTGGTGCGCCGGATGTCCACGACGCCGGCCACCGGCCAGGCCCCGGGCGTCACCAGGGCATCGCCCCGGTGAACTTCGTCCGCGGTGGTGCCGCGCAGGTTCACGGCCACGCGCTGGGTCGGACCGATCGACGGGTGCGGGCGATTGCGGCTGTGCAGGGTACGCACCGAGACGGCACGCGGGGAGTCGGCGCCGAGCACCTCGAGCCGGTCATTCTCGGCCAGGGTCCCGGACGTCAGGGTGCCGGTCACCACTGCGCCGGACCCCTTGACGGTGAACGAGCGGTCCACCCAGAACCGGACACGTCCGGCCACCGCGGGCGCGGGAAGGTCCGCCAGCACGCGCCCCAGCTGGTGCCGCAGGTCCTCCAGTCCCGCACCGGTCACGGCGGACACGACGACGGCCGGCACCCCGGCCAGCGCGGTTCCGGCGAGCTCGGCGCGGGTCTGCGCCAGCACGGCGTCCACCCGCTCCGGGGCGCGGTCCGCCTTGGTGACCACGATGAGCCCGTGCTCGATCCCGAGGGCGGCGATGGCGTCCCGATGGTCAGCGGACTGGGCCTGCCAGCCCTCGTCCGCCGCGACGATGAAGCAGACGGCCGGGGCCGGGCCGAGGCCGGCGAGCATGTTGCCGAGGAACCGCTCGTGACCGGGGACGTCCACGAACGCGACGTCCTCCCCCGAGGGCAGGGGGGTCCAGGCGAATCCGAGGTCGATGGTCAGCCCCCGGCGTTTCTCCTCGGCCCAGCGGTCCGGTTCCATGCCGGTCAGGGCGCGGACGAGGGTGGACTTGCCGTGGTCCACGTGGCCGGCGGTGGCGACGACGTACATGTCAGCGCCCGGATCCGTGCGACTGGTCTGGATGATCGCCAGTGCTGCCGGGACTGCGAGAGCTGTTTTTGCTGGCGAGTCGTGCCTGGGCGGCGCGGGCCGCGTCGGCCAGCCGGCCGTCGTCGGGCTCGGGGATGCAGCGCAGGTCCACCAGACACGCACCGTCATGGACACGGGGCAGCACGGCGGGCTCCCCGGTGCGCAGCAGCGGCGCCAGTTCCTCGGGGAGACGGACCGCCCACCCGGCCAGGGGGACGCCCGGGGCGCCCCCTCCCCCGACGCGGCCCTCGTGCGCCACCACCGGTGCGCCGACGGCGGCAGCGAGCCGGTCCGCGCGCTCGCGCAGGCGCGCGGGGTCCGCGTGCAGGGATCGGGCGACCGGGCTGGGCCCGCCTGTGAGGGTGGCTTCCAAAGCGGCCAGGGTCAACTTGTCCGCCCGCACGGCGCGAGCGAGCGGGTGCGTGGCCAGCCGCTGGATGGTGCGGCGGCGGCCCAGGAGGATCCCGGCCTGTGGCCCGCCGAGGAGCTTGTCCCCGCTGGCAATCACGACGTCGGCCCCTGCGGTCAGCGCACCGGCCAGGTCCGGCTCGTCCGGCAGCAGGGGGTCCGGTGTGAGGAGGCCGCTACCGATGTCCACGATGAGCGGCAACGGCCGGCCGTCGCCTCGACCGGCCGCCTCCTCGTCAGCCAGCGTGCGCAGCTCCGCGATCGAGACGGAGGAGGTGAAGCCGTCGACGCGGAAGTTGCTGGGATGGACCTTGAGCAGGCCGGTGGTCTGCGGGCCGATGGCATCGGCGTAGTCGGCCTGATGAGTCCGGTTGGTGGTGCCGACCTCGCGCAGCCGGGTCCCGGTGGAGGTGATGAGGTCCGGCAGGCGGAAGCCGGCACCGATCTCCACGAGTTCGCCACGGCTGACGATGAGCTCCCCGGTTCCGGCGAGCGCCGTGGTGGCCAAGACGAGGGCCGCGGCCCCGTTGTTGACGACGAGGGCGTCCAGGCCCTCAGGGACGGCGGCGTGCACGGCAGCGGGGACGGCGGCGAGCAGCGCCTGCCGGGTGCCGGTGCCGCGTTTCGCGCGCTGACCGCTCACGAGATCCAGCTCCACGTCCACGTAGCCGCTGGAGGCGACGACGGCCTCCACTGCGGCCGGCGGCAGCGGGGCCCGGCCCAGGTTCGTGTGGACCACCACGCCGGTCGCGTTGAGGACCGGCCGCAGGATGGTGGCGTTCCGGGAGGCGACGGCGGCACGAACGGCTGGCGTCACGTCCTCGGGGTTGATCTCCCCGCTCCGGGCACGGGACTGGGCATGGGTGACGAGCGATCGGAGGACCGTCTCGCTGAGGCGGGTCCGCGCGTCGACGACCTCGGGCAGGGCGAGCAGGTCGTCCGTGCGCGGGATCCGGCGCCGGGGATCCTCCCCGCGGTCCGGTGGCGCAGCGGTCACGGGTTCTCCTTCCGGTACCGCCAGGCGGTGAGGGTGATCGACTCGCCCGTGCCGGCGGGCGTGGGGTGACGTTGGCGGAAGCGGACGGGAATCGAACCCGCCAGACCGAGATGCTCGGTCTCACCGGTTTTGAAGACCGGGGTGACCACCAGGACACAGACGCTTCCGTCCCTGAAACTACCAGCAGATCCACAGCGGGCCGGGCAGCGGGCTAGGGTGTGGCCATGGAGCCCAACGTGACCACCCGTGACGACATCACCCAGATCCGGCTCACCCAGTACGGCCATGGCGGCGGCTGCGCGTGCAAGATCCCGCCGGGTGAGTTGGAGGAGGCCGTCCGTGGGCTCGGCGGTCAGACGAATCCCGGCGTCATCGTGGGCCTGGACGACGGTGACGATGCCGCCGCCGTACTGATCCGGGACGGGCTCGCCGTCCTGTCCACCGCGGACTTCTTCACCCCCATGGTGGACGACGCCTACGACTGGGGCCGGATCGCCGCCGCCAACGCGCTGTCCGACATCTACGCGATGGGCGGCACCCCCGTGGTCGCGATCAACCTCGTGGGCTGGCCTCGGGGCGTGCTGCCGATGGAGGTCCTGACCGAGGTGCTCAGGGGTGGCCTGGACGTGGCCCGGCTCGCCGGAACCCCCGTGATCGGCGGCCACACCATCGACAACCCCGAACCGATCTACGGCATGGCCGTGACCGGCACCGCCCATCCGGACCGGCTGCTGCGCAACGACGCCGCACAGCCCGGCCTGCCGATCACCCTCACCAAGCCGATCGGCGTCGGGCTGTTGAACAACCGGGTGAAGCAGACCGGCGAGCCCTCTCCGGCCGCCATCGAGTCGATGACCTCCCTGAACCAGGAGGCCGCCGCGGCCGCCCTGGCCGCGGGCCGCACGGCCGCCACGGACGTCACCGGCTTCGGACTGCTCGGACACCTGCACAAGATGGCTCGGGCCTCCGGCGTCGGCGCCGTGATCGACCGCGCCGCCGTGCCCCTGATCGAGGGGGCCGCCGAGGCGCTGCGGGACGGATACGTCTCCGGCGGCACGCGCCGCAACCTGGACTGGGTGCGGCCGCACCTCACCACTGGGGCCGGCATCACCGAGGACGACCTGCTGTTGTTGGCCGATGCGCAGACCTCGGGCGGCCTGCTCGTGGTCGGTGAAGTGCCGGGCTACCCGGTCATAGGGGAGACGGTGAGCGGGTCCGGGATCGCCGTGCGCTGACCGAGTCGGTCATCTCCTCCAGTTCCCGGCCCTTGGTCTCCGTCACGAACCACCACACGAAGATGAAGGACAGCGCGGCCATCGCCGCATAGAGGCCGTAGGCCAGACTCAGGCCGGTGTCGGCCAGCATTGGGAACGTGGTGGACACCGCGAAGTTGGCCGCCCACTGGGCTGCGGCCGCCACCGCCAGGGCACCGGCGCGGATCCGGTTGGGGAACATCTCCCCCAACAGGACCCAGACGAGAGGTCCCCAGGTGGCACCGAAGAACACGACGAACGCGTTGGCCGCCACCAGGGCCACTGTCGCCCAGGCTCCGCCGAGCTCGGCGCTGGTGGTGCCGTCCGGGGCGGTGGTGGTGGTGGCGAAGGAGAAGGCCACGGCCATCAGGGCGAGGGAGACTGCCATGCCCAGGGAGCCCACGAGCAGCATGGGCCGCCGGCCGACCCGGTCCACCAACAGGATGGCGATGATCGTCACCACGATGTTCGTCACCGAGGTGATCACCGAGACGGTCAGGGCATCGGATTCCTCGAACCCGACGGAGCGCCAGAGCGTGGTGGAGTAGTAGAAGATGACGTTGATGCCGACGAACTGCTGGAACACCGAGAGGGCGATGCCGACCCACACGATCGGCTTCAGCCCCATCAACGATCCGGCCAGGTCACGCAGGGACTCCCGCTTCTCGGAGTCCAGGGTGCCCTTGATCTCCTGGATCTTCAGGTTGACCTGTTCCACCCCGGTGAAGTCGTAGAGCACCTGGGCGGCCTGGTCCAGCTTTCCCCGGCCCACCAGGAACCGCGGCGACTCGGGCAGCCGGAAGGCGAAGATCCCGTAGAGGGCGGCGGGGACGGCCTCGGCCATGAACATCCACCGCCAGGCCTCCAGCCCCCACCAGAACGGTTCGGCGGCGCCCCCGGCCAGGTTGGCGAACATCGCATCGGAGAGCAAGGCCACGAAGATGCCGGTGACGATGGCCAGCTGTTGGAGGGAGCCCAAGCGGCCGCGGACCCCGGCGGGGCTGACCTCGGCGATGTAGGCCGGGGCGATCACCGACGCCGCTCCCACGCCCAGACCGCCAATCACACGCCAGACGATCAGGTCCCAGACCCCGAAGGCCAGACCGGATCCGATCGCGGACACCAGGAACAGGACCGAGGCCAGCAGCATCACCGGCACGCGGCCGAGCCGGTTGGCCACGGGCCCGGCGAACCAGGCACCCACGGCGCATCCGATCAGGGCCGAGGACACGGCGAAACCGGTCAGCCCCGCCCCGAGCGAGAACTGTTCGGACAGGGCATCGACGGCGCCGTTGATGACCGAGGTGTCGAAGCCGAACAGGAAACCGCCGAGCGCGGCGGCGATGCAGATGCCGATGACGCGGGCGTTGAGCCGGCTGGTGGGGTCTTTGGTGACCATGGGATTCCTTGCGGTGACGAGGACAGATGGCGTGATGTGCAACACCGTACGCCTCGCCACCGGTGATTCGAAGGGACGGCCGCTAACGGACGGTCGTGATCGAATCGTCCGTGATGCCGGCCCCACGGCGGGCAGCGAGGCGCCGCTTCTGCGGCTCGACCGTGTACCTCGGGTCCTGAGCGGAGTCCTTGCCGGCATAGAACACCCCGAAGCGGGTGAATGCGGAGGCCGTGACCAGGGCGGCGCCGGAGACGGCAGCCACCACGCGGTTGCGGCCGCCCAGTAGGGTGCCGATGCCGCCAGCGATCGCCAGCCGTTCACTCCACTTCATCAGCATCCCGGGACGGCCGGTCTCCAGCGGCTCCACCGCTACCGGGTCCATCCGGGCCTCCATGTAGCGGGTCGCGACCACATCGGCCACCACGCCGAGCACCGCGAGTGCCCGGGCGGGCGCGGTCTGGCGCACCGGCGTCGTGATCATGGCCATCCCGGAGGCAGCGATGGAGGCGGAACTGACGAACACGAACGGCAGGTCCTCCTTCGCATCGTTCCAGGTGGGCATGGCCGTGTCCGAGAGCAGCACCGCCGTGTACCCGGCAAGCGGGGCCCCGAGCAGCGCGGCCAGCCCGCCGGCCGGCCCCTCGACGGCCCGCAGTATCCCGCGCAGCGGTCCCAGGGGCAGCTTCTCCCCCAGCATCCGGTCCACGTCCGCCGCCGCAGCCACGCCGGCACCGGTGCTGAAGCCGGCCAGCACCCAGGAGCCCAGGCTCATCGGTGAGGACACCTTCACGGTGCGCATCATGTTGTAGAACCGCTCGGGGCGGCCGAGGTCCGCCACCAGGGCCACGGCGCCGACGCCGGCTGCTGCCAGCGCGGTGATGCGCGTGTTCCGGCGCAGGATCTCGCGGCCGGTCAGCTGGGCACCGAAGGCCAACAGGGAGGATCCCCCGGCGATGCCACCGCACACGAGATAGGCGGCCACGCGCTCGTCCCACGGCGGGGCCTTGACGATGGGGCGGCCGTAGTAGGAGTTGGAGGCGGTGTTGGTGAACTGCGGTTCGGGCACCATGGCCATCTCGCGGCCGCCGTCCGAGGTGGAGGGGGCCAGGCCACTACGGTGCCGGCGGTTGCCCTGTTCCGGACGGTCCCGGCGCCGGCGCCTGCGGGGCTCCTCGGGCGGGCGGTAGCTGTCGAACTCGGAGGTCGTCACCGGCGGCCCCCACCGAGGAATGCCAGTCCCGCGGCGGCGACCATGCCGGCCATGGCGATCCCGGCGCGGGCGTACATCCGGGGCAGGTCCCGGGTGGGGACCCGGGGGTCCGGCGGCAGGCCGTACACCTCGGGCTCGTCCAGCAGGAGGAACACGGAACCGGTGCCGCCGACCCCGTCCTTCGGGTTCGCGCCGTAGAGGCGGGCCTCGGTGCGGCCCTGCGCGTGGAGCTGGGCCACGCGCTCCTGCGCGGAGGCAACCATGTCCTCGCGCTCCCCATACCGGATGGAGGTGGTGGGGCAGGCCTGCGCACACGCGGGGGTCTGCCCGTCCGTCATGCGGTCGTAGCAGAGCGTGCACTTCTGCGCGACGCCGGCGTTCTTGTTCTTCTTCGGCTGGGCGGCCTTCTCTGCCTTCGATGGCTTCTCGGCGTGCACGCCCGGCGCCGGCGACCGATCCGTCTTGGGCTGGGCGATGCCGTCCTTGCGGCGCTCGATCACACCGAACGGGCAACCGGCCACGCAGGTTCCGCAGCCGTTGCAGACATCGTCCTGGACCACCACGGTGCCGTGCTCGGTGCGGAACAGCGCACCGGTGGGGCACACGTCCAGGCAACCGGCGTTGGTGCAGTGCTTGCAGACATCCGAGGACATCAACCAACGGAATTCGGGGGTGTCCGGCGGGGTGATGTCCACGGCCGAGGAATCAACCGCCGAGCCGAGGGAGGACAGCACGTCCAGTCCACCCATGTCGGGTCCGGCCTGCAAGCCGCCGACCAGGCTGGCGTCGATCGGGCCGTCCAACGGACCCGAGCGGGTACCGGTGCGGGTGCTGGGACGGATGGCGCCGGCGTCGTCCGCTCCCCCGGCTCCGCTTCCGGGCGCCCGCCGAAGGGTGGGCATGCCCAGGCTGACCAGCGCGCGTCCGGACTCACGGGCCTCTTCCACGCGCTGCCGATCCTGCTCGACGAACGCCACGTGGCGCCAGGTGTCCGCTCCGAGGCCCTCGGAATTGTCGAAGGAGGAGTTGGAGAGCGTGTAGTCCGAGTCGACCGGGTTGCGGTTCCACTCCTTGCAGGCCACCTCGCAGGCCTTACAGCCGATGCAGATGGAGGTGTCCGTGAAGAAGCCCTTGCGCGGGTGTGGGTGCTCGTAGTGGGCGTCCGCCGTGGGGTTGCCCTCTACAGTCGCATCCGGGCCCTGTGTCATCTGCACCATCTACTCCTCCCTTCCTGTGCGTGGTTCTGTGGCCGGGGGTTGGTGGCTGGGTCGCTGGCTGGGTTGCTGTCCGAGCGGACCCGGTGGATCGTGCGGGACCACCGGCCCGTCCGCGGGTGGGTGCGGCCGTGCGCTCGTCATCTCCGGCGGTGCCATCGGGTCCGCCTCCGGCCCGGCGTCCTCACCGGATCCCGTGACGCCCTCGTTGCCGCTGTCGACCGTCAGGCCCGCCCACCGCTGGTAGCCGGCGACGAAGTCCAACAGGTCGGTACCGCGGGGCCGGCGGCCCGGGATGATGTCACAGGCACCCACCTTGGATCCCTGGATGAGCACGTTCGGATCCAGTGTCACGCCGACGAGGTCGTTGGCGGAATCCCCGCTGACCACCGCGTTGCCGCCGACACCCCAGTGGTAGGGCAGGCCGATCTGGTGGACGGTCTGCCCGTGCCCATCCGCCCCGCCGATCCTCAGCGGCCGCATGCGTTCGGTGACGAGCACCTTCGCCTCGATGGCGGCCCGCGGCGAGACGATGGTCGCCCAGCCGTAGGGCTCCAGCCCGCGCTCCGCCGCCAGCTCCGGTGAGACCTCGCAGAACATCTCGGGCTGCAGCTCGGACAGGTAGGGCAGCCAGCGGCTCATGCCGCCGGCCGTATGGTGCTCGGTCAGCCGGTAGGTGGTGAAGAGGAGCGGGTACACGTCCGCGCCGGGCATCCCCGCGCTGGGCTTGCTGTAGTTGTCTGGACGCGGCACGGTCACCCGGGTGGGGTTGTGCTGCTGCGCATACATCACGTTCGGGACCGGGGACTCCTGGGCCTCGTAGTGCGTGGGCAACGGCCCATCCACCATGCCCTTCGGGGCGAACAGCCAGCCCTTGCCGTCGGCCTGCATGATGAACGCATCGTCCCCGGCCAGCGCCGCAGGACCGCCGGCCTCCGGGTCCGGTGTGGTGCCGGGAGCCAGGGTGACCGGGAAGTCGGGCACATCGTTGCCGACCCAGCGGCCCTGCTCCTCATCCCACCAGACGAGCTTCTTGCGCTCGCTCCAGGGCTTGCCCTCGGGGTCCGCGGAGGCGCGGTTGTAGAGGATGCGGCGGTTGGCCGGCCAGGCCCAGCCCCACTCCTTGCCGGCCGGGCCGTCCGCCACACCGGTCTCCCGGTCCGCGGCGTGGTTGATGCCGTCCGCGTAGACGCCCGTGTAGATCCAGCAGCCGCCTTCGGTGGAGCCGTCCGCCTTCATCTCATTGAACGTGGACAGGTGCCTACCGGCGTCGGGACCGGTCAGGTGCCGTCCGTTGATCTCAGCCAACACCGATTCGGCGTCCGGATCCCCGTGCTCGTCCTCGGGATAGTCCCAGGTCAGGTCCAACAGGGGGCGATCGCGGGGATCGGTTGAGTCCTTCAGCCGGGCACGGATGCGCTTGCCGACCTCGTGGAAGAACTGCAGCTCGCTCTGCGCGTCCCCCGGCGGCTGTA
Source organism: Citricoccus muralis (assembly GCF_003386075.1). Lineage (GTDB taxonomy): Bacteria > Actinomycetota > Actinomycetes > Actinomycetales > Micrococcaceae > Citricoccus > Citricoccus muralis. Next base: position 1,622,233 of record NZ_QREH01000001.1, read on the forward strand.
CTGCTTGGTGACGCCACTGCACCAGGCGCTGGGTCTGGGTGAAGGTGCCGGCCTTCTCCACATGGTTTGCCGCGGGGAAGAAAAACACCTCGGTCTCGATGTCCTCGGTGCGCAGCTCGCCGGTCTCGATCTCCGGCCCGTCCTTCCACCAGGTGGCGGACTCGATCAGCTGGAAGTCGCGGACCACGAGCCACTTCAGGTTCGCCATTCCCATCCGCTGCATGCGGCCGTTGGCGGAACCCACGGCGGGGTTCTGGCCGAGGATGAAGTAGCCCTCGACCTCCCCCGCAATCATGCCCTCGACCGACTGGTAGGTCCCGTGCGGTCCGGTCAGTCGCGGCAGGTAGCCGTAGCCCCAGTCGTTCTCTTCGGTGGCGGCATCCCCCCACCAGGCCTTGAGGAGGCTGATGGTGTAGGCGTCCGCATTGGCCCAGTAGCCCTTCTGCTTCTTCGAGGCGATCCCGTCCAGGTAGGTGGACAGGTCCTCCTTCTCCACGGTCGGCATCGGGAGGTAGCCGGGCAGCAGGTTGAAGAGGGTGGGGATGTCCGTGGAACCCTGGATCGAAGCGTGACCGCGCAGGGCCATGATGCCGCCGCCGGGGCGGCCCATGTTGCCCAGCAGCAACTGCAGGATCGTGGCGGTGCGAATGTACTGTGCGCCGACCGTGTGCTGGGTCCAGCCGACGGCGTAGGCGAAGCACGTGGTCCTCTCGCGCCCGGAGTTCTCCGTGACGGTCCGGGCCAGCAGGTCGAAGTCCTCGATGGAGATGCCGCAGACGTCCCGCACCATCTCCGGGGTGTACCGGGAGTAGTGCCGCTTGAGGATCTGGAACACCGAACGCGGGTGCTGCAGCGTCTCGTCCCGCCGCGGCTTGCTCACGTCCAACTCGGGCCCGCCCATGCCGTACTGGTCTCCGGCCGCTTGTGCGGTCTCCTCGGCGCCGTCCTCCTCGGCCGGGGCGTCGCCGTCGTTGCCTCCTGAGTCGCCCGGTGCTCCGGGGTTTCCCGAGTGCGCGGCGCGATCCGGCTCATAGGACCAGCTGGACATGTCATAGCCGCCGGTCTCCGGGTCGAAACCGGAGAACAGGCCGTCCAGGTCCTCGGTGTCCCGGAAGTCCTCATTGATGACGGAAGCGGCGTTCGTGTACGCGACCACGTAGTCCTTGAACCACTTCTCGTGCTGGATCACGTAGTTGATCAGCGCGCCCAGCAGGACGATGTCCGAGCCGGCCCGGATCGGGACGTGCTTGTCCGCCACGGCCGAGGTGCGGGAGAACCGGGGATCGACGTGGATGACCTTGGCGCCGCGGGCCTTCGCCTCGGTCACCCATTGGAAACCCACAGGGTGGGCCTCGGCCATGTTCGAACCCTGGATGATGATGCAGTCAGCGTTGGCCATGTCCTGCAGCGTTTGAGTGGCGCCGCCGCGCCCGAAGGAGGTCCCCAGACCGGGAACCGTGGCGGAGTGTCAAATACGGGCCTGGTTCTCGATCTGGATCGCTCCAGCCGCGGTGAAGAGCTTCTTGATCAGGTAGTTCTCTTCGTTGTCCAGGGTGGCCCCGCCGAGCGAGGCGATGCCCATGGTGCGTCCGAGATGGCGGCCGTGTTCGTCCACGTCCTGCCACTTGTTGCGGCGTGATTCCAGGAACCGATCGACGACCATCTCCGTGGCCGTCTCCAAGTCCATCTCCTGCCAATCCTTGGCGCGCGAGGCGCGGTACAGGACCGACGTCTGGCGGGTATCCGAGTTGACGAGCTGCTCACTGGCGGAGCCCTTGGGGCACAACCGGCCACGGGAGATCGGCGATTCCGGGTCCCCCTCGATCTGGACGACCTTCTCGTCCGAGACGAAGACCTTCTGTCCGCAACCGACGGCGCAGTAGGGGCACACGCTCTGGACGGCACGGTCCGCCGTGGTGGTGCGCGGAGTGATCTCTGTGGTCTTCCTGGACACCACGGAAGAACTGCGGCCCAGGGGGTCGCCGCCCAGGAATTGCCGGAGTACCGGCCATCCCATTGGAGTCTTCCGTGACATGCGCCCACCCTAGTCGATGTCAGCCCCCATGTCAGGCACCACCGCTCTTCCCTTCCGGTCGTTTCGACCCTAAGATATGAAGGAGCTTCAAGTCCGATTGACCACAAGGGGTGTCGCGATGGGCCAGGAGCCGGAGCCGTCGAGATCGCTGGCGTCCCATGGAGCGGGGCCGCAGGGCGCAGCCCCGGCGATCGCCGTGTCCACCGTCATCTTCGCGCTGCGGCCGGAAGGTGATGCCGCTGGTTCCAGGCCGTCACTGTGGACTCCGTTCGTGCTGCGCACGCGTGAACCGCATCTGGACCGCTGGGCCCTGCCCGGGGGATGGCTTCCGGCAGGCGAGGAACTGGAGTCGGCCGCCGCCCGCACCCTGGGCGAGACGACCGGGCTGCATCCCAGCTATCTCGAGCAGCTCTACACCTTCGGTGGGGTGGACCGCTCCCCCACCGGCCGCGTGGTGTCCGTGGTCTACTCCGCGCTGGTCCGCACGGACGAGGTGGAACAGGCCGCCCCCGGGGAGAATGTCCGGTGGTTCCGCGCCGACCGGCTGCCCCGGCTCGCCTTCGACCACAACACGATCGTCGACTACGCCCTGGAGCGCCTGCGCACCAAGGTCGAGTATGCGCACATCGCCCACTCCTTCCTCGGCGAGACCTTCACCCTCGCCCAGCTCCGGTCCGTGCACGAGGCGGTGCTCGGGCAAGAGCTCGACGCCGCGAACTTCCGCCGCTCGGTGGCCGCCTCCACCGACATCGTGGCCACCGGTGAGCTGATGGCCGGCACACCGCACCGGCCACCCAAGCTCTACCGCTACCAGACACACGCCACCCGGCACCGTGACATCCAACCCGAGAATCCCACCGCAGAAAGGGTCCGACCATGACGGCCCATTCCATCACCGTCCGCCAGCCCTCCCCCGCAGAGGCGCCCCCCTCAGTCGGGCCTCCGATCGACGCCTCCGTGGACCGGACCCTGAAGCTCATCGCCGCCGGTTCCGCCAGCGGGTCTTCCTGCGCACCCGCCTTGGACTCCGCACCCTGGATGCTCGACGCCGGCCCCGCCGGTTCGCTGCCCGAGCCCGGCTATGGCCCCGGGGCCTCGCAAGACGATCCCCTGCCGGGGGCGGCACCCCGCCAGGGCGAATTGCCGGCCTCCTACCGGGAGGCCACCGAGGAGGAACTACACGAGCGCATCCGCTCGGCCAAGACAGAGCTCGGTGACCGCGTGGTGGTGTTGGGCCACTTCTACCAGCGTGATGAAGTGGTGGCCCATGCCGATTTCGTGGGCGATTCCTTCCAGTTGGCCAAGGCCGCGCGCACCCGTCCCCGGGCCGAGGCGATCGTCTTCTGCGGCGTGCACTTCATGGCCGAAACCGCCGATCTGCTCTCCACGCCCGAACAGTCCGTGATCCTGCCCAACCTCGCCGCGGGCTGTTCCATGGCGGACATGGCCGACCTCGATTCCGTCACGGACTGCTGGGAGCAGTTGGAGGAGATCTACGGGACCGCACCGGACGCTGCGGGCAGGGCGCCGGTCATCCCGGTGACCTACATGAACTCCTCCGCGGCGCTCAAGGGCTTCGTGGGCCGTCACGGCGGGATCGTCTGCACGTCCTCGAACGCGGCACAGGTGCTGGAGTGGGCCTTCGAGCGTGGCCAGCGCGTGTTGTTCTTCCCGGACCAGCACCTCGGCCGCAACACCGCGAAGGCGATGGGCATCCCCCTGGAGCAGATGCCCCTGTGGAATCCGCGCAAACCACTGGGCGGCAGCACCGAGGAAGAGTTGATGCAGGCCACTGTGCTGCTGTGGCACGGCTTCTGCTCGGTCCACAAGCGCTTCACGGTCGCCCAGATCGAGAAGGCCCGTGCCGATTTCCCCGACGTGCACGTGATGGTGCACCCGGAATGCCCCATGCCCGTGGTGGACGCCGCCGATTCCTCGGGGTCCACGGACTTCATCGTCAAAGCCATCGAGGCGGCTCCGGCCGGGTCCACCTTCGCCATCGGCACGGAGATCAACCTGGTCCAGCGGCTCGCCGCGCAATACCCGCAGCACACGATCTTCTGCCTGGACCCGGTGATCTGCCCGTGCTCCACCATGTACCGCATCCATCCCGGCTATCTGGCCTGGGCACTGGAATCACTCCTGGACGGCGAGATCGTCAACCAGATCACCGTGTCCGAGGACGTGGCCGAGCCGGCCCGCCTGGCCCTGGAACGGATGCTGTCCGTGGTTCCGGCCGGGGCGGGGCGATGACGGACCTCCGGCACATCGATGCCCTCGTCACCGCAGCCCTCGACGAGGATGCCCCCTGGGGTGACCTGACGTCCGAGGCCCTCATCCCGGTGGATGCCACGCTCGAAGCTCGGCTGGTGGCCCGCGAGCCGGGGGTGTTCAGCGGATCCGAGGTGTTCGCGGCGGCCTTCCGGCTCGTGGATCCGCGGATCCGCGTCCAACTGCTGGCCTCCGACGGCGAGCGCTTCGAGTCCGGCGACGTACTGGCCGAGATCGCCGGTCCGGCCCGCGGCATCCTCCGGGCAGAACGGATCGGACTGAATTTCGTCCAGCGCATGTCCGGCATCGCCACGCAGACCGCCCGCTTCGTGGCCACCGTGGCCGGCACCGGGGCGCGGATCGTGGACACCCGCAAGACCACCCCCGGGTTGCGTCTGCTGGAACGTCAAGCCGTGCGCGACGGCGGTGGGCGCAACCACCGCTCGACGCTCTCGGACGCGGTCATGGTCAAGGACAATCACCTGGCGGCGGTAGCCGGGGCCGGGCTGTCCGTCACCGAGGCGCTGGTGCAGATGCGTGCCCGTCTTCCGCACACCGCCCATGTGGAGGTCGAGGTGGATCGCCTGGACCAGATCCCGGCCGTCCTGGCGGCCGGGGTGGACACCGTGATGCTGGACAACTTCACCCTCGACGGGTTGCGCCAGGGTGTGGCCCTGATCGGTGGCGCTGCCCTCGTGGAGGCCAGCGGCGGGGTGGACCTGGATTCCGTGGCCGGGATCGCGGCCACCGGGGTGGACGTCATCTCCGTCGGCGCACTGACACACTCGGTCCGATCCCTGGACCTGGGACTGGACGTCGCTCCGGGCGATGCCGCGCGCGAGCCGGCCACCGCGCCATGATCTACGCGGACCATGCCGCCACCACGCCGGTGCGTCGGGAGGCGTTGGAGGCCATGTGGCCGTATCTGACGGGGCAGTTCGGCAACCCCTCCAGCCATCACACGGTGGGTGAGGCGGCAGCTGCAGGGCTGGAGGCGGCCCGGGCCTCCATCGCCCAGGCCCTGGGGGTCCGCGCCGGTGATCTGGTATTCACCGGCAGCGGGACGGAGGCGGACAACCTGGCCATCAAGGGGATCGCCCTCGGCCGTCCCCGCGGGCGTCACCTCATCACCAGTCCGCTCGAGCACGAGGCCGTCCTGGCCTCCGCCGACCACCTCGCCCGCCTCCACGGCTTCGAGGTCGAGTACCTCACGCCCAATCGGGACGGTCTCGTGTCCGCCGACCAGCTGGCCGGACTGATCCGGTCCGACACCACCCTGGTGTCCGTGCAGTACGCCAACAACGAGATCGGCACCATCCAGCCCCTGGCCGACCTGGCGCAGGTGACACGGGCCGCCGGGGTGCCCTTCCACACCGACGCCGTCCAAGCCGCCGGGTGGCTGCCCCTGAACGTGGTCGCGCTCGGCGTCGATGCCCTGAGCCTGTCAGGGCACAAGCTTGGCGCTCCCAAGGGCATCGGCCTGCTCTGGGTCCGCGGGCGATTCCCCCTGGAGCCGGTGCTGCACGGTGGTGGCCAGGAACGGGGCCGGCGCAGTGGCACCCAGAACGTGCCCGGAGCTGTGGCCCTGGCCGCCGCCCTCACCGCTGCCGAGGCCGAACGCGAGGCGGTCTCCACACGGTTGACCGAGCTCCGCGCCCGGTTCGCCTCCACCGTGCTGGACCAGGTGCCGGGCGCCCAGCTGACCGGCTCTGCGGACCTGCGCCTGCCGGCGTCGGCGTCCTTCGTCTTCGATGGGACCGGGGGCGAAGCCGTCCTGCTGGAACTGGAACGCCGGGGCATCCTCTGCTCCTCGGGATCGGCCTGTGCGGCCGGTTCGGACGAACCCTCCCACGTCCTGACAGCGCTGGGATTACCGGACGATCTGGCCCGGACCGCCGTACGGTTCACCTTCGGGCCCGAGACCACGGAGGCCGAAGCCGAGGGGGCCGCCCGCGCGGTGGTCGAGTCCGTGGCGGCCATCCGCGGACTCTCGCACCGGCTCACGAGCTGAGGCTCCGTCAGCACTCTCCGTCAGCACTCTCCAGCAGGCGTCCAGCAGCACCTCCGGTCAGCGATCTGTCAGCCCTTTCCGGCCGGGATGAGCCTCCCGTAGCGTGTCGCGCACCACGGGCCGCCCCGGCTCGGGAGCGATGAATGGAGAACACCATGGCCAACAACGTCTACAACGTGACCGAACTCGTCGGCACCTCCCCCGACGGCATCGACGCCGCTGTCGCCAATGCCGTCACTGAGGCCGGCAAGACCCTGCGGAACCTCGACTGGTTCGAGGTCCAGTCGGTGCGCGGTCACCTCTCGGACGGCAAGGTCGCCGACTGGCAGGTCACCCTCAAGATCGGTTTCCGTCACGAGGGCTGACGCCTAACCCTGCCGCATGGTCGCTGATGGTGCGCGCGAGATCGATGTCCCGGCTGGTGATGCCGCCGACGTCGTGGCTGGACAGCGTCACGGCCACCTCGGGATAGGTGAGGGTCAGGTCCGGATGGTGGTCGGCCTCTTCCGCGGAGGCACCGATGCGGTTCACGAATTCCAGGCCGGTGGTGAATCTCTTGGTGGCGAACCGCGCCGTCAGGGTCTCCTCCACCAGGTTCCAGCCGGTGAGGCCGGCCTCGGCGATCTCGGACGGGGTCAGTTTCTGCTTCGGATCACTCATGGACCCATCCTGCCGCCGGCCCGGGCTGAGATCCACCTCTGGCCGGTCAGCGGCCGGAACACTGGAGCCAGAGCCAGAGCCAGCGCCAGCCCGGGCCTCTCCTGAGCCGCGGCACCAGGAAAGTGCCCTACCGTGGTGGCATGCTCCAACGCCTCACCGCCCGTGCATTCTGGACGTTCAGCCGCTGGAAGCTGGTCTCCGAGCCCGCGCCGGACCGACCCACCGTGCTCATCGGTGCGCCACACACCTCCAACTGGGACTTCGCGTTCATGCTCGCCATCACCTGGCAACTGGGCATCGAGGTGCGCTGGCTCGGAAAGAAGAGCTTGTTCCACGGCTGGCGCGGACCGATCATGCGCCGCCTCGGCGGCATCCCCGTGGACCGTACGGATCCCGGCCGTGTCGTCTCCGAGGTGGTCGAACGGGTGCGGTCCGGGGAGGTCTTCGGCCTGGTGGTCACTCCGGACGGCACCCGCGGGGCGCATGCGCACTGGAAGTCAGGTTTCCATCGCATCGCCCTCGAGACGGGAATGCCGGTGACCCTCGGCTTCGTGGATCGCACGACGAGGACCACCGGCCTGGGTCCGACCTTCGAGCTGACCGGGCACATCGGCACCGATATGGACCGCATCCGCGCGTTCTACGCGGACAAGGCCGGATTCCATCCCGCACTGCGCGTGGAACCGCGGCTGCGTGAGGAAGACGAAACCGCCTGACCACCAGGGCACGTCCCGCCGGATTCCATCTCCCCTCAGTTCGGGTTCCGTCTCCCCTACGTTGCAGCGCCAACGGCCCCGGTCCGGCACACTCGTGGTGTGGACGATCTGCATATACCTCCGGGCCCCGGCGCGCCCCGCTGCCTCACCGTGCCGGCGGGAGAGCTGCTCGAGCAGTTCTCCCATGCGTCCGGCCCCGGCGGCCAGGGGGTCAACACCACCGACTCCCGCGTGCAGCTCAGCCTGGACCTCGCCACGACCACGGCCCTGAGCGATCTTCAGCGCGAACGTGCGCTCGAACGGCTCGCCGGGAAGCTCACGGGCACCGTCCTCACCATCAGCGCGGCGGAACACCGTTCCCAGCGGCGCAACCGCACGGCAGCACGGCAACGCCTCGCTGCTCTGCTGCGCGAGGCCTTGGTCCCGGCGATTGCACGGAAACCAACCCGGCCCACTCGAGGCTCACAGCGGCGCCGAATCGAGGCCAAACGCCAGCGCGCCGAGACCAAGCGCCACCGCAGGCGCCCCGACCGTGATTGATCATCCACTCCCGACCAAGAATCCGCCCCTGGAGATGAGCTCCGATGTCCGTGCCACTTGATCTCGGCTATCCCTTTGCCGGCCGGTGGCTGGTGCAGAACAGCCCGGCGAATCGGGTGCCAAGTCACGGCACCGCGCAGTTCGGCCTCTCCCACGCGATCGATTTCGTCCCGGTGGACGACGCCGGCCGATCAGCCCCGTACAGGCTCACCTCGTTCCTGCGGCCGGAACCGGCCGCGATCTTCCCGGGGTTCGGCCGCCCGCTGACGGCCCCGGTCGACGGCGTGGTGGTCGGTGTGCACGGCGACGAGCCGGACCACCGATCACACCGGGGCCTCCCGTCGATCGGATACGCCGTGACCCAGCGGAGGCGCCTGGGTGCCGGGTGGCTGGGGTTGAGCGGCAACCACGTGCTCATCGAGACGCGTGGAGCCGACGGCGAGGTGGCCGTCGTCGTGCTCTGCCATCTCCAGCAGGGCAGTCCTGTGGTCAGGCTGGGACAGTCCGTCAGGCGGGGAGAGGCTCTCGGACGGTGCGGGAACTCCGGGAACAGCACCGAACCGCACGTGCATGTCCACGCCGTGGACGGGCGGGACATCAGCCGGGCCAGGGCCGTGCCGATCTCGTTCCACGGCAGCCTCCCCCGCAATGGTGAGATCGTGGACGCTGGCCAGTGAGCCTCAGGTAGGGGTTATAGCGTGGCGGTCAGCGTTCCGTGACCCGGCCTACGTCCACGTTCCACCGTCGGTCGGTCCGGACCGCGGAGAGCATCCTCCGGTCGTGCGTGACCAGCAGCAGCGCGCCGTCGTAGGACTCGAGGGCCTGTTCGAGCTGCTCGATGGCTTCCAGGTCCAGATGGTTCGTCGGCTCGTCCAGGACCAGCAGGTTGACCCCGCGGGCCTGGAGCAGGGCCAAACCGGCACGCGTGCGCTCCCCCGGTGAGAGTTCGTCGACCGGACGGTTCACATGCTCGGCCCGCAGTCCGAACTTGGCCAGGAGCGTTCGCACCTCCGCGGCAGACTGGTCCGGGACGAGCGCCTCGACGGTGGTGGCGAGCGGCTGTGGACCCGCCAGCAGGGACCGGGCCTGGTCGACCTCCCCGATCCGCACACTCGCCCCCAAGCTCGCGGAGCCTTCCTCCGGTAACTGGTGGCCGAGCAGTCCTCGCAACAGCGTCGACTTCCCGGCGCCATTCGGCCCGGTGATGCCGATGCGCTCCCCCGCATTCACTTGGAGCGAGACCGGCCCGAGCGTGAAGGTCCCCTGCCTGAAGACCGCCGCACTGAGCGTCGAGACCACGGAGCTCGATCGGGGCGCCGCACCGATGGTGAACTCGAGCCTCCACTCCTTGCGCGGTTCCGCGACCTCCTCGAGCCGCGCGATCCGGCTCTCCATCTGCCGCACCTTCTGCGCCTGCTTCTCACTGGACTCCGTGGAGGCCTTGCGCCGGATCTTGTCATTGTCCGGCGCCTTCCGCATGGCATTGCGCACGCCCTGGCTCGACCACTCCCGCTGGGTCCTGGCCCGTGCGACGAGGTCTGCCTTCTGGCCGGCGAACTCCTCGTACTGCTCTCGCAGATGCCGGCGGATTGTCGCGCGCTCCTCCAGGTAGGAGTCGTACCCGCCGCCGTACACGCGATTCGAGTTCTGTACCAGATCGAGTTCGAGCACCCTGGTCACGCTGCGCGCCAGGAACTCGCGGTCGTGACTGACCAGGACCACGCCGCCGCGGAGACCGCGCACGAAGGCCTCGAGCCGTTCCAGTCCATCCAGATCCAGGTCGTTGGTGGGCTCGTCCAGCAGCACGATGTCGAAACGGGACAGCAACAGGGCGGCCAGGCCGACGCGGGCCGCCTGCCCTCCGGACAAGGAAGTCATCAATGCCTGCTCAGTGGCATCGCCGGCGTCGAGTCCGAGGTCCGCCAGCACCAGGGGAAGCCGCTCATCAAGGTCGGCCGCGCCGCTGGCCAGCCAGCGATCCAACGCCGATGAGTACGTGTCCGCAGCCGCCTCAGCGTCCGCCGGGTCTGCGAGGGCCTCGGCCGCCGCGTCCATCTCCCGAGTCGCCTCGGCGCAACCGGTGCGGCGGGCGATGTAATCGGCAACGGTCTCTCCGATCACCCGCTCATGTTCCTGGGGCAGCCACCCAACGAAAGCGTCTGTGGGTGCCAGTGACACCGTGCCCGCATGCGGCTGATGGACGCCGGAGAGCATCTTCAGCAACGTCGACTTTCCGGCCCCGTTCGCGCCCACCACCCCGAGCACGTCACCGGGGGCGACGGTCAGGTCCAGCGAGTCGAAGAGCGTGCGGTGGCCATAGCCGCCGGCCAGACCCGTGGCCACCAGTGTTGCGGTCATTCGTGACTCCTCTGTGCGGGCGGCTGCCGAGCGGCCCGGGAAGGCAACGCCACCTCCAGTGTCCACCACGTGCGGTGGAAGAAGTTCAGTCCTGGACGCGAATGACGATCTTGCCCTGACTCTCACCCGCGCGGCTGAGGCGGTAGGCCTCGGGCAGCTGCTCCAGGGGCAGGGTCCGGTCGATGTCCACCGTGAGATCCCCGGACTGCACCAGGCTCAACAGCTCGGCCAGTCCGGCCCCGTCGGGCCGGACCCACAGCCACCGCCCGCCGTGCTCCAGGACGGCCGGATCGGCGATCGAGACGTGCCGGCCGCCGTCGTTCAAGACCGACAGGGTGCTCTCCAGCACTCCACCGACGAAGTCAGCCACGGCGTCCACGCCCTTCGGCGCGGCGTCCCGCACGCGATCGACCAGCCCATCACCGTATTCCAGCGGGATGACCCCGATGCGGCGCAGCTTCTCGAAGTTCTCGGGTGAGCAGGTGCCCAGCACCGTCGCGCCGGTGCGGACGGCCAGCTGGGAGGCGAGGTAGCCGACGCCACCGGATGCCGCGTGCAGCAGGACGATGTCCTGGTCCGTGAGATCCAGGGCGTTGACGGTACGCCGGGCCGTCAGGCCGGTGAGGGGCAGCGCGGCGGCCACGTCGTCCGAGACACCCTCCGGGATCCGGGCCGCGAACTCCACCGGGATTGTCACGTACTCCGCACTGGTCCCGCCCTCGTTGACCATCTTGCGGGCATACGCGGCCACGCGGTCCCCGACGGCAAACTCCGGGGTGTCCGGACCGACCTGCTCCACGGTCCCTGCCACGTCCCACCCGGGAATGGCGGGGAACTTCGTCTCCAGCATCGCGTCCAGACCACCGGACACGACCTTCCAGTCCACTGGGTTCACCGAGGAGCGCGTCACACGCACCATGAGCTGACTCGGGCCGACTGTGGGCTTGGGGCGCTCGGTCAGTTCGAGGACGTTCTCGTCGCCGTACTTCGCATAGGACATTGCTTTCATGCCCGGTGCAACAGCCCGGAGCCGCGGATGTATTCCGGGACGTGCCACGAGTCACCGCTCTGTTCTCCACTCGCCACCGTTACCGCCCGATCACGATGCATCCCACGGATGTGCGCTCAAGGCGACGCGCAGCGTTGAGCGCAACGTGTCCACCGCCGCGGCCATCGTCGCGGACCCGACGTCCTGGAAGGAGCCCATGCCGCCGGCGTAGAGCGCCAACGCCTGCTGGGCACTCTGCCGGAGCTCATTGGCACTCGTGACTTCTGCGAATAGCCCCTCGAGCCATGCCGCGGTGGAAGCGCGCCGCGCATCTCCGTCCGTCGCGCACGCGTCACGCAACTGCTCGACGGCGCGACGCACGTCATCGAGTCGCGACTGCCAGCGAGCCACGTCCATTTCGTCAGAACTCTCGATGGTTGACCTCTTTTGTCATGTGAGAATCACGACGTCCTCGGCTGTGTCTCGGTACTGATCACGGAATCATTCTGGCATCCGCACGGTCACCTGATTCACGCATGGAACCGGAACTCCACCACATCGCCGGACGCGGCAACCTCCTGCCACGACGCGATCACATCAGCCATCTCGATGAGCAGATCCCGCCGAGGACGAACGCGGTTCTGCGATCGTAGTCAGCGCGAGGCGGACGGCCACCGTACTTGAGCGCCAGGGCATTATCCCGGGCGAGCGCCTGGAAGTCTGCGGACGTGAAGTCGTGAACCAGGACGCCTGCGGAATGCCCTTGCGCGACAAGGTCGTCATGGAAAGTCGTCCCGGCATCACACAGGGCGAGTAAAGGCTCGGAATCGCGGTACTCCCGCAGCAGAACATCATTGACTGCTGGAAGTCGATACTGCAGATCCCGGAGCGCGCCGATGTAGATGCGGATCCGCTCTCGGACCTCGACGACGGATTGCGCATCATCGATGACAGCCCGCAGCTCCGCCGCGACGACGTCGTCGATGACGGCATCGATCAGCCCGACTCTCCCGCCGAGACGGTTGAAGATGGTCGCCTTGCTCACGTTGGCTGCCGCGGCGATCTCCTCGAGCGGCGCGGAGAACCCCCGCTCCCGGAACACCTGAACCGCCGCATGCAGGATCCGATCGACGTTTCGGCGAGCATCCGCACGGAGAGCTGGCCCACCTAGGGAATCGGACACGACGCTGGCTCCTTCCGGATCGACGACTAACTTGATCTTATCAGTCAAGTTAGTGCAGGATGGATCACCAGAAAGTTGACCACGAGAGTCAACTTCAAGGTGACCGCTCACCTGGCGCTCGGGCAAAGCAGCACGCCAGATCACCGCACGCCGACTTGCCGCCCTGTCGGCAATCCGCAGGCGAGAATCGACTCCTCGACTGCGTCGATGGAAAGGTGGACCGCTCCCGTGTTCGCAGCGACGATCACGGCGACGCTCGTCTTGCCGACCCCGGGCAGACCGGAGACCACGACGAGGCGTCCGGTCACGCGACTGCCAGCGGCGTGATCGCAGCGACCTTGTCGCGCAGCGCCCGGCGCTCCAGGCGCAGCTCGTAGTTCGACTGCAGATTCATCCAGAGCTCCTCGGACGTCCCGAAGTATCGCGCCAGACGGATCGCCGTGTCAGCGGTGATTCCCCGCTTGCCGTGCACGATCTCGTTGATCCGGCGCGGCGGCACCCCGATGGACACGGCAAGCTTGTTCTGCGTGATCCCGAAGCCCTCGATGAAATCCTCCATCAGGATCTCTCCCGGGTGGATCGGCTCGATCAGGTCGCGCTCAGTGGTAGTCGACGAGTTCGACATTGTCCGCACCTCCCTCTCTCCAGACGAAGCAGAGACGCCATTGCGCGTTGACGCGGATGCTGTACTGCCCGCGTCGGTCGCCGACCAGCAGCTCCAGGCGGTTGCCAGGCGGGACCCGGAGGTCCTCGACATCCTTCGCCGCATGGATCAACTCGAGCTTCCGCAAGGTCGCCCGCTGCACCGTCCGGTCAACGCGCTTGACGTACTGCTCATGCCAGACGCGCTCGGTGTCCTTGCTGCCGAACGATCTGATCACGACACCAGTTTATAACGGACACCGTCATTAACGCTAGACGTTAAACCGGAACTCCACCACGTCGCCGTCCTGCATGACGTACTCCTTGCCCTCCATGCGCACCTTGCCGGCGGCCTTGGCGTCGGACATGGACCCGGTGGCCACCAGGTCGCCAAAGGAGACGATCTCGGCCTTGATGAACCCGCGCTCGAAGTCGGTGTGGATGACGCCAGCGGCCTTCGGGGCGGTGTCGCCCTTCCGGATGGTCCAGGCGCGGGCCTCTTTGGGTCCGGCGGTGAGATAGGTCTGCAGGCCGAGGGTGTGGAAACCGGTGCGGGCGAGCTGGTCCAGGCCGGACTCATCCTGACCGTTCATCTCCAGCATCTCGCGGGCCTCCTCCTCGTCCAGCTCCACGAGGTCGGACTCCAGCTTGGCATCGAGGAACACGGCATCGGCAGGCGCCACCAGGTCGCGCAGCTCCTGCTTCTTGGCCTCGTCACCCAGCACGCCGTCGTCGGCATTGAAGACGTAGATGAACGGCTTCGCGGTCAGCAGACTGACCTCCCGGAGGCGATCCATGTCCAGCTTCTCGGAGTCGATCGCCGAGTAGATGGTGTCCCCGCGTTCGAGCACGGTCTGGGCGGCCTGCAGGGCCTCGAGTTCGGCGGCCTCGCGCTTCTTGCCCTTGACTTCCTTCTCGACGCGCGGGATCGCCTTCTCGAGGGTCTGCAGGTCCGCGAGGATCAGCTCGGTGTTGATGGTCTCCATATCCGAGGCGGGGTTGATCTTCCCGTCCACGTGGATGACATCCGGATCGTCGAAGGCGCGGACCACCTGGGCGATCGCGTCCGACTCCCGGATGTTGGCCAGGAACTGGTTGCCCAGTCCCTCCCCCTCGGAGGCGCCCTTGACGATGCCGGCGATGTCCACGAAGGAGACGGTGGCCGGCAGGATCTTCTGCGAGCCGAAGATCCCCGCGAGGGTGTCCAGCCGTTCGTCCGGGAGATTCACCACCCCGACGTTGGGTTCAATCGTGGCGAACGGGTAGTTCGCCGCGAGAACGGTCTGGCGGGTGAGTGCATTGAAGAGGGTGGACTTGCCAACGTTGGGCAGGCCGACGATTCCGATAGAGAGAGCCACGGTTGTCCATGGTACCGGTGACCGATAGCGTCGAGCGCGTGACTGACCAACCAGAACAGACCACCAACCCAACCACCGACCCCGCGGGCGTCCCCGGCCCCGTGGTGAATGGAGAAAATGGGGAAGGCGGAAACACCGCCGACTCGACGACGGACCCGAACCTGGTCGCCGCCGGAACCCCGCTGCCCGAGGGGCAGCCCCAGCCGCCTTCTGAGCGCATCTCCCCCCTCGTCTTCCTGGCCATCGAGCAGGCGCTCGAGTTCGCCTCCGAGGGATCCGACGCCGTGGCGCCGTTCCTGCTGGGCTACATCGATGAGGAGCAGAAGGGCATGTGGAAGCTGCCCGGTGCCGACGAGGACCAGATGCGGGCGCAGGTCGCCCAACTGGAGCCCCGCCCGGAGATGGCCGTCTCCGTGTTCGACGCCCGCCTCGAGGTCGAGGGCCAGCCGCACGACGCCTTCGTGCTCGAGGCCTTCGACAACGCCGAGGCCGTCTCGGCCACCGTCATCCAGCTGTACTCCCCCGCCGATGCCACCGGTGGGGCCGAGGCCGTCGGCGCCCCGCAGCTGTTCTCCAATGGAGAGAACATCCTGCGCGCCTGATCCCTCCTGATCGTCGTCAGGGCGTGAGTAGTCAGGGCTTGAGTCGTCAGTTAGCGTGCCGAATAGACGCCCCATCGGCACATGATCTGACGACTCACGGCCCGGCCCCGGTGACTGAGGACCCTCAGATCCTCAGATCGCCGGGGCCCGGTCTGCGTATCGCGTGGCCTCGTCGTAGGCCCGGGCCACGCGCAGCAGGTCCACGTCACGGCCGGGCGCACCCACCAGCTGCAGGCCCACCGGCAACCCCGCCGCGGTGAATCCGCCGGGAACCGATATGGCCGGGCATCCGGTCGCCGAGATCAGGGTCGCCGAGCGCATCCAGTCGACGTAGGACCCCATCGCCATCCCGGCCACCTCTCGCGGCCAGGCCCACTCGGCCGGGAACGGGACCAGTTGCGCCGTGGGCGCCAGGAGCACGTCGAACGCACCGGCGCCGGTGGACCCGGCCGCACCGTCCCGTCCGGCACCACCGACAGCGTTTCTGGCGGTTCCGGTGATTCCGGCGGCTCCGAAGAAGCGTGCGATCTCACGGTCCAGCCGGCCCCGCGCGATGGCCACATCCATCAGGTCCGCCGCGGTCAGCGCCAGCCCGCGCTCAACGTTCCAGGTGACCTCCTCCTTGACCTGACCGGGGAATCCAGCCACCACGTCCCGCAGGGCGAGCGCCATGTCGAAGGCCCGAGTGGCGTCGAAGACCAGGTCCGCCTCACGCAGCCTCGGGCACGCCTCCTCCACTATCGCGCCGAGATCGGCCAGCACTTCCGCCTCTTCCCGCACGACGCCGGCCACCTCGCCTTCCACGGGCACGTCCAGCCCGAAGTCGGTGGTCACCGCCACCCGGACCCCGGCCAGCGGACGGTCCGGGGTGGCCGCACGCCGCGAGCGGTCGCCTCCCGTCCGCACGTTCCCGTACCGGTCTGTTCTGTCCCGATCCATTCCGCCCCGGCCAGTTCCGCCTCGACCTGCTCCGACCTGACCCACGGATTCGGCGAGGAGTTCGGCGAAGTCTCCGGCCGGCGTCGGGCAATGCACCGGGACCCGGGCATCCGGGCCGGCGAGGACGGACAGTGCCAGGATGACGTCCTCCACCGAGCGTGCCATGGCACCCTTCTGACCGAGCCAGGCGCGAGGATCCCGCGCGGGGGCGTTGGGCACCACCCCATGCGAGGCTCGGAAGCCGACGACGTTGTTGAAGGCGGCCGGATTTCGCAGGGAACCGCCCATGTCCGAGCCATCGGCCAGGGGCTGGATGCGCGTGGCCAGGGTGACAGCGGCCCCACCCGAGGAACCGCCGGCGCTGCGACTCGGATCGTAGGGATTGAGCGTGGTCCCGAACACCGTGTTGTAGGTGTGGGACCCGGCGGCGAACTCCGGGACGTTGTTCTTGCCGGTGGAGATCACGCCGGCGCGCTGGAACCGCTCGACCACCAGGTCGCTCTCCCGGGGCACCAGGTCGGCGAAGATCGGAGAGCCGGAGGTCGTGCGGATACCCGCGGTGGCATGGGTGTCCTTGTGCGTCATCGGGATCCCGTGCAGCGCCGGCAGGTCCTCCGGGGCCGTGGCCGCAGCGTGGTCGTCGGCCGCGAGCGCCTGATCGAAGGCACGTTCACGGACCTGGGTCACCACAGCGTTGACGCTCGGATTGACCTCGTCGATCCGGTCGAAGTGGGCCTGAAGCACCTCCCGGGCGGAGACCTGGCGATGACGCAGGGCGGCGGACAGATCACGGGCAGACAGGCTCAACGGGTCCATGCCGGAATCCTAGGCCGTCTCTATCCGTCCAAGGCCTCGATGAAGGCTCGCTCGGCCGCGTCCGAGAACGGAACGAAGACGACCGAGGTGACCGGGCCGGCGTCGGGACCGACCTCCGCGTCCATCGCGCGGCAGGTCTGCACGGCGATGCGGGCGGCATCGCCCATCGGCCAGCCGTAGACGCCGGCGGAGATCGCGGGGAAGGCCACGCTGCGGGCCCCGATCCGGGCGGCCACGCGCAGGGATTCCCGGTAGCAGGAGGCCAGTGTCTCGGACTTGTCGATCGTCTTCGCATACACCGGTCCCACCGTGTGGATGACCCAGCGGGCCGGCAGCCGCCCCGCCGTGGTTGCGACGGCCCGGCCCGCCGGCAAGCCGTCCGGCAGCTCGGTTTCGCGTAAGTGCCGGCACTCGGCGAGGATCTCCGGGCCGCCGCGGCGGTGGATGGCCCCGTCCACGCCCCCGCCGCCGAGCAGGGTGGAGTTGGCGGCATTGACGATCGCGTCCACGGACTGTTCCGTGATGTCCCCGGGTTCGATGCGCAGTTCCATGCCCCGATGGTGACATGTCCCCTCCGTGCGCCGCGAGAGGTCCCGGGTCCTGCCACTCAACCCGGCCCTCACCCATGACGGATGTCATGGAGCATCGATGACGCCCGGCAGATCCGCTGCGGGGCCCGGTTCCACAGACTGGAGGCATGAACACCACAGCCCCCAGCACCGTCCCGGGCACCGTCCCCCCATCCGGTCAGCGAACCCCCGCTGCCGGTGCCGATTCTGCCGGCACCGGCACCGCCCTTCACGCCACCGGCGTCCACCGTCAATTCGGCAGCGGGCTCGGCGCCGTCCGGGCCGTCAACGGCGTCGACCTGCAGATCCAGCGTGGCGAGATCGTGGCCCTGCTCGGTCCCAATGGCGCCGGCAAGACCACGTTCCTCGACCTGGTCCTCGGCTTCACCGCCCCGACCTCCGGCTCCCTCACGGTCCTCGGAATGCCTCCGAAGCAGGCAGTGCTCGAGGGCCGGGTCGGCGCCGTGCTCCAGACCGGCGGCCTATTGAGCGACCTGACAGTCAAGGAGACCATGTCCATGGTCGCCGCCTGCCAGCCCCGCCACATCCCGGTCGAGGCCGCCCTCGAGCGGGCTGGCGCGGCACAGATCGCCGGTCGCAAGGTCCGCAAGTGCTCCGGCGGCGAGCAGCAGCGGCTGCGCTTCGCCCTCGCCCTGCTGACCGAACCTGACCTGCTACTCCTGGACGAGCCCACCGCCGGCATGGACGTGCGGGCCCGCAAGGAGTTCTGGGAGACCATGCAGGCCGAGGCTGAACGCGGCCGGACGGTCGTCTTCGCCACCCACTTCCTCCAGGAGGCCTCGGACTTCGCCGACCGGATCGTGTTGATGCGCGCCGGCCGCAAGGTGGTGGACGGCCCCGTGGATGAGGTCCTCGATACCGGTCACCGCACGGTCTCGTGTGTGTGGGACGGCCCCGGGACCCCCGAGGAGGTCGCGGTCAAGCTGGGACTTCCCGACGCCGTCGCGCGCCAGAACGGGCGGGTGCGGTTCACCGCACAGGACACGGACCGGCTCGCCGGCTTCCTGCTCTCCGCGGGACTGGCGCACGACCTCACCATTGCAGCGGCCTCACTGGACGAGGTCTTCCTCGATCTCACGTCCGACGATGCCACGGAAGGAACCCTGACATGAGCACCACCGTTTCCGCCCAGATTCAGCAGAGCCCGCATGGCCGGAGGAGGTCCCGGCTACGGATCATCACCGCATTCGCCGGCTGGGAGTTCCTCCGCAACGCCCGGATGGTGGAGTCCACCTTCTTCATCGTGGTCCTGCCCACCGTGCTATACCTGATGTTCGGCGCCCTGTCGGCCTACGGAGAGAGCCCGGTCGGCAACGGCAACATCGCCTCCTACAACATGACGGCCATGACGGTCTACGGCGCCACGATGGCGACGAGTGTGATCGCCGGATCAGCCGCCCTGGAACGCCAGCAGGGATGGGGCCGCCAGCTGGGACTGACCGGGCTGACCAGCACGGGCTACATGCTCGGCAAGGTGCTGGTGGCCTTGGGCATCGCCCTGATGCCCATCGTGGTGGTCTTCACCGTCGGCTCCCTGACGGGTGCGGCCTTCGATGAGGCGTGGATGTGGCCCGCGTCCGGCGCCCTGGCGCTGCTCGGGGCCATCCCGTTCGCGCTCTACGGGCTCGCGGCGGCCCTATTGTTCCGCTCGGAGGCGGCCGTCTCGGCGGCGTCCGGCATCCTCGTGGTCCTCGCGTTCTTCGGCAACCTGTTCATGCCGCTGTCCGGCACCCTGCTGGAGATCGCCCGATTCACGCCCGTCTACGGCATCGCCGCGCTGGCGCGGTGGCCACAGCTGGAGGGCACGGTCGTGAGCATGGAAGACGGCGGCGCCCCGATCAGCGACCCGTTGTGGGCGATCGTGCTAAACGTAGTGGCATGGACCATCCTCTTCGCCGCGATCTGCCTGGTCGCCTCCCGCCGTTCCACCCGGCGGGGCTGAGCTGATGCCCCGCGGGGCCAGGACCAGACCAGAGGGGTCCGAGGGGCCGGACGTGCCAGAGAGGTGCGAGGGGTCCGAGGGGCCGGACGTGCCAGAGAGGTGCGAGGGGTCCGAGGGGTCCGCCGACGGGATCGCTGTCCAGCCGGCGGGCGCCTTCGGGGCCGGCGAATGGCCCGAGGTCCCCCTGAAGGCCAACGAACGGGCCCCCGTCCTCATCACGGCCGGAGTCTGGCTGGTCTTCCTGGTGGTGCCGCTGGTGGCCATGGTCACCGGGGATGCTCCGCTCGGGACGAAGGTGCTCGGCTGCGCCGGTCTGGCGGCCTTCGTCGTGGTCTACATGGGGCATTTCATCTGGCCCTGGCCATGGCGCACTCTGCCGCATTGGGTGAACACCGCTGCGGCCACCGCCGTCCTGCTCCTCTGCGTCCTCGCCACCATCCCGGCGGGTGGACTCAACTCCTTCAATTTCCTGCCGTTCACGCTGGCCATCTGGATCTTTCCGCACCGGCTCAGGGTCGGCCTCCCGGTCTCCGTGGCTCTCTCAACGGCCTGGGTCGTGGTGGCCCTGAGCGTGGACTCCGGCGGCAGCCGCTTCTGGCTGGTCGTCCCCACCGTCATGGCCCTGGTGATCATGCTCGCGCTGCGCCTGGCCATGGAACGCGAGGAGCGCTCCCGCATCCTCGGTGAGGAACTGGCCCTCTCCCGCCAGCGCGAACGGTTCGGCCGGGACGTGCACGATGTCCTGGGCCACTCCCTCACCGTCATCACCCTGAAGACGGAACTGGCCCGCCGGCTGGTGGACTCCGACCCGGAGCAGGCCAAGGTCGAGCTCGACGAGGTCCTCGAGCTGTCCCGGCAGTCCCTGGCCGAGGTCCGCACCACCGTCGGTGGACTGCACGTCCCCGACCTGGGCGCCCAGCTCGCCTCCGCCCGCACCGCCCTCCAGGCCGCCGGCATCGCGTTCGACCTGCCTGAAGCCTCCTCCGTCGCCAGATTCCGTCCCGAACGCCGCGAACTCTTCGCGTGGTGCCTCCGGGAGGCCATCACCAACGTCATCCGCCACTCTGGTGCTTCGCACTGCACCGTCACCATCACCGCGGACCGGCTCACCGTGGCCGACGACGGCGCGGGCCTCAGCGAGCCTGCGTCGCCCGGCAACGGGCTCAGCGGCATGCGCCATCGGGTCACGGACGTCGGCGGTAGCCTCTCACTGAGTCAGGTCCATCCGGGGTCGGACCGACCGGGCACGACACTGGAGGTGCACCTGTGACGCATCCGAACGCGGCCGGCGTCGGGCCCATCCGGCTGTTGCTGGCCGATGACCAGGCCCTGGTCCGCGGGGCCCTGGCCGCACTGCTGGCGATGGAGTCCGACCTCGAGGTGGTGGCGCAGGTGGGCGACGGGACCACCGTGGCGGCCACCGTGGCCGAGCTGCGCGTGGACGTGGCCCTGCTGGACATCGACATGCCGGGACTGGACGGGATCGAGGCCGCCCGGGCCATCGCGGCCGGCGGGACGGGATGCCGCTCGCTGATCGTCACCACGTTCGGCCGGCCCGGTTACCTGCGGCGCGCCCTGGAGGCCGGGGCGAGCGGCTTCGTGGTGAAGGACACCCCGGCTGAGCAGCTGGCCCAGGCGGTGCGCTCCGTGCACGCGGGACGGCGGGTCGTGGATCCGTCCCTGGCGGAGGAGACCCTCGTGTCCGGGTCGAATCCACTGACCGAACGTGAGCGGGACGTGCTGCGCGCCGCGCTGAACGGTTCCAGCGTGCGGCAGATCGCCGCCGCCCTGTTCCTCTCCCCCGGCACCGTGCGCAACCACCTGTCCTCGGCCATCGGCAAGACCCACACCACCAACCGGACCGAGGCCGGCCTCGCGGCACGGGACAACGGCTGGCTGTAGAGCTATAGAGGAGTCAGAACGTCCGGGGCAGAATGCCCAGAGTCAGAACACCAGGCCGAACGCCCACACGCCGAGGGTCATGGTGACCAGGGTGATCAGCACGATGCCGATCAGGTTCAGGTACAGCCCGCCCTTGACCATCTGTCCGATGGTCACATAGCCGGAGCCGAAGGCGATGGCGTTCGGCGGCGTGGCCACGGGCAGCATGAAGGCGCAGGTGGCGGCCAGGGCCACCGGGATGCACAACAGCAGCGGGTCGACCCCGACGCCCATGGCCACCCCGCCCGCCACGGGCAGGAAGGTCGCCGCCGTGGCGGTGTTCGAGGTCAGCTCCGTCAGGAAGAGGATCGCCATGGCCATGATGGCCACGAGCAACCAGACGGGGATGTCGGACAGTCCGGCGACCTGCTCACCGATCCAGTCGGCGAGCCCGGAGCCGCTGAACTGGGCGGACAGCGCGAGCCCGCCGCCGAACAGCAACAGGACGCCCCACGGCAGCTTGACCGCGGACTCCCAGTCCAAGAGCCGGACGCCCCGGGCGGCGCCGGCCGGCAGCAGGAACAGCAGCACTCCGGCGACCATGGCGATGCCCGCATCACTGATGAGGTCCTCGAAGAGCAAGGGGATGGTGATCCAGGAGGCGGCGGCCAGCACGAAGATCGCCAAGACGCGGATCTCTCCGGAGGACATCCGCCCCAGCTTGGACAGTTCGTCCGCAATGAGTTCACGGCCGCCCGGGATCTCCTTGATCTCCGCCTTGAACAGCACGCGCGTCAGCAGGAACCAGACGATGAACATCATCACGATGGACAGGGGCACGCCGACGAGCATCCACTGCCCGAAACCGATGGTCACCCCGTGGGACTCGGCCATGTAGCCGGCCAGGAGGGCATTCGGGGGCGTGCCGATCAGGGTGCCGAGCGATCCGACGGAGGCGGCGTAGGCGATGCCGAGCATCAGGGCCGTGCCGAAGTTGGACTTGATGACGGCGTCCTTGACCTCCCCGGAGGTCGGATCGGAGGACTCCTCCACGGGGTTGGACTTGTCCGCCGCCACCACGAGGGTCAGCACGGACACGCCGATCGGGATCATCATCACGGCAGTGGCGGTGTTGGACACCCACATCGAGAGGAAGCCCGTGGCGATCATGAAACCGGCCACCACACCTCCGGGCCGGGTGCCCATGGCCCGCACCGTGACCAGGGCGATCCGCCGGTGCAGGTCCCACCGCTGCATGGCCAGCGCCAGCATGAAGCCGCCCATGAACAGGAAGATGATGTTGTTCCCGTAGGAGGCGCCCACATCGTCCACGCCGATGTCTTCCCCGAACACCGGGAAGAGGATGAGCGGCAGCAGGGCGGTCGCCGGGATCGGGATGGCCTCGGTCATCCACCACACCGCCATCAGCACCGCGACGGCGGCCGTCAGCCGCGCGTTGTGCTCCACGTCCGCGGGCATCGCCAGGAACACGACGGCGGCCAGCACCAGTCCTCCGCCGAATCCG
Source organism: Citricoccus muralis (assembly GCF_003386075.1). GTDB lineage: Bacteria > Actinomycetota > Actinomycetes > Actinomycetales > Micrococcaceae > Citricoccus > Citricoccus muralis. Next base: position 1,645,290 of record NZ_QREH01000001.1, read on the forward strand.
ATCCACCGCCGGAGGTGCAGGTTCCGCTCTTCCGCCGGTGCCCTCTCCCCGGGGGACCGGTGGTCGGTGGGCAGCTCCCGACCTGCCGGTCCTGTCGGTTCTGTCGGTTCTGTCGGTGTTCGGTCTGTGGTCTCCGAACGAGCCCGTCCCGTGGTGTCGGACATGGTGAACCGTCCTTTCGTGGCCTGGTCAGACCGTCTGTGACTAGCAATACAGTAAGGGCGGCTTCACCGGGAAATCGATGGTTGACCGGCTCCTCAACGCCGGCCTTCTCCTCCGTCCCTCCCCCGGGAGTTCAGCACCTCCGGTCTGGTTCCACGGCGGTGCGCTCCTATCGTGTCCGTGGCCTTTGGCAGTCTGGAGGCATGGAGACTTCAGCAGTGGTGTTGGTGGCCGTGGTGTGCGTGGTGGCGGGCCTGGTCGTGGGTGCGGTGATGGGTGGCTGGTTGGTCTGGACGCGCCTGCGCGGAACCTGGGCGGAGTCCGAGCGGGGAGCCAGGGACGAGGCCCAGGCGGCACGGAGCGAATTGTCAGAGGTCCAGGCCGCACTGGCCGCGGCGGAGGCCGAGAGCAGGGTTCTGGCCGCCGAGCGGACGGCGGACCGGGATCGTTCCGCCGCCGAGTCCAAGGTGCTGACCGCCCTCGCCCCTGTGGGGCAACGGCTGGAGACCCTGCAGCGGCAGGTCGGGATGCTGGAGCGGGACCGCGTGGAGCAGTACGGGCAGCTCTCCGAGCAGCTCAAGACCGCGGCCGCCACGGACTCGGCCCTGCTGGTGAACACCAAGACCCTGGTCGCCACCCTGAAGTCGACCTCGGCGCGGGGGCACTGGGGCGAGGTACAGCTGCGCCGGGTGGTGGAGGCCGCCGGGATGCTGCCCCACACCGACTTCTCCGAACAGGAGGTGCTGCGCGGGGATGAGGACCAGGTCCTCCGGCCGGACCTCGTGGTGCGGCTCCCCGGCGGAAAGTCGCTCGCCGTGGATGCCAAAGCGCCACTGGCGGCCATCCTCGAAGCCGAGGAACTGGCCGGCGATTCGACGACCGAGGGCGCCAGCCGGCGCCATGAGTTGCACCAGGCCCACGCCAAGGCGGTGCGCGCTCACGTGGACGCCCTCTCCGCCAAGGGCTACTGGCAGGGATTGCAGGACTCGCCCGAGCTGGTGATCTGCTTCCTGCCCGCCGAGTCCTTCCTGGCCGCCGCGCTCGAGGCCGACCCCGGCCTGCTGGACCACGCCTTCTCGAAGAATGTGGCCCTGGTGGCACCGGTGTCCCTGTTGACCGCCCTGAAATCGGTCGCCTACTCCTGGCGCCAGGAGACCTTGACCGAGAACGCGCGGGAACTCTTCGCGGTCTCGCGGCAGCTCTACCAGCGCCTGGGCACCCTTGGCGGGCATGTCACCAAACTGGGCAGTTCACTGAAGTCGGCGGTGGAGAAGTACAACTCCATGGTCGGCACGCTCGAGACCCGCGTGCTGCCCTCGGCCCGGCGCATCGGCGAGTTGAATCCCTCCAGCGTGGAGGGGATGCCCTCCGCTCCTCCCCTGGAGTCGACTCCGCGCGTCCTGTCCGCGGCGGAACTGCTGGAGGAGCCGGGCATGCCAGCAGATCCGCCCGTTGATCTCCGACGTCAGGCATGACGGAGCTCACACCGGAAGGGCGGCGTCTTGAGGAATAGGCCTGAGGGCCTCCGGGTTGAAAACGAATGGCTAGTTTAAATTTCAACTTCTTTACGTCTACGCCCTGATCCTGTCTGAAAGGACACCCATGCGCATCGGCTACATCGTCGGCTCCCTCGCCCAGAACTCCATCAACCGCCGTCTGGCCAAGGCCCTCTCGGCACTGGCCCCCGAGGGCGTGGAGTTCTTCGAGCTCCCCATCAGCGAGCTGCCCCTGTACAACTCGGACTTCGACGCCGACTACCCGGCTGCGGCCCTGGACTTCAAGGAGTCCGTCTCCTCGGCCGATGGCGTCCTGTTCCTCACCCCGGAGTACTCCCGCTCCCTCCCCGCCGCCTTGAAGAACGCCATCGAGTGGGGCGCCCGTCCCTGGGGCCAGGCCGTGTGGGGCGGCGTTCCCGCCGCCGTCATCGGCACCTCTCCTGGCGGCACCGGGACCGCCATGGCCCAGCAGCACCTGCGCAACATCCTGTCCCACCTGGACATGAAGACCATGGGTCAGCCGGAGACCTTCATCCAGTCCCGCGAGGGTGCCCTCGCCGAGACCGGCGAGGTCCAGGACGCCACGCTCCTGCCGGTTCTGCAGGGCTTCGTGGATGCTCTCGTCGCGCATGTGGAGGCCAACGCCCGCGTCGCCGTCTGACCCGGCGTTCTCTCCCCCGGGACATCGCACGTAGCCTCTGACGCTGCAATCGCGAGCCCCTCGACCCAAGCACCAGGGTCGAGGGGCTCGTGGCTGTTGCCACCCGGACCTCCTGCTCACTACCGCCGATGCCGTGATCCCACCCGCCATGCCGTAGACTGTCCGGTAGCCAACCGGTCAGGATCCTTCCTCGCCGGTGCCGGCCAGCACCGCGTTGAGTGGCTCTTGTGATGCCGCAGCCGCCCGTGCCAGGGCCGGGTCTTTCTTCCACCCGGACGGATTCCTTTTTCGTGACTTCTCTTCAGCCTGCCGCCGTTTCCGGCGGTTCTTCCACCATGCCCACTTCATCCGACTCGGAATTCGCCGAGCTCGGGGTGCCCGCCGGCCTGGCCGCCGCGCTGGCCCCGCAGGGCATCATCTCTCCCACCCCGATCCAGAAGGCCACCCTTCCGGATTCGCTCACCGGCCGTGACGTTCTCGGCCGCGGCCGGACCGGTTCCGGCAAGTCCTACGCCTTCCTGCTGCCGCTGGCCTCCCGCCTGAGCGGCGGGCGCTCGGCCACGGCCCGCCGGCCGCGGTCGCTCATCTTGGCTCCGACCCGAGAGCTGGCCCTCCAGCTCGAGGACTCCTTCAAGCCGCTCTCCGCGGCCAGTGGTCTGTCCTCGCTGACGATCTTCGGCGGCGTCGGCCAGAACCCGCAGGTCAAGGCGCTGGCGCGCGGCGTGGATGTCCTCGTCGCCTGCCCCGGCCGCCTCCTGGACCTCATGGGTCAGGGTCACGTTGACCTGTCCGGCGTGGAGATCCTCATCATCGACGAGGCCGACCACATGGCGGACATGGGCTTCCTGCCGATGGTCCGCCGCATCCTGGACAAGGTGCCCACCAAGGCTCAGAAGATGCTCTTCTCCGCCACTCTGGACGAGGGCGTCGGCGTGCTCGTCAAGAAGTACCTCAAGAACCCTGTGGTTCATGAGGCCGATTCGGCCGTCTCCCCGGTGGCGAAGATGGATCACCACGTGGTGTCCGTGGACGGGGATGACAAGCTGGCCGCCCTGGCCGACCTGTGCGCCGCCCCGGGCCGGACCATCGTGTTCACCCGCACCAAGTACGGGGCCAAGAAGGCCGCCAAGCAGTTGCGCCAGCGGGGCGTCTCCGCCCTGGAGTTGCACGGCAACCTGTCCCAGAACGCCCGCACCCGGAACCTGGATGCCTTCCACAACGGCACCGCCGGCACCCTCGTCGCCACGGACATCGCCGCCCGCGGCATCCACGTGGACGACGTCTCCCTGGTGATCCACTCCGACCCGCCCACCGAGCACAAGGCGTACCTGCACCGCTCCGGCCGCACGGCCCGTGCGGGCCAGGCTGGCACCGTGGTGACCTTGGCCGGGCGCGAGCAGCGCAATGAGGTCCGCACCCTGATGCGCGCCGCCAAGATCTCCCCGACGGTCCATGCCGACGGCGCCGACGACTCCCTGCTGGAGACGCTGGCCCCCGGTGAACGCTCGTTCCTGGAGGCCGCTGAGCTCGAGAAGCTCCTCGCTGTCTCCACGCCCAGCACCCAGCAGTCCGGCCAGAACGGCGGCGGCAATGGAGGTAGCGGTGGTCGCTCCGGCGGTCGCCAGGGCGGCGGATCCTCCGGTGCCGGTGGCCGTTCCGGCGGTCGCAATGGCTCACGAGGAGGCCGCAACGGTGGCCGTTCCGGCGGTCAAGGCAGTCAGGGCGGTCAGCGCGAGGGCCAGCCCGACGGCGGCCGGCCCCGCAGCGCCGCCGCGTCCGGTGAGCGTTCGGAGCGGTCCCGCAACGAGCGCCCCTCCCAGGATCGCGCCGGCAACGGTGGCGGCCAGGGCGGCCGCGGAACCGGCCGGCCGGGCAACCGCCGCGCGGGCACCTCGGCCGGGACGCCGACGGCGGGCGGCCGGGTGTACTCCTCGGAGTCCGGTGGACGCAACACCGACTTCCGGGAGAACCGGGACCATGAGGGCGGCCGCGAAGGCCGTGGTGGCGCCGGCCGCTCCCGCGGTGGCCCCAACCGCCGCTCCTCCAGCGCGCAGGGCTCGCCCCGCAGCTGACCCCGGACTGCAGTCCGGCTGAGCACAGCTGCCCGTGACACGGAGAGGCCCCCGCATCCAAGCAACCGGATGCGGGGGCCTCTCCGTGTGCGGGGGCTTCTCCGCGTGTGGGCAGTGTCGGAATCAGCCCATGGCGCCGGCGAGGGCGAAGATCACCCAGGCGATCACGAAGCCCATGACGCCGATGAGGGTCTCCAGCACGGTCCAGGTCTTCAGGGTGGTCTTGACGTCCATCCCGAAGAACCGGCCGACCAGCCAGAAGCCGGAGTCGTTGACGTGGGAGGCCACCACGGAACCCGCACCCACGGCGAGCACCATGGCGGCCAGCTGGACGGCGTTGTAGTCCGCAGCGGCCACTCCGGCGCTCACCAGGCCGGCGGCGGTGGTCAGGGCGACGGTCGCCGAGCCCTGCGCGATGCGCAACACGGCGGCGATAAGGAAGCCGGCGAGGATCAACGGCACACCCAGGTCAGAAAGCGAATCCTCCAGCGCATCACCGATGCCGGAGGTCCGCAGCACCGAGCCGAACATGCCGCCGGCACCGGTGACGAGGATGACGGAGCACACCGGACCGAGGGCGCCCTCAAGGGTCTTCTCCAGGACGGACTTGTCGGTGCCGCGGGCCCGGCCCAGGACGATCGTGGCCACCAGCAGGGTGATCAGCAGCGCCACCGGGGTCTCGCCCAGGACGCGCAGGACCTGGAACCAGGTGGAATCGCCCGTCCCCTCGGGCAGCATGCCGCCGCGGTTGAGGGTGTCCAGGCCGGTGTTGAGGAAGATCAGGAGCATCGGCAGCAGCAGGACCAGGACCACGGTCACGAACCGCGGCGGGTTCTTCTCCTGTTCCTCGTCTGCCCGTCCGAGCAGGGAGGGCACCGGCAGCTGCCAGCGCCGGCCGGCCCAACGTCCGAAGAGGTAACTGGTCACGTACCAGGTGGGCAGGGCCACCAGCAGACCGAGGAGCATCACCAGGCCAACGTTGGCCTCGAAGAACGTGGCGGCAGACACCGGCCCCGGGTGCGGAGGCAGGTAGATGTGCATGACGGAGAAGGCACCGGCCACCGGCAGCCCGTAGGACAGCACCGACCCGCCGAGGCGGCGCGCCACGGCGAAGACGACGGGCAGCATGACGACCAGGCCGGCGTCGAAGAAGATGGGGAAGCCGAACAGCAGGGAGGCGACACCGAGGGCGAAGGGGGCGCGCTTCTCACCGAACCAGCCGATGAGGGTGTCCGCCAGGACCTTGGCGCCGCCGGACATCTCCACCAGCCGGCCGAGCATGGCTCCCAGGCCCACCAACAGGGCGACGGTGGCCAGGGTGCTGCCGAAGCCCTCCGTCGCCGTGGAGACCACGAGGTTCGCCGGGATGCCCGCGGCGAAGGCGGTCAGGACGCTGACAAGGACGAGCGCCGGGAACGCGTGCATCCGCAGATACATGATGAGGAACAGCAACAGCGCGATCGCCGCGGCGGCGATGCCGAGCAGCGGTCCGGCCCCCAGGGTAGGGGTCCATTCTTCGATGGTCATGGGTGGGCCTTCGGGTCGGAGCGCAGCCCGGCGGCCCGGTCAGGACGGGGGCGTCAGCGCAAGATGGGGTAGCGCTTGCCGCCCCGGCACACGGTGACCAACGGCCGGCGGCCTCAGAGGTCGGCGACGATGGTCAGCGCCTGTTCGACAAGCTCGTCCACACTACCGGAGTTGACCAGCACCGCTCCGTCCTCGTCCATCCCGAGTTCCTCGAGTGTCGCGAGCTGGCTGGGCACCAGCGAGGCCGGCATGAAGTGGCCCGGGCGGTGCTCCATGCGATCGATGATGACCGCCGGATCGCTGGTGACGTGCAGGAAGAACACCCGGCCGGCAGCCTCCCGCAACAGATCGCGGTAGGTGCGTTTGAGGGCCGAGCAGGTGACGATCGTCCCGCCGGCGTTGGCCGCCGAGCCCATCCAGTCACGGATCGCCGCGAGCCAGGGCGCGCGGTCCTCGTCCGTCAGCGGCGTTCCGGACGCCATCTTCTCGATGTTGGCCGGGGAGTGGAACTCATCGGCCTCCGCATAGGACCGCTTCAACTCCTGAGCCAGGCGCTCGGCCAACGTGGTCTTGCCCGAGCCCGAGATGCCCATCAGGACCAGGTGGACAGTCTCCTGCGCGGCAGATGATGTGCCGGAACCCATCAGTTGCCGGTGTTGGTCCGGCGGCCGCCGAGGAAGTGGTCGGTGTCCCCGACCTTCTTCATCTCAGCGCGGAGCTCCTTGGGCAGCGAGAAGATGATGTCCTCCTCGGCCGTGACGACCTCCTCCACGGATCCATAGCCGTATTCGGCGAGCAGCGTGAGCACGTCCTGCACCAGGACCTCCGGAACGGAGGCGCCGGAGGACAGGCCGACGGTGGCCACACCCTCGAACCAGGACTCGTCCACCTGGTTGGCGAAGTCCACGCGTTCGGCCCGCTGTGCCCCGTACTCCACGGCGACCTCCTTGAGGCGCACAGAGTTGGAGGAGTTCGCGGAGCCGACCACGATCACGAGATCACAGGACGGGGAGATCTTCTTGATGGCCGCCTGGCGGTTGGAGGTGGCGTAGCAGATGTCATCCGAGGGCGGGTCCTGCAGGTTCGGGAACCGCTCGCGCAGGATGGAGACGATCTCCAGGGTCTCGTCCACGCTCAGGGTCGTCTGGGACAGCCAGATGAGGTTGTCCGGGTCCTGCACCTCAACGGTCCGGGCTTCCTCCGGGTTGTTGATGATGGTGGTGTGCTCGGGGGCCTCACCGTAGGTGCCCTCGACCTCCTCATGGCCCTCGTGGCCGATCAGCAGGATGCTGCGGTTCTGCTTGGCGAACCGGACCGCCTCGCGGTGCACCTTGGTGACCAGCGGGCAGGTGGCGTCGATCGTCTGGAGGTTGCGCTCGGCGGCCTCGTTGACGACGGCCGGGGACACCCCGTGGGCGGAGAACACGGTCAGCGCACCCTTGGGCACCTCGTCCAGCTCCTCCACGAAGATCACGCCCTGCTCCTCCAGGGTGTCCACCACGTGCCGGTTGTGGACGATCTCCTTGCGCACGTAGACGGGCGCCCCGTGGTGCTCGAGGGCCTTCTCCACGGCGATGACGGCGCGGTCCACACCCGCGCAGTAGCCACGCGGCGCGGCCAGCATGACCTTCTTGTCCCCGCTGACGACGGCGGCGGCCTCCACATCCTCGCGGGTGCGGCGGGCACGGGGCACCTGGGGCATCCCGATGGCGACGGGCGAACCGGCGGTGGCGGTGGGGACGGGAGTGGCAGCGGCTGCTGAGGGAACGGCTGCTGAGAGAACGGCGGACATATGTTCCAGTCTACCGGTGGACCCGGCACGGGCCACCTGCTGGTGAGGCACACCTCAATGCCCGGCGCGGCCCCGGGACCGCAGGCCGGAGGCCAGGCCCACGAGCAGGCCGAGCGCGGCGACCACCCCGCCCCCGACGATCAGGAGCAGGGTGTCCGGCATCGCGTAGTCGCGGATCCCCTCCAGCAGCGAATCCGCGGCAACCCGGGCGATGCCCTCCAGGTCGGCGGCGGGCTCCATCCGTCCCAGTGCCCACCGGCTGACTCCACCGGCCGCCAGCGCCGTGAGGCCGGCGATGAACAGCGGAGTGCCCTTCCGGCGGCGCGGTGCCGCCCACAGCGCCAGCAGGGCCACCACGGCGGCTGTTCCGGCCAGCCAGGGCCAGCGGTACAGGTTCTCCACGACCAGCACGACGACATCCGTGGGCACCGCGTCCGGATCCGGGACGGCGAGGTCCACGGACAGCAGAGACTCCCCCGCCTCCTCATTCCCGGCTTCCTGTCCCTCGGCCAGGCCCTCACGCAGCATCTCCGCCAGCGCCTCGCCGCCGGGAACCCCGGAGAGAGCCTCGGCCAACCGGTCCAGACCCAGCTCCACGAGCGGTGCAGCCTGCAGGTGCACGGTGCCGGACGTCGTCGTGTCCCCTTCGGCGAGGCGGTCGATGCGGTGGACCCAGTCCAGTCGGGTCTCCTCCAGGACCGCGGACCAGGCCGTGGGGAAGCGGTCGTCCTCGACCAGTCCGCTGGCGGCCCCCTCCACGAGCCCGGAGGCGGCGGTCTGGGCGAACCCGGGCAACTGTTCCGGCAACTGGTCCTCGACGAGCGAGCTGATCTCCCCGGGCAGGGCCTCCTGCAAATGTGGGTCCTCGGACATCGGGGCGGCGATCTGCTGCAGGGGTTCCGGGGTATAGACGAGGGCCTCCGCCCGGGCGCCCACCAGGGACAGGGCGGCGAGCAGGCCGGCGAGCGCGGCCAGCAGAATGGACAGTACCGTGCGCATAGTGGCTCCGTTCGAGCGGGCAGAGTGGCTGGATGTGGCCTTCGGTGGCACAGGACGGGCGTATCCCGTCCTAGCCTAGAGAGAGAATGGCATGACGACCTTGCCACCGAGGAGACACACTACGCATGGACGACCAGCCGTCACCGGCACCCCTGCCGGCCACCGCCTCCGGGACCGCTCCGGATGCCCCGTGGCCACTGCGGGTCCTCTCGGAGAACCTCAAGAAGTACTTCGAGCGCGCTCCGGAAGCGTGGATCGAAGGTCAGCTGATCGAGTTCAAGGTGATCCGCGGCAATGCCTGGATGACCCTGCGTGATCTGGACGAGGACTACTCACTGCCCGTGACCGCCTGGCGGAACGTTGCCTCCACTCTGGAGGGCGCTGTCGAGCAGGGCTCCCGCGTGGTGGCCTGCGTCAAGCCCAGCTTCTACACGAAGACCGGCCGGCTGAACATGATCGCCTCCGCCATGCGGCCAGTCGGCATCGGGGACCTGCTGGCCCGGGTGGAGAAGCTCCGTCGCACTCTGGAGGCCGAGGGCCTGACCTCGGCGGCCCGCAAACGGCCGCTGCCCGTGCTGCCGCATCTGATCGGGCTGGTCACGGGCAAGAACTCGGACGCCCTGAAGGACGTCATGCGCAACGCCCACCTGCGCTGGCCCGAAGCCCGCTTCGAGGTCCGCGAGGTGGCTGTGCAAGGGGCGCACGCGCCGAGGGAGGTGATGGCCGCCGTCGCCGAGCTGGATGCCCACCCGGAGGTGGACGTGATCATCATCGCGCGCGGTGGTGGCGCGCTCGAGGAGGTCGTGCTGCCGTTCTCGGACGAAGCCCTCGTCCGCGCCGTGGCTGCCACGCACACCCCGGTGGTCTCCGCCATCGGGCACGAGGCGGACCGCCCCGTGCTGGACGACGTGGCGGATGTGAGGGCCTCCACCCCCACGGACGCCGCCAAGCGGGTGGTCCCGGACGCCGCCCTGGAGCGCGAGGCGATCTCCGCGGCCCGGCTGCGCCTGGCCTCCGGTGTGGAACGACTGGTACAGCAGGAGGCCCAGTCCCTGCAGGCCCTGCGCACCCGGCCCGTGATGGCCCAACCGGAACGGCTGGTGGACGAACGCGCCCAGGACCTGGAGCGGTGGCGGGGGCGGTCCCGCACGTCGCTCTCCGGCCGGCTGGACCGGGAGCACGACGCCGTAGGGCACCTGCGCGCGAGGGTGCGGTCCCTGTCCCCCCAGAAGACCCTGGACCGCGGCTATGCGGTCGTCCAGCACGAAGGCGAGGTGGTCCGCCACGCTGGCCGGGTCGCCGTCGGGGACCGGCTGGACATCCTGGTGGCCGCCGGCCGGATCGGCGCCGCCGTCACGGACACCACCGACCCTGTCGATCCTGTCGGTCCAGCCGAGATCACTGACAGCGCCGAGCATTCCGACAGTGCTGCACCTTCCGGACACACCGCGACCACGACCCCGACCACTGAGGAGACCGCATGAGCGACGCGACCGAGAACACCGACCCCACCATGCCGGGCCCGGAAGGTTCGGCTGTGGAGGGTGCTGCTGTGGAGGGGTTCTCCGCAGCGGACACCTCGGACATCGCCAGCCTGAGTTACGAGCAGGCCCGGTCCGAACTCGTCGAGACGGTGACCCGGCTCGAGACCGGCGGGGCCGGCCTGGAGGAGTCCCTGGCCCTCTGGGAGCGCGGCGAAGCCCTCGCCGACCGCTGTGAGGAGTGGTTGAACGGTGCCCGTGCAAAGCTCGACGAGGTCCGGGCCAAGACGGCCGACCGAACCGTCTGATCCGTTCGGACTACGGTCGGATCGGCTCGGCCGGTGCAGCTTGGCCGGGCCGTCTCTGACAGCCCGGCCAAGCAAGGCGATCTGACCGGTTCAGGCCGTGTCAGGCCGTGTCAGGCCGTGTCAGGCGGTCTGGCCGGAGTGCTTTCCCTCGGCGAACTCCTCCACCATCTTGGCGTTGAAGGCGTCCAGATCACCCGGGTTGCGGCTGGTGGTCAGGCCCTGGTCCACCACCACTTGCTCGTCCACCCAGGTGGCCCCGGCGTTCTTCAGGTCCTCGGACAGCGAGTGGTAGCTGGTGAGCTTGCGCCCCTGGACCACGCCGGCGTTGATGAGGGTCCACGGTGCGTGGCAGATGGCCGCCACCGGCTTGTGCTGGTCGAAGAAGCCGCGGACGAAGCCCTGGACACTGGCGTCCACGCGGAGTGCATCCGCGTTCAAGGTTCCGCCGGGCATGACCAGGCCGTCGAAATCCGAGGCCGAGACGGAACCGGCCGTGTGATCGACGGTAAAGGTGTCCCCGTGCTCCCAGTCACCGTTCATGGCGGTGATGGTGCCGGACTCGACCGAGACGAGCCGGGGCTGTCCCCCGGCGGCGATGACGGCGTCCCACGGCGAGGTGAGTTCGACCTGCTCCACCCCACGGGTGGCGAGGAAGGCAATGGACTTTCCCTGGAGCTGCTGAGTAGTCATGTCCCCACCCTAAGCACGGTCCCCCGGGGCCAGTGCAAGCCCTGTTCGCCGACGGCGGGACCGGATGCCTTCATTGACCTCGTGATATCCCGGGGCTAATCTCTGCAAGGTTGAAACGAAAAAAAGTCATGAGCATCACTCAAGGCAACACAACCGCCGGTTGACCGGGCACCTCCGGTCGGCGGCGACCCGGAGAGGGACCGCACCGTCATGCCCAACATCCTCGATCGAGAGGCCATTGTCGCCCCTCGACAATTCAATCGCTGGCTGATCCCGGCCGCCGCACTGGCGATTCACCTGTGTATCGGCCAGGTCTATGCCTTCAGTGTCTTCAAGATCCCGATGATGGGCCATTTCGAGGCCGGTGACGTGGCGGTCGGGTGGATCTTCTCCGTAGCCATCGCCATGCTCGGCCTGTCCGCCGCCTTCGGGGGTACGTGGGTCGAGCGGGCCGGGCCGCGCAAGTCGATGGTCGTCGCCGGCAGCTTCTGGGTCGTCGGATTCTTCGTCGCCACCGTGGGCATCGCCACCGGTCAGCTCTGGCTCGTCTACCTCGGCTACGGCGTGATCGGCGGCATCGGCCTCGGCATCGGCTACATCTCCCCCGTGTCCACGCTGATGAAGTGGTTCCCGGACCGGCCCGGCCTGGCCACCGGCCTGGCGATCATGGGATTCGGCGGCGGCGCGCTGATCGCCAGCCCCATGTCCAACAGCCTCATGGTGCTCTACGGCGGCGGCGCCGAGCCGGAGCAGCTCCAGAGCGGTCTGATGCAGACCTTCCTCACCCTGGCCATCATCTATGCCGTGGTCATCGCCCTGGGTGCGATCGTGATCCGCGTCCCCCACCCCGAGTGGAGGCCGGCCGGCTGGAACCCGTCGGAGGCCGCCGCCAAGCCGATGCAGACCACGGCGAACGTGTCTGCCAGATCGTCCATCAAGACCCCCCAGTTCTGGCTGCTGTGGATCGTGCTGTTCTGCAACGTGACCGCCGGCATCGGCATCCTGGAGAACGCCGCCCCCATGATCCAGGGGTACTTCGACTGGATCACCCCGGCCGCCGCCGCCGGCTTCGTGGGCCTGCTGTCCATCGCCAACATGGCCGGCCGCTTCGTGTGGTCCACCACCTCGGACTACTGGGGCCGCAAGAACAACTACATGATGTACCTCGGCATCGGACTGGCCATGTACCTGATCATCGCCCTGATGGGCGGGGCCAACCTGGTGGTCTTCATCGTCGCCACGATGGTCATCATCTCGTTCTACGGCGGCGGGTTCTCCACGGTCCCGGCGTACCTGAAGGACATGTTCGGCGTCTTCCAGGTCGGGGCCATCCACGGCCGCCTGCTGACCGCCTGGTCCGCGGCAGGCATCGCCGGGCCGCTGATCGTCAACAGCGTGCTGGAGTCCGAGGCCGCCGCCGGCAAGACCGGTGCTGAGCTGTACACGGTCTCGCTGTACATCATGGTCGGCCTGCTGGCCGTCGGTTTCATCGCCAACCTGCTGGTCCGTCCAGTGGCCGAGAAGCACCACATCTCCGAGGACCAGATCCGCGAGAAGGAGCACGCCAAGTGAGCACCGACAACGAGAGCACCCCTGACAGCCGCGCCCACGCCGAGGCGGCAACGGGAGGAAGCACCCCGGCCATGGACACCGGCGGCACCTACCGCGCCGTGGCCGTCTTCCTCGCCGTGATCGTCATCGCCGCCCTGGCGTACGGCCTGGTCCAGACGGCCATCAAGGCCTCGGCGCTCTTCACCGGCTAATTACCGGCTGAGGCCGAACACCACCTGACGCCACCGAGCACCAACGAGTACCGACGAACGGACCGGGGGCCGTGCACTGACACCAGTGCACGGCCCCCGGTCCGTCTGCTTCCCGCCACATCAGCTGGCTAGCAACGGGAAATCAACTCGAGGCGAGACGCTTCTGCTCCGCCGCCACATCGAATTCAGCCGGCGGCCAGTCGAGGCCCATGCCCTCCAGCACCCTGATCATCAACTCCTGGACGGCAATCCGGGAGTACCACTTGCGGTTGGCCGGAACGATGAACCAGGGGGCGTCATCCGTGTCCGTCTCGGCGATGGCTGCCCGGTACGCCTCCATGTACTCGTCCCAATAGGCGCGTTCATCCACGTCCGTGGGGCTGTACTTCCAGAACTTGTCCGGGCGTTCCAGCCGTTCGGCCAGGCGCTCCTTCTGCTCGTCCTTGGACAGGTGCAGCATCACCTTGATGATGCGGGTGCCGCCCGCCACCAGTTCCTGCTCGAACGCACGGATGTCCGCGTAGCGTTGCTCGATCTCCTCCATGGAGGCCAGTCCGCGGACCCGGTGGATCAGCACGTCCTCGTAGTGAGACCGGTCCCAGACGCCTACGTAGCCGCTCTGCGGGACGTGCGGGCGGATGCGCCAGAGGAAGTGCTGTTGCTTCTCCTCCTCGGTGGGTGCCTTGAAGGCAGCGTCCTCCACACCTTGGGGGTCCATGGCGCCGATCACGTGCCGCATGATCCCGCCCTTGCCGGCGGTGTCCATCGCCTGGACCAACAGCAGCAGGGAGCGCTCCCGCCCATTCTCGTCCGGAGTGCCGGCCACGCCGTTGGCGTAGAGCAGCTCCTGGAGTTCGGACAGCCGTTCGGCGCGGGCCTGGAGGGTGGCTTCCCCCTCCGCCTTGCCGCCGAGGTAGCCCGGCTTGGTGTCCGGATCCACGTCGAGCGGTCCCAGGGGCGCCTCCGGTGCCCCGGGTGTCCCGTCCGTGGTGCGGGCCCGCAGCGCACGCCACGGGTCCGCGTGGAACTCCATCACGTGCCGTTTAGCGCTCACGATAGTCCTCCAGGAAGTCGGCGATGCGTCCGATGCCCTCCTCCAGGTCCCGCACGTTCGGCAGCGTGACGAGGCGGAAGTGGTCGGTGTCCGGCCAGTTGAAGGCGCGGCCGTGGGAGACCAGGATCTTCTGGGCCCTCAGCAGCTCGATGACGAACTTCTCATCGTCCTCGATCCGGTAGACCTCCGGGTCCAGCCGCGGGAACAGGTACAGGGCGCCCTGGGCCGGCTGCACGCTCACCCCGGGGATCTCGGAGAGCAGCTTCTGCGCCAGGTTGCGCTGTTCCAGCAACCTCCCGCCGGGGAGGATGAGGTCGTTGACGGACTGGTAGCCGCCCAGGGCGGTCTGGATGGCGTGCTGGGCCGGGACGTTGGCGCACATGCGCATGTTGGCCAGCAGGGTCAGGCCCTCGATGAAATCGGTGGCCCGGTGCTTGGGCCCGGAGATGGCCACCCAGCCGGAGCGGAATCCGGCCACCCGGTAGGCCTTGGACAGCCCCGAGAAGGTCAACGTCACCACGTCGTCGGACAGTCCGGCAACGTTGATGTGACGGGCGCCGTCGTAGAGGATCTTCTCGTAGATCTCGTCACTCATCAGCACCAGGTTGTGCCGGCGGGCAATCTCCACGATCCCGTTGAGCACCTGACGGGAGTAGACCGCCCCGGTGGGGTTGTTCGGGTTGATGATGACGATGGCCTTGGTCCGGTCCGTCACCTTGGACTCGATGTCCTCGAGGTCCGGGGACCAGCCCTCCTCCTCCACGCAGCGGTAGTGCACCGCACTGCCGCCCGAGAGGGTGGTGGCACCGGTCCACAACGGGTAGTCCGGGGCGGGGATGAGCACCTCGTCACCGTCGTCCACCAGCGCCTGCAGCACCATCGAGATCAACTCGGAGACGCCGTTGCCGATGAAGACGTCCTCCACATCGATGCCCATGATCCCGCGGGACTGGTAGTACTGGCTGACCGCGGTCCGGGCCGAGTAGATGCCGCGGGAGTCGGAGTAGCCCTGAGCGTAGGGCAGGTGGGAGACCATGTCCTTGAGGATGGCGTCCGGGGCCTCGAAGCCGAACGGGGCGGGGTTGCCGATGTTCAGCTTCATGATGCGGTGGCCGGCCGCCTCCATGCGCTGGGCCTCTTCCAGGATCGGTCCGCGCACGTCATAGCGCACGTTGAGGAGCTTCGAAGACTGTTTGATCTGACCGGTCCGTGTCTTTGCCATGGGCTCCATCCTAGAACCGCGGGCCGGCGGATCGCGGGAGTGACGGCGGCGGACCGGTCAGAACCAGTTCTCGGGGGTCTCCTCGAGTCCGGCGGACACGAGCCAGTACTGGGCGGCCTCCTTGCTCGGGAGGCGGTCCGGTCCGGTGGCGAGCCGCCCGAGTTCGGCCAGCATCTCGCCGTCGAGTTTCCCGGCGACCTCGTTCACCGCGTCCGACGCACCCTCGGGCAGGACGTCCGGCTCGGCCACCATGAGCACGCGCCCCTCCGGAAGCACCCGGCCCGCGTCCCCGAGGGGTTCGAGGGCATGGTCTGCGATCGCCGGGTCGGTCCCGTACAGCAGTGCGACGTCGGCCCGTCCGGACACCAGGTCAAGGGCGGCGCCGGCCTCACCCTCCTCGATCCATTCCGCCGGTTCGCAGCCGGCCAGCACGTCCAGCCGTTCACTGTGCACGGCTGCTGCGGAGGCCGGGGCGAACACCATCCGGTCGCACAGGCCATTGAGGTCGGTGAGGTCCTCCATCTCATACAGCCCGGACAGCGCCGTGGTGGTGACCGCCTGCAGCCGCATGGTGCCCGAGGACCCTCCGATCACCTCGGTGTCCTCGGGAAAGTACTCGGAGACCATGGCGGTGGTGCCCTGGGCATCTGCCGCGGGCCGCCCCTCGGGCAGGGGCGTGGGCGAGCCCGTGGCGGTCGGATGACCGGTCGGCGAGGCCGGGGCTGGGTCCGACGGCGACACGCTGGGTGACGCCGTCGCGCTCGCTGTCGCGCTCACAGCGGAGCTCGGGCCGGCCGCGGACGGGGATCCGGAGCCGGATGCCGAGGGCGACGGGGACGGCGTCGGGACCTCGCCGGCGAGCAGCTCCGGGTCGAGGTGTGTGGCCATGGCGAGGGTGTCCACCACGGCGACCTGCTGTTCCCCGGCCGCGCCCCAGGGTTCGGCGGACGGCTCCCCCACGGCGGCGGGGATGCCCTTGTTCTCGAGGTGTCGCACCAGCACCACGGCCAGCAGCTGCTCCTCCGGACGGGGCCCCGTGATGACGGAGACCGGTGCCTGCGTCGGGGAAGCCGTGGCCGCGGGGGTGCCCTCGCCCGTCGGGTCGTCATGGCCCGGGGTGGGCGTGCAGCCGGACAGGACGCCGGCCGCCAGCGCGGTGGCCGCGATCAGGCCGCCGGCGCGCTGGGTGACCGAGCGGAGTGGCGAACGGAGAGACGAGCGGGACAGCCGCCGGGACCCGGCCTGCTCTGCCCTCATCGGGTGACCCCGGCGAGCTCGAGGGCGCGGTGGACGGTCGGCGAGGTGCGGTGGCGGTGCAGTTCCTCGAGGGGAATCCAGGCGGCGTCGATGGAGGATCCGTCCACCTCCGGACGCAGTTCGCCGGAGACGATGGCGGCCCGGTACAGGACTTGGACGGTCAGCAGGTGGCGTCCCGGGCGGGAGATTCGGTGGCCGCCCTCGATGGTGCGGCTGGTGACGCCGAGCAGGTCACCCAGTTCCGCCTGGTAGCCGGTCTCCTCCAGGATCTCCCGCACACAGGCCTCGTGGGGCTGCTCCCCCAGCTCCACCTGGCCGCCGGGCAACGTCCAGATGTTCTCGGTGGGTCCCTCCCATAGGCTCAGCAGCAGTGCACGGTCACGGATGACGACGCCGTAGGCGCCGACCCGGCTGTCGAAATCCATGCTCACCAGTCTAGATGTTGGGGACGGGCTCGTCTGGAATACTGGATGGGTTGCAGAGCACACAGGAACGACATGGGATCACGAAGGGCTGGGATGACCGAGCACGACGGCGCTGAGCCGACGCCGGAGCTGCCGGAGGACCTCACGGCCCGCCTGAACGCGGTCCTGGCCCGCCGTTCGCTGACGGGAGGGCCCCAGGGCGAGCCGGACACGGCCCGCGGCTGGCTGGATGTCTCCTACGAGGCCGCCTACGCCGAGGACCTGGCCCGTGCCTCCCGTGCGGCCGAGATCGGCCTGACGGCCCCTGGCGGCCACGACCCGGTCAACCGCGCCAGCCTGTACCGGGCCTTGGCGTCCGTGGCCGCGCTGACCGGGGACCACACCGCCGCCACCCGTCACATCGCCGACCGCGCCCACGTCCTGGCCGAGGCCGGCTATCCGCACCAGGCCCGGCTGGAGACCGAGCTCGGCACCATGTTGCTCCGTGAGCCCGAATCGTTCGAGGCCACCGTGCTGGAGGGCGTTCTGGAGGACGAGCGGACCCGGTCCTCCCACTCCGTGGATACCGTGCTGCCGGACGTGCTGGTGGCACTGGCGGTCCGGCACGTCGAGGACGGCCGGTTCGATCCCGCCGTCGACCTGCTGGAGGAGTGCCTCGAGATCCTCGACGCCCGGGTGGCGGCCGGCGTACCGGTGCCCCCGGAGTCGTTGGCGTCCACGCGGATGTTCCTGGCCCATGTCCACCTGATGAGCCACGAGCCGGAGCAGTCCGCCGAGGTCGCCGACGAGGTCCTCGCCGGCCAGGCCAACCGCGCCGTGCGGGCCGCCATGTGGATGCTCAAGGCCGTCGTCGCCCATGAACGGGGAGACTCCGGCACCGCCATCCTCGATGCCCTGCGTTCGGTGGAGCTGCACGCCGCCGCAGGAGTGCGCAAGGGTGCCGCCTCGGCCGCGGCCCTGCTGGCCGGCATGGCGGACGATGCCGGCGACCAGCAGGCCTCCATCCTCGCCTGGAAGGTGGCCGTGGCCCAGGCCGAGCAGGGGGAGGTCCCGGAGGCCTCGGACCTGACGCTCGCCTTGGGGCACCAGTTGCTGGAGGCCGAGGAGCATGCCCTCGCCGAACGCGTGCTGGCCGGTCTGGTGCGCCGCGAGGAGGCCGCCCGGCGTCTGCCGGGCCTCGCACGCGCGTTGGTGGACCTGGGCCATGCGGCCCGTCATCAGAACCGGCCCGAAGAGGCCCTGGAGCATTGGGGCCGGGCCTCCACCCTGTTCGAGCAGGCCGGTGCCACCGATGAGGCGGCCCGCATGTATCTCGCCTCCGGCGCCCTGCTCAACCGGCAGGAAAAGCCGGAGGAGGCCGCCGAGCGGTTCTCCCGTGCCGTGGAGCTGGCCCGCCAGGACGAAGACTCCGAGGACAACGATCCTGCGGTCCTCCCCCAGGCCCTGCATGCGCTCGGGCACGTCCTGTGCGAGTTGGGCGAGGAACGCGGGGTGGCCCTGCTGGATGAGGCCATCGCCCTGGCCCAGGACTCCTCCGCGTCCTGGTACGAGGCCGACTTCACGGACACCCGTGCCCGCGGCTTGTGGGCCCTGCGCAAGGGCGCGGCCGCCGTCTCCTCCGCCCTCACGGCAGCCGACCTGTTCGCCGCTTCGGAGGACGCCATGGCCTCCTCCAACGCCGAGCTGTTCGCCGCCTACGTCCTTTTGGAGCAGGAGCGTGCCGAGGAGGCGGCCTCCCTCTTCCGGATGATCACCGAGCAGGAGGACACTGCCCGGTACCTGAGGATGGCCGCCTGGCTCGGGCTGGCCCAGTCCCTGGACCTGTCCGGGGACGAGGAGGGCGCCACGAAGGCACGCCTCGAGGCCGATGCCGCCGCCAGCACGGAGAGTCCGGACGGCGACGACGAAGCTGGCCAGGCGGGCGCGGCGGACAGCGACCCGGAGACCGAACCGGACACCGACTGACCGGCGCCGGTGGACTGGGCAGGGTTGGACTGGCCTGACTTCCCGATGACTTTCACGGGTTTCTCATGCGGACGGGACAGTTTCTCATCTTGGACTCATGATCACGCGCGATCATGGAGGGCATGAAGAACGCCGGGAAGGGACTCAAGGCCACCGTCATCATGATGGTGGTCGCGGTCATGGCAGCCCTGGGCATCGCCGTGGTCTCCGCTCAGCCGAGGCCGGTCGACCTCGGCGCGATGATCGCCGTGAGTGATGCCCCGTCCGCGAGCGAGCGCAACGCGCCGTCCTCGGCCGGCGTCGCCTCCACTGCGCCCAGCACCGCCTCTCCCTCCGCCTCCCCCTCCTCTTCGCCGTCTGCGTCTTCGTCCGGCGGCTCGTCCGCGCCCGTGTCCGGTGCTGCCGCCGAACCGCCGTCCTCTCGGGTCAAGATCTCCTCCAAGCCCGGTCCGACGACCACCGCCCCCGCCCAGGACGGATCCGGTTCCGGGTCCTCTGGTGCCGGGTCCAGTGGATCCGGATCCGGTGGTTCTGGTTCGGGTGGTTCCGGCTCGGACTCACGTCCCGCCGTGCCGGCTCCCCAGCCGGTGCCGAACCCAGCGCCCCAGCAACCCACGTACGACAACGACGATGATGACGATGACGACGACTGGGATGATGATGACGACGACGATGACGACTGGGAAGATGACGATGATGACGACGACTGATCGCCACCGCATTCCCGGAGCGTGGAGATGACCGCTCCCCCGGGAACGCACCCAGAGTCGCCGGCCCGGGAGCAATCCCGGGCCGGCGGCCGTTTGCGGACCCTTCGGGCCCTGGTCACCAACTGGAGTGCGCTGCCCGTGCGCACCCGGGTGGTTGCACTCCTCGTCTTCCTCACCGCCGTGGCCCTGCTGCTCTCCGGGGCGACGGCCTACGCCCTGCAGCGCAGCGGCATGGCCCGGCAGGTCGACGACTCCCTGACGCGGTCGGTCCAGGAATTCCGCATCCTGGCGCAGGAGGGCATCGATCCGGCCACCGGTGATCCGTTCTCGGCCTCGGACCAGTTGGTGTTCACGGCCATGCAGCGCACCCTGCCGGCCGAGCACGAGGGCATGCTGGGATTCCAGGACGGCGAGATCAGCTGGACGGCGTCCTCCGCCGTGGAGCTGCGGCTCGAGGACGATTCGGAGCTGGTGCGGTGGGCCGCGGACCAGCTCGGTTCGGACGGGGTGGCCATCCAGACGATCACCACCGCCCAGACCACCTACCGGGCCGTCGCCGTGCCCATCCACTTCGACAATGACACGGCACCGTCCCTGATGCTCCTCGCCTACGATTTCTCGGCCGAGCTCGGCGACCTGGACGGCACCTTCCTGACCTACGGTCTCGTCGGCTTCGGCGTCATGATCGTGGTCGGCGTGGCCGGGTGGCTCCTGGTGGGCCGGCTGCTCCACCCCCTGCGCATCCTGCAGTCCACGGCAGCGGAGATCTCCGGCACGGACCTGCGGCGCCGCGTCCCGGTCTCCGGCCAGGACGACGTGGCCGAGCTGGCCGAGACCTTCAACGAGATGCTGGACCGCCTCCAGGGCGCCTTCTCGTCCCAGCGGCAATTGTTGGATGACGTCGGGCACGAGTTGCGCACCCCGATCACCATCGTCCAGGGGCACCTGGAGTTGCAGGATGCCGAGGACGCGGCCGATGTCCGCGAGGTCCGGGAGATCGCCCTCGACGAACTGGACCGGATGCGGCTGCTCGTGGACGATCTCGTCACCCTGGCGAAGTCCGGCAGGCCGGACTTCGTCGATACCGAACCGACCGACGTCGGGACCCTCACCCGCGATGTGCTGGGCAAGGCGTCCCCGCTGGGACCCCGGATCTGGACCCTGGACCATGCGGCCGACGTGACTGTGTCCCTGGATGCCCAGCGCATCACTCAGGCGTGGCTGCAGCTGGCGTCCAACGCGGTGAAATACTCGGAGGAGGGCTCCAAGGTCTCCCTCGGCTCGCAGGCGCTGTCCGGCACCCTGCGCCTGTGGGTGCGGGATCAGGGCATCGGCATCCGTCCCGAGGATCGGGAGGACATCTTCGAGCGCTTCGGACGGGGCTCCAACAGCACCCGCGCCGAGGGCTCCGGACTGGGGCTGAACATCGTCACCGCGATAGTCCAGGCCCACGGCGGCAGTGTGGATGTCCAGTCCGCGCCGGGCATCGGATCCACCTTCTACATCGACCTGCCGCTGGACGGCCCTGCGGACGGCTCTCTGGACGGCCTTCTAGACGTCACGGAGGTTGATGGAGCGGACGGCGGCCACATCCGGCAGGTAGGTTCTCCAGTGAGCAAGACCTCCCATCCCAAGGACGGTGCGGCGTGAGCCAAATCCTGATGATCGAAGACGAGCCGCGGATCAGTTCGTTCGTGGCCAAGGGCCTCAAGGCCGAGGGGCTGGCCACCACCGTGGCCGGCACCGGGCGCGAGGGCCTCATCCTGGCCCTGACCGGCGGCTTCGAGCTCGTCATCCTCGACCTCGGCCTGCCGGACATGGACGGCTTCACGGTGCTGGAGAAGATCCGGGCCCAGGACCCGGGTCTGCCGGTCATCATCCTCACGGCGCGGGCCTCCGGTGAGGACACCGTCACGGGGCTGACCTCCGGGGCCGATGACTACATGCCCAAACCGTTCCGCTTCGCCGAGCTGGTGGCCCGCGTGCGGTTGAGGCTGCGCTCCGAGGGCAACTCGTCCTCGGCCCCGGCAGACCCGGTGCTGCGCCATGCCGACCTCGAGCTGGACCCGATCCGGCACGTGGCGGCCATCGGCGGCGTCGAGGTGGACCTGTCCGCCCGCGAGTTCTCCCTGGCCGAGACCTTCCTGCGCCACCCCGGCCAGGCCCTGAGCCGCGAGCAGCTGCTGTCCCGGGTGTGGGGCTACGATTTCGATCCGGGCTCCAACGTGGTCGACGTCTACGTGCGCTACCTGCGTAACAAACTCGGCGTCACACGGTTCACCACCGTCCGCGGCGTCGGCTACCGCCTGGTGGACGAGAAGGACTACCAGCCCGCTGACGACTGAGGCGGGTCTCGGGCCTGGAGAGCTGGGAGATCTGAAGGGCTGGAGATCTGAAGGGCTAAAGGTCCAGGAGCGATTCGGCGATCTCCAGCCGCTGCCGGGCTGATCGCTGCCAGTCCCCCCGCCCCGAGTCCCGAGCCCCGGCCACCAGGGACAGCGCCACCGCGGCGGAGCGGCATGCCAGCGCCGCTGGATCGACTCCGGTCTTGAAGTACCCGTGGAAGCGCCGCAGGGCCTCGTCCACGTGGACGTATCGGCGGTCGACGGCCGGCAGCACGGCCAGGTGTCCGAGGAAACACGCCAGGTCGTCCACCCGGTGGCCCGGCCCCGCGCCGTCGATGTCCAGCACGCAGCTGATGCGGTTCTGCTTCACCAGCAGGTTGGCCTCGTAGAAGTCGCCGTGAGTGGGCACCACCGGCCCACGGTCCGTGACGGTCAGTTGCCGCTGCAGGTGGTCCACGAGGGACCGGATCCGCCGGGCCTGGTCCGGCAGGGCGGTGGCGGCGGCGTGCCCGTAGTCGGGCGTGCGGTCAGACCAGGCATCGCGCCGCGGCAGTTCGAGCAGATCGGCGGGCATCCGGTCCAGGATCCCCACGACGTCGGCCGGTTCCACCTGCCGTGCCCCGTTCGCCATGATCGCGTTGGCCAGGACCTCGCCCTCGCCCTGTTCGAGGGCCAGCACATCGGCGACCGGCGGGCCGAGCACCACGGGCACCGGTACGCCGGCCGCCGCCAGCAACGTGTGACGATGGTGAAGCCGGGTGGCCAGCCCGGCGCGCATGACCTTGAGGAAGACGGTGCGCCGCCCAGAAGCGCTGGAAATATCTAAGGTGCCGGAGGCGTCATGATCGCCGGAGGCATCGGAGCTCCCCGGGACGCCCGTCACCACCGCGCGCAGGACGGCTCGACGCAGCGGTCGGTAGCTGATGGTCTGCAGGTCCACCAGCGTCCCGCCGCGGCCCCAGAGAGCAGCCACCGTCGCCGGGTCGGACGCCAGCGCCAGGCCGGTAAGCAACGGGTCATGCGGATGGAACCAGGCCGACCAGGTGGCGTCCCCGTCCTCGCCTGCCGCTAGGACGGAGTCCTCCGGCACGGCTTCTGCGGTCAGCGCGACGAAGAGTTCTTCCGACTCGTCCTCGGTGACGTGGACGCGGAAGACGCCGGTGGCCCCGGCACCGGGACGGTGCTGGAGATCGACGAGTTCGGCGTGATCGAGGTGATAGCCCTGCCCGTCGAGGACCTCTCCGAGGCGGCCTCGGACGGCTGCTGAGGACAGGTACTGTACCTGCCGATGCTCCGCTTCGTCCCGGTGCGCGCCCTTGCGCATCGGTGCCAGCCCGGGTCTCAGACGGCCCGGCGGCGTTCCAGGACCTTGTCCAGGTCCAGGGTGCGGTTGGCCGTGGCCTCAACCTTGGCGCGGTACTCCGCGGAGACGCCGGCCTTCAGCTTGACGCCGGGGCTGGCCTGCGGGGTCTCGGGCTTGGCCAGGGGAGCCGGCACCACCCGGTGGGCCTCTGCGGCGTCCAGGTAGGTGGGGCGCGGGACGGACGGCAGGGCCGATGAGATCTCGTCCGCCCCAGCGTCCCGGGCCACCTGTTCGGTGGCGGCCTGCTCGGTGCTCGGCGCGGTGGCCGGCTTCTCAGCGGGCGCCGTCGCAGCAGCATGTCCGGAGGTGGAACCGGCGGCCGCATCGAACACGCGGGTCGGCCCGGTGGTGGGCGCAGTGGGCTCGGCGGTCGGCAGGCCGGGGTTCATGGCCTCGTCGAAGGCGCTCTCGATCCGACGGTCCTTGCGCTTCTTGCGGTCCCGGAGGGCCAGGGTTCGCAGGGCGGCCACGCCGGCCACGGCGACGGCTGCGGCGATGCCGGAGACCAGCAAGGTTCCCGCGCCGAACGCGGCGGCGATGCCGGTCCCGAGGAAGGTGAGGGTGGCCAGCACGGCAACAGCGGCGATGATGGTCCGGTCCCACTTGACCCGGAAGCCGGAGGCAGACTCCTTTGCGGCGTCCACGGGACGGGCGTTGCTCCGAGGCATGGACTGGGCGGTGCGCTTCATGGTCTTCCTCCGGTGGCTCCTGGGCTGGGGCTCCTTGTTCGCCCTCCGGTAGATGGCTATCAACCACGCCACCACCAGTGCACACAGCACCAGTGATCCGTGCAGGTGAATGTCCGGAAGGTAGCCCAGTGCAAGGCTGAGCGACTCCTCAAGACTACCTGTGCCTGCATCCACCCCTCAAACGGTACCGGCCGCGAACTACACCTGTGTGATTCACCCCGGTTTGTCTGCCGTGTCGCCGCAGATTCGGGCTCGTCAGCACCTCTCCCACCGGTCGAGCAGTCCCTCCGGAACCTCGGGAGCGGTCAGGGCATAGGCATCATGGTCCCGCCAGGCCCCATCAATGTGCAGGAAATCCCGGCGCATCCCCTCGTGCCGGAAGCCAAGCTTCTCCACCACGCGCCGGCTGGGGACGTTCTCCGGCCGGATGTTGATCTCCATCCGGTGCAGCCCGAGCGTGCTGAAGCAGTAGTCGGTGGCCAGAGCCACGGCGGTCGGCACGAGCCCCTGCCCGGCCCGGGCCTGGTCGATCCAATAGCCCAGCGAGGCCGAGAGCGCCGAACCGCGCACGATCGAGGACACGCTCAACTGTCCGGCGATCACCGGCACTCCGGCGGCGGACGTCCGCACGCAGATCAGCCACGGCAGCGCCGTCCCCTCCTTGCCGGAGCGGTTGAGGACCTTCACCATCTCGGCATAGCTCTTCAAGGCAGTGGCCGGCTCGGGATTGGTGGCATCCCAGCGGCGGAGCCAGTCGCGGTTGCGGGTCCGCAGCGAGGTCCACTCCTCCTGGTCCCAGCGGCGGAACGGACGTAGCACGAGGTCCCCGTGTTCCAGGGACACGGGCCAGCGATGGGTCCGGGGGGTGGTGGCAGGCGGCATGTGCCTGATCCTAGGTCCGAGAGGCGATGACCGTCCCCCGCCTCACTGTGGGGCAGAACTTTGGGGGCAGAGAAAAGTACTCATCTTCGCCCCCAAAGTCGACTGGTTGCGGGAGGGAGGCACAATGGGAGCGTGTCGTTCAATGAGTCGTTCAGCCAGTCAGCCTCCGCCCCGTCGCAGGAAGGAGGAGAGGCCCAGTACTCCGCGTCCCTGACCGGGAACCGGGGCGAGAGCCCAGAGGAGGTGCTGAAGCACCGCAAGCAGGATTTCCGCACCCTGTGGCGCGCTCGCCGGCGTGAGCTGGACCCGGCAGATCGAGCCGCCCAGTCTGCCAACCTGACGTCCACCATCCTCGACTGGTACCTCCCGCGGGCACAGCACCGCCGCGTCGCCGCGGTGCTGTCCTATGGTGCCGAACCGGACACCGGACCGCTGCTCGAGGCACTGCACGGGGCCGGCGTCGAGGTCCTGGCCCCCATCACGGAGCCCGAGCGGCAGCTGTCCTGGACCGCCTGGCACCCCGGCGTGGAGGTGGCCCGCAGCTCGGTGGCGCCGATCGACGAACCGGTGGGCGAACGCCTCGGCGTGGAGACCATGGAGACGGTGGACCTCGTGCTGGTACCGGCTCAGGCGGTGGACGCCCGCGGCTTCCGCCTGGGCCAGGGCGGCGGCTACTACGACCGCTTCCTGGCCGCCTTGTACCGGCAGCGTTCCGCTTCCAAGACGTCCAGCGCTTCCAGCACGGATGCCACCACCGTGCCCGACGCCGGCCCGGCCCCTTCCGCGGCCCCGCTCACGGTGGCCGTGGTGTTCCGGCACGAACTGATGACGCGAGGCCAGGTGCCCACTTCTGAGTTCGATGAACCGGTCGACGGAGCCGTCACCGCCGACGGATTCACGTGGTTCGGTCAGGTGTAGACTTGGCACTCGAAACGTGAGAGTGCCAAATCGAGAGGACCGTTCGGTGCCCACCTATGCTTACGCCTGCAAGGACTGCGGCCATGAGTTCGACATCGTCCAGTCGTTCACTGATGATTCGCTGACCGCCTGCCCCGAGTGCGAGGGCACCCTGCGGAAGAAGTTCAACTCCGTGGGCGTGGTGTTCAAGGGATCCGGTTTCTACCGCAACGATTCCCGCTCCGAGGGCTCCGGCTCCCAGGCCTCCTCCACGCTGGCCGCGGACAGCTCCTCCGGCGGCTCCTCGGACAGTGCGGCTTCCAGCGGGGCCTCCACCTCCTCTGACTCCGGCTCGTCATCGTCGCCGTCCACCTCCGGCGCCGCGGCCTCTACATCCGGGTCCAGCGGCGCGTCGTCAGGCTCCTCGGGCAGCTCCACCTCCGGTACCGCTGCCTAGTTCCACACTCCTCCACAGCCGACCGATGACGGCTGTGCCTCCACCGCTGAGGTGATCACGGTGGCCGCGCTGGCTGCGCTCCTGATGGGATCGTGGCATGTCATCACCCGCTGCCCGGCCCCGGCGTTTTCGGGACTCTCCGCCACGACCGTCCCGATCTCGGAGACGGCCCTCTCCGCGCCGTGAGCTGCGCCGGTACCGCCGCGCCGTGCGCCGCCGGATGACCACTCCCCCACCTCCACACCTCCTGGAGCACGACGCCGGCCGGTCCCGTCTATCTGCCGGCGGCACCCGTACGGTGCGCGGATCAGCGGGAAGACCGACCGCTGAGTCGGCTCTGAACTCGACCGATGGGTGGGTCGATTGGTCGGCCGACGGATCAACCGACGCCGACGTCGCAGCAGCAGCCGCTTCCGCGCGCCGACGCACCCGGCTGAAACTGGCCCTGGCCGCCCTCCCGCTCGTCCTGGCAGTCACCCTGCTCCTGGTCAAGGCGTTCGGGGGCCCGGCCGACTCGGGAGGCCAGGGTGCCCCCGACGGCCCGCACGGTTCAGGCGGTTCAGGCGGTTCGGTCGGGACGGAAGCCAACCACACCGGGGCGGCGGCAGTAGCGGCCGGTGACGTCGCCGTGGCGGCGGTCCAGGAAGGCCAACACCGAGCCTCTCCCGATGGGGGCCCCGTATTTTCCGGCGGGGCAGGAGAGTCCCATGGCAGGCCCGAGGTGCCGGCCGGGCACCGGGCCGTGGCCGTGAGGTTCGCGAGCCCAGACGCCGTGGGCCTGGTGGCCGCCGGGGACCGCATCGACATCGTGGGAACGGACGGCAGCGTGCTCGAGGCAAACGTCGAGGTGCTGCAGGATCGTTCCACGGACCTGGCCACGGTGCTGGTCCTGGCCGTGGCCGAGGGACGAGCCGCGGAACTGGCGGCGGCAGCGGTGAATCAGGACCTCACGCTCCTGGTGACACCGGAGCCGTAGCCTGCGTCCGTCCCAGTGCGTCAGTCCCAGTGCGGCGGGCGCTGTTCGAGCAGCCAGCGCTCACGTTCGGACAGGTTGTGCTGGTCTGAGGACCGGGCGTCGCGCTGGCCGGAGCCCGATGGCACCGAGGTTGCTGAGGACTCACCAACCGCCGGTTCGCGGAGGGTCGGCTCGGGCCCGTCGGCGGACGCCGGACCGGTGCCGGGGGCGTCGGCCCGTCGGGGACCACGACGGCGAGGCGCCGGGCGCTTGGGATCAGCGGGTGCCATCGTCCTGGTGCTCGTCAGCGGTCGCGTCCTCACGTTGTTGCTCGGCGGCGGCACCATCAAACATTGCACCGTCGAACATTGCACCGTCGAACACCGCGTCGGACGATCCGTCCCCCTCCGAGGACTCCGGTGAGCCCTCCGACGAAGGAGCAGGCATCGCGGCCTCAGGGATGGCCAGGGGTTCCGCAGGGCCAGGACCGGCAGGTTCCACCGGGCCGTCCTCGGCCGAGGGCAGGCCCAGGTAGTCGGCGATGGTCCGGGCGCATCCGGCCGGGTCGGAGAAGACGTCGATGGTCCACAGGGCGTGGTAGCGCCAGCCACTGCGCTCGAGTTGCTGCGGCACCTGACGGGACCGCTCGCGCACGGTCATCCGGCGGTACGCCTCGGAACCGTCGGAGAACATGGCGACGGGAACGGCCTGTTCCGGGGAGGCCTGCGCCTCCCACGCGGGCAGGCCCAGGGGGTTCCAGACGGCCAGGTCGATGCCCCCGGCGAAGTTCGGGAGCACGGTGGCATGGCGATGAGCCAGGCGGTCGGACAGGTCCGCCACCAGCGGGTCCCGCGGACGCGGAGAGGAGGTGTGCCCGGTGTCCTTGAGGTAGGCCTCGAGCAGTCCGTAGAAGTCCGAGGCACCGTTGCCCAGCCGCTGCGGATCCAGATCGTCCGGATGCACACAGGTCAGCACGTGCAGGTGCTGGCGCGCGCGGGTCAGGGCGGTGGCGTAGAGCTCCCGGCCACCGGCTTCGGAGAACGGCCCGAAGTGGTGCACCACGCGTCCGTGCGGGGTCCGGCCGTAGCCGAGGCTGAAGATGATGTGGTCCCGGACCACGCCGTGGGCCCGGGCCATGGGGGCCACCACGAACGGTTCCCGGTCCCGGTTGAAGAAGGCGGCGGCCCACGGGTTGTTGGGCAGGTTCAACCGGATCGCCTCGGCTACGCGGCGGGCATGCAGCGGGCTCGCGGTGATGACCGCCAGCGAGGCGTCCGGGCGGTGGCGGATGTGCTCGAACACCAGGTCCATGGTCCGGTTGACCTCGGCCACGGTGGATTCCACGCCCTCATCGCCGGCACCGGGCATGCCGGTCCCGCCGGGCAGGAATTCCACGCGCACCGGATGGTCCGCGCCGGTCAGCTCGGAGGCGCCGGGCAGCATGTCCAGCTTCGAGTCGTAGAGCTGTTCGCCCAGCAGGCGGGTGAGCTTGCGCTCCAGCCCGCGGTGCATGGTGGTCAGCCTCACGTTCGGCAGCACCCGCATCAGGGCGGTGAAGGCCGAGTCCACCTCGCGCGGCAGCAGCACGGAGGCCGTCGGGTCCACGGAGACGTTGAAGGTCTTCGGCGAACCGGAGGTGCCGTCGCCGAAGGCCACGACCTGCTTGCCGCGGCTGATCGCACCCAGCGCCGTGCTGAGGGCGAGGGATTCAGCGTCCAGCAGCAGGACGGCGTCGAAGCTCATGTCCGCCGGGAACTCGGCCAGGGCCAGCGGGGAGGTGGTCCAGGCCGGCACCAGGGACTGGAGCAGCTCCGGCTCGAGGCCGGACAGGGACTCCGGGTCCGGGTTGCCGTCCTTGAGCAGGGAGCGCAGCACGCGGGCCGAGGCCCGGTGCATGCCGGCGGTCCTGGTCCACTGCCGGGCCAACGTCCAGTTCAGGCGCTGACTGCCGCCTTCCAGATGGGCGGTGTCCGCGAGGCGGTACTCCGCCTCGATCTTCCGCAGCGACTCGGCGTCCATCATGGCCAGGTAGTCGTCGCCGGAGATCATCGCCTCGAGGGCGGACTGCCACCAGGCCAGCTCGAGCTCGGCCCGCAGCTGGTCCGTCGGCACTTCCCGCTGCTGCAGGTCCGCCATGAGCTCCTGCAGGCCCTGCTCCCGCAGCTGGTCACCGACGAGCGTGCGTTCGGGCAGCGTCTTGAGCGTGTCCTGATCCGCCACGAGCCGGTCCAGGATCTGGCTGAGCTCGTCCACGGGCAGGTTCTCCAACCGGCCCGAATCCCGCCGCGGCTCGGCGAGCACCCGCTGCAACCGGGCCATCTGGCCGGCCACCTCGGCGCCCTTGGCCGAGAGCGCCTCCAGGCCGGCCGGGACGGAGGGGTGGCGCTTGGTGGTGGCCCAGCGGGTCCACTCGGCGCGCTGGTCCTGCACGTCCACGAGGGCCTCATGCAGGTCGGAGACGTGCACGCCCGGACGGATGTACTCCTTGGCCACGCGGCGGAGCCGGGAGCGGGTCATGGAGGACATCTCGACGCCGTGCTGCTTGCGCCACTGCCCGGAGGCCGTGGCGGAGATCAGGTCCGTGACCGGGCGGTCGAAGATGTCCGGGGTGAACTGGTCCAGGGAACCGCGGACGGCCGAGAGCAGGTGGATCTGGCGGACCCAGTCGGCGAAGGTCCCGCCGGTGGACAGCTGAGCCTGCTCGGTGGCCTGGTCCAGCTGCTCACGCAGCACGGGGAGGGCGGTGGCCAGGTCCTCGGCCAGCCCGTAGGCGTCCTCGGTCTCCTGCACGTTGCGCAGTCGGGCCCCGTACCAGGGGCTCTCCGTGGAGGAGCGGGAGAAGGCCCCGAGTTCCCCGGCGCGGATGAACGTCGCGGCGGTCTCGTCACGGTTGACGGTGGCGTCCAGCACGGAGCGCTTGAGGCGAACGGTGGTGGAGGGGGCCGGATCCATCGCGGTGAGCGAGGCCAGTGACTGCATGGCCTGGAAGGGCGAGCAGCCCCAGCGCTCCCGCACGTTGTGCAGACTGCGCAGGTGGTCCCGCAGCTGGTGGCGGCGCTCCACGAGGGTGGAGTTGAGCCGGCTGGTTCCCGGTTCCTGGGCCCGCTCCACGCGCAGCAGGGCCTGGATGAGCTGACGGCGCATCAGCTCGGGGGTGGCCGCAGCGGGGATGTCCAGCGCCAACGAGTCCAGGTCCACGGAGCCCAGGCGGCGGCGGAAGTCGTCCAGGGTGGCGGTACGCTCGGCCACCACGAGCACGCGCTTGCCGTCCCCGGCGAGCTGCGCCACGGCATTGGCCGCGGTCTGCGTCTGGCCCGTGCCGGGAGGAGTGACGACCACCAGGTCGTGGCCGGCGGCGATGTGGTCGAGAGCCCGCTGCTGAGACGGGTCCGCGTCCAGGATCAGGCTCTCGGCGGACGGGTCCCGCTCGTCGACCGGCGGCAGTCCCGTCTCCGGCAGCTCCTCGCGGCGCGGGACCATGCCAGAGCCGGCGTCGTACAGTGCGGAGACCACCGGGTGGGTGGAGTCCACCACGTCCACGGAGGCGGTGTCCGCCAGGTCGGCGAAGGTGGAGACGAGCAGGCGGTGCTCCACCACCAGCCCGCGGACTTCACGGCCCTGCGAGCGCAGCAGCTCCATGGCAGGCATGGGCTCGAGCTTGGCGGTGGCGTAGGCGGCGCGCAGGTAGTCGTCCGCATCCAGCACGATCCCGTGGTGGTCCCGGAAGTAACGGGCCAGGGCAGGGTTGAGCCGGGCCCGGTCCGAGATCTGCAGTTCGTAGTCGTCCTGCTCGCCCCGCAGCGTCAGGCTCAGCCGGGCCAGCATCACGGGTGCGGACATCTGCGTGGAGCGGCCGTCCTCGATGACACGCCACGTCGCCAGGCCGGTGGCCAGGTACCCGACGTCGACGCCGCGGTCCTCGGCCAGCTCCTGGATCTTGCCGCGCAGCTGACGGGCCGCACCACGGGCGTGCGTGAACGCGTCCGCGTCCCGCAACAGGGTGGACAGGCGCGTGCGGCGCCCGGACATGAACTGGCTCAGCCCGGAGGGGTGGGAGTGCGAGATGTCGATGCTGTTCGCGCCGGACGGGGCGAAGCGCAGCATCGTGTCGTTCTCGGTGCCCGAGCCCAGCGAGGCCAGCCACGCCGGGAAGGTGAGGCGGGAGTCGGACTCGGCGGGGCCGTCGTCGGGCAGGCCCGTGTCCCTGCCCCCGTGGAGGCGAGGCGCCTCGGGGCTCTGCTGGGGGTCCTGCTCAGTCACAGTTGTCCTTCCTGCCGCCGGCCGCTTCCCCGCCCTGCCCACGACGACGGCCGGTGCGGTGGGGCCACGAGGCACCAATGCTTGGTTCCACGGTACACAGGCGCACCGCGGATTCCCCCGAGGGAAACGGGCCGGTTCCCCGGCGTCCGCCTCCTGACGGGGGGCTTACTCCCACTCGATGGTTCCCGGGGGCTTGCTGGTCACGTCCAGGACCACGCGGTTGACGCCGTCCACCTCGTTGGTGATGCGGTTGGAGATCCGCGAGAGCAGGTCGTACGGCAGCTGGGCCCAGTCAGCGGTCATCGCGTCCTCGGACGTGACCGGCCGCAGCACCACGGGATGGCCGTAGGTGCGGCCGTCACCCTGGACGCCTACGGAGCGGACATCGGCCAGCAGCACCACGGGGCACTGCCAGATGTGGCGGTCCAGGCCGGCGGCGGTCAGTTCCGCGCGCACGATCGCGTCGGCCTGGCGGAGCAGGTCCAAGCGTTCCCGCGTCACCTCGCCGATGATGCGGATGCCCAGGCCGGGGCCGGGGAAGGGCTGGCGCCAGACGATCTCATCCGGTAGGCCGAGTTCGGAGCCCACGGCGCGGACCTCGTCCTTGAACAGGGCGCGCAGCGGCTCGACGAGCTCGAACTCGATGTCCTCGGGCAGCCCGCCCACGTTGTGGTGGCTCTTGATGTTCGCGGTGCCCTCGCCCCCGCCGGACTCCACGACATCCGGGTAGAGGGTGCCCTGCACCAGGAACTTCACATCCTTGGCCTCCGGGTCATGGCGGGACTCGGCGATGATGTCCGCCTGGGCCTTCTCGAAGGTGCGGATGAACTTCTCGCCGATGATCTTGCGCTTGGCCTCAGGGTCAGTCACGCCGGCCAGGGCCTCCAGGAACACGTCCTCGGCATCCACCATGATCAGCTTGGCACCGCCGGTGGCCGCACCGAACGCCTTCTCGATCTCCTCGGACTCGTCCTGGCGCATCAATCCGTGGTTGACGTAGACGCAGGTCAGCTGGTCCCCCACGGCCCGCTGGACCAGGGCGGCGGCGACCGCGGAGTCCACTCCGCCGGACAGGCCGCAGATGGCCCGGTGCTCGCCGATCTGCTCGCGGATCAGCTCGACCTGCTCCTCGATCACGGAGGTGGTGGTCCAGGTGTCCTTCAGGCCGGCGCCGTGGTGCAGGAAGTTGCGCAGCACCTCCTGGCCGCGCTCGGAGTGACCGACCTCCGGGTGCCACTGCACGCCGTAGATCTTCTTCTCCGGGCTCTCGAACGCCGCCACGGGGGCACCCGGGGTGCGGGCGGTGACGGAGAAGCCGGCCGGGGCCTCGGTCACGGAATCGGCGTGGCTCATCCACACCACCTGGTCCACGTCCTGCCCGGCGAAGAGCACCGAGGTGGAGCCGATGGCCTCCAGCCGGGTGGAGCCGTACTCCCGGGTGTCGGTCTTGGACACGGTGCCGCCGAGCGCCTGGGCGATCGACTGGAAGCCGTAGCACAGGCCCAGCACGGGGACGCCGGCCTCGAGGAGTTCCGGATCGAACCCGGGAGCGCCCTCGGCATAGACCGAGGAGGGGCCGCCGGAGAGGATCAGTGCCGCCGGCTTGCGGGCCAGGATGTCCTCGGCCGAGAGCGTGTGCGGGACAACCTCGGAGTACACGTTGGCCTCGCGCACGCGGCGGGCGATCAGCTGGGCGTACTGGGCGCCGTTGTCCACCACGAGCACGGTCGGGAAGTCAGCGGCGATCTGCGGGTTGTCCGGGGTGTCCGGCCGGTGGTCCGGTGCTGTGGTCTGGTCGTCAGCCTGGGAGGAAGTCACCCGTCAAGGATAGTGCAGGAGCAGGGCACAATGTCCTCGTGGCCCCAGACTCCCCCGCCGACGACATCGCCCTCCTCCCGCACGCCCGGGTGGCCCAGCGCCGTGCCGTCCGCGTCCTGGGCACCGCCCAGGTCTTCTCGGGGTTGGGCAACGGCGCCACGCTGTCCCTGGGCTCAATCCTGGCCGTGGAACTCTCGGGCGCCGAATCCAACGCCGGCTTCGTCAACACCGCCATGACACTCGGCTCCGCGGCGGTGTCCATCCCCCTGTCCACCCTGGCGGTGCGACGCGGACGGCGGGTCGCCCTGGGGATCGGCTTGGCCGCAGGACTGCTGGGTCAGGCGCTCATGGTGGCCGCCGTGATCACCCGGTTCTTTCCCGTGCTGTTGCTCGGCGCCTTCCTGGTGGGCTTCGGCGCCGCCGTGAACCTGCAGGCCCGGTTCGCCGTCACGGACCTGTCCGAGCCGCAGCACCGTGGACGGGACCTGTCCGTGGTGGTCTGGGCGGTCACTGTGGGCGCCGTGCTGGGTCCCAACATGGTGGGGCCGGGCGCCGTGGTGTCCGACTGGCTGGATCTGCCCATTCATGCCGGCCCCTTCCTGATCTCCGGCGCTGGCATGGCCGTGGGCGCCGCGATCATCCTGACCGGCCTGCGCCCGGATCCCCTCCTGTTGCGCCGGCGGCTGGAGGATGCCACGGAGAGCCCGGCGTCGGCCGACGTCGGCTCCGTCACGCGATCCTCGGGGCGCTCCCGGTCCTCCCCACGCTCCACCGGGTGGGCCGCCGGGTGGCGGATCGTCCGGGCCCAGCCCACCGCCCTGGCCGCCGTACTCACGGTGGCCGGTGCCCACGCCGTGATGGTCGGCCTGATGTCCATGACGCCGCTGCACCTGCAGCACGAGGCGGGGCTCACCAGCAGCGAACTGGGACAGCATCCGGACACGGTGGTGCTGATCGGCTTCACCCTGTCCCTGCACGTGGCCGGAATGTATGCCCTCTCCCCCGTGATGGGCATGCTCGCGGACCGACTCGGTCCGGCCCGGGTGGCCGGTGGCGGGCTGACGGTACTGGTGGCCGCGGCGGCCTTGACCGGGTTCTTCCCTCATCAGCACCTCGCCGTGGTCACCGGGCTCGTCCTGCTCGGCCTGGGCTGGTCGGCCGCCACCGTGGCAGGATCCACGCTGCTCGTGGCCGCCCTGCGCCCAGCCGACCGGGTACCCGCCCAGGGGTTCTCGGACGCCGTGATGTCCCTGGCGGCGGCGGTCAGTTCACTGGCGGCGGGCCCGATCATGGGCGGTCTCGGCTTCACGGGACTCTCGGCCGCACTGGCCGGCGTCGTGGTGCTGTGCGGCATCGGGGTGGCTGCGCTCGTCCGGGGGCGGCCCGCCCGGCCGTAGGCAGGGCTTCGAACGCCGGCATTTCAGGCGATCCGGTCAGGGTTCCAGCAGGAGGGCAACCACGAGGATGACCGGCAGGGACAACACCGCACTGGAGAACACGATGTCCCGCACCAGCAGGTTGGGCAGCTTGAACTGGCTGGAGAACAGGTAGACGTTCTGGGCCGTCGGCAGTGCCGCCATGGCCACCACGCCGAAGAGTTCCACGCCCTCCAATCCGAACACGCCGTGCCCCACCGCCCAGGCCACCACGGGCATCAGGGCGAGCTTGACGAAGGATCCCCACACGATGTCCGGCACCTGGCTGCGGTCCCGGAACGGGCGCTGGGATGCCAGGGAGAGCCCGAACACGAACAACAGCAACGGGATGGAGGCCCGCCCCAGCATGTCCATAGGCGTCCAGAGGAACTCCGGGGGTACCCAGTCCACCAGGGCCAGGACGGCGCCGACGGCAGTGCCCACGGTGACCGGGTTCGCCACGGAGGCCAGCACGGTGCGGGCCAGCCTCGGTTGGGCGGATCCCCGCTGGCGGGAGCACCAGCCGAACACGGTGAGGTAGACGGGGGCGATCAGCAGCAGCTGCGTCACCAGCACGGAGACGGCCGGAACCGAGCTGCCCACGGCGTAGATGGCGATGGGCAGCCCGATGTTCCCCGCATTGACGTAGGACGAGGCCATGGCCCCCACGGCCGTCTGGCCGGCCGGCCGCTTCAACACCAACCAACTGACCAGCGCGTAACAGGCGCCGGCCACCACAGCGGTGACCAGGGCCGCCGGTGCATAGACCTGGACCAGGGCTCGCAGGTCGATCTCCGCCACCAGCACCACCATGAGCAGGGGATTGGTGACGTAGTAGATCGCCGGCGTCAGCCCGTGTTGGATGCTGGCCGTGGTGCCGCGCGGGAGCAGCACAGCAGCCAGCAACCCGATCCCGATGATGACCAGGACGATGCTGAATCCGAGGAATACTCCGTCCACGGGCTCTGGTTCCGCGTTTGCCGGACCGCGTCAGCGGACCATGCAGGGTCGCTTCGCGTCGAACTCCCACCCCGGGATCAGGAACTGCATGGACGCAGCGTCATCGCGAGCACCCAGGCCGTTCTCGAGATACAACTCGTGTGCCTCGGCCAGGCGCTCACGGTCCAACTCGAGGCCGAGCCCCGGGGCGTCCGGGACGCGGATCTCACCGCCGGAGATCTTCAGGGGCGCAGTGGTGAGGCCTTGCCCGTCCTGCCAGATCCAGTGGGTGTCCAGGGCGGTGATCTCCCCCGGCGCCGCGGCGCCGGCGTGGGTGAACATGGCCAGGGAGATGTCGAAGTGGTTGTTCGAGTGGGATCCCCAGGTCAGTCCGAACTCGTGACACAGCTGCGCCACCCGCACGGACCCGGACATGGTCCAGAAGTGCGGGTCCGCCAGCGGGATGTCCACGGCGTTGGTGCGGATGGCGTGGGCCATCTCCCGCCAGTCCGTGGCGATCATGTTCGTGGCCGTCTGCAGCCCGGTCGCCCGGCGGAATTCGGCCATGACCTCACGCCCGGAGAATCGGCCCTCGGCGCCGCACGGGTCCTCGGCGTAGGCCACCACACCCTGCATGCGACGGCCGAGCCGGATGGCCTCCTCCAGGAGCCAGCCGCCGTTCGGGTCCAGGGTGATGCGGGCGTCCGGGAATCGCTCCTTGAGCGCCGTGACGGCGTCCACTTCGAGATCCCCGGACTGGACTCCTCCTTTGAGCTTGAAGTCCTGGAAGCCATACCGGGCCTGGGCCGCCTCGGCCAGGCGCACCACGGCCTCGGGAGTCATGGCCTCCTCGCGGCGGACCCGCCCCCAGTCGTCGGCACCATCCGACTCACGCAGGTAGGGCAGGTCCGTGGAATCGGGGTCCCCCACGTAGAACAGGTAGCCGAGCATCGGCACGGCATCCCTCTGCTGCCCGTCACCGAGCAGCTCGGCCACGGGCACCCCGAGGAACTGCCCGTGCAGGTCTAGCAGGGCGGACTCGATCGCGGTGACGGCATGCACGGTGGTGCGCAGGTCGAAAGTCTGCAGCCCCCGCCCTCCGGCATCCCGGTCCGCGAAGGCCGTGGCGATCCCCCGCAGCAGGCTGCGGAAGCGGGCCACCGGCTTGCCGGCGATCAGCCGCCCGGCCTCCTCGATGGTGGAGCGGATCTTCTCCCCGCCGGGCACCTCGCCGAGGCCGGTGCGGCCCTCGGAGTCGGTGACAATGGCGATGTTGCGGGTGAAGAACGGCCCGTGCGCGCCGGAGAGGTTCAGCAGCATGGAGTCGTGTCCCGCCACGGGGACCACCTCCACTCCGGCGATGGTGGGCTGGCCCATCTGGCTCACTCCCCCGCTCCCTCGGCCAGCACCGTCTCGCCGTCGACCCGGCGGTTCAGGTGCCAGGGGTTGTCCTGGCGCACCGGTGCCGGCAGCAGGGCCTCGGGGAGGTCCTGGTAGGCCACCGGGCGCAGGAACCGCTCGATGGCCAAGGTGCCGACCGACGTCGTGCGGGAATCCGAGGTGGCCGGGAACGGGCCACCGTGCACCATGGCGTAGCCCACCTCCACTCCCGTGGGCCAGGCGTTGGCGAGGATGCGCCCGACCTTGCGCTCCAGCTCCGGGATGAGCGGAGCCGCAGCGGCGTGATCGGCGTCGGTCAGGTGCAGGGTGGCGGTCAGCTGGCCCTCCATGCGGCGGGTCGCCGCGATGAGCTCATCCAGGGAGCCGTAGCGGATGAACAGCGAGGCCGCGCCGAAGATCTCCTCGTGGAGGATCTCATTGGTCTGGAAGGTGTCCACATCGGTGCCGTAGACGACCGGTGCCGGCGAGTTCTCGGTGGTGCCTGCCTGACCCTGGCCCACAGCGCTGACGCCCTGCTGGGAGGACAGGCGCTCGACGCCGGCCGTCCAGGACTGCGCGATCCCGGCGGTGAGCATGGTCTGCCCGGCCTTCTCGGCCAGGGCGCGGGACACCGCGGCCGAGAAGCGGTCGCCGGCGGCTCCGGCCGGGACGAACACCAGGCCCGGGGCCGTGCACAACTGACCGGCGGAGCCGGTGAGGGAGCCGACGAAGGAGGCGGCGAGCGCCTCGACGGCCCCCTCGTCCCCGGAGAGGGCCCCCTCGAAGAAGTAGACCGGGTTGATGGAGCTCATCTCGGCATAGACCGGGATGGGTTCGGGGCGGGCGGCGGCGGTGGCCATCAGGGCGGTGCCGGCGCCGCGGGATCCGGTGAAGCCGACGGCCTTGATCCTCGGGTCGGCCACGAGTGCCTGGCCCACAGAGGCGCCGGGGCCGTAGATGAGGGAGAAGACGCCCGGGTGGAGGCCGAGCTCCTGGACGGCGCTGGCGATGGCCCGGCCGACGATCTCACCCGTGCCGGGGTGCGCGTTGTGGGCCTTGAAGACCACGGGGCAGCCAGCCGCGAGCGCGGACGCGGTGTCCCCGCCGGCGGTGGAGAAGGCCAACGGGAAGTTGCTGGCCCCGAACACCGCCACGGGTCCCAACGGCACCTTGCGCTGGCGGATGTCGGCGCGCGGCATCGGGGTCCGCTCCGGCTGCGCCGGGTCCACGCGGACACCGTGGTGATCGCCCTGGCGGACCACGCGGGCGAACAGGCGCAACTGGCCGGTGGTCCGGCCGGTCTCGCCGGTCAGGCGGGCCTCGGGCAGGCCGGTCTCGGCCATCGCGCGGGCCACCAGTTCCTCCCGGGACGCCTCGATGTTGTCCGCCACCCGGTCCAGGAAGGCCGCGTGCGTCTGGGGGTCCAGGGTGCTGAAGGACTCGAAGGCCTCCTGGGCGGCGGCCGTGGCACGGGTCAGCTGGTCGTTGTCGATCAGCGTGTAGGCCGGCTCCAGCGGCTCGTTGGTGGCCGGGTTGTAGCCGTGGGTGGTGCCGCCCGTGCCCGGCACGGACTCCCCGGCGATGATGGAATGCCCGGTCAGGCGGGTTTGGGTGGAGGGGGTGGAGGTCATGGTGTTCTCCTTCTTCGTCAGAGTTCAGACCGTCAGCGCAGGCGAGAGGGGTGAGATCCCGGCCTCGTTGATCAAGGCCGATAGGTCCTCACGGTCCTGTTCGGTGAGGTCGTGCAGCGGCGGACGGACGCCGCCGACGTTACGGCCGACTGCCTGAATGCCGGCCTTGACGATGGAGACGCCGAAGCCCTTTCCGCGGTCGCGGATCTCCAGGTAGGGCAGTACGAAACGGTTGAGCTTCTCGGTCACGGCGTCCCGGTCCAGATTGCGCACGTCCCGGTAGAAGTCCAGGGCGAACTCGGGAACGAAGTTGAACATGGCAGATGAGTAGGTGCTCATGCCCAGTTGCAGCAGCGGCAGGGCAAAAGTCTCAGCCGTGGGTAGGCCACCCAGGTAGAACATGCGGTCGCCATTGCGGGCATATACCTTGGCGAGGTGCTCGATGTCCCCGGTGGCGTCCTTGAAGCCGATGAAGTTCTCGTGCCGGCGGGCCAACTCGGCCACAGTCTCGGCCGAGTAGATGGCGTTGGCGCGGTTGTAGACGATCACGGCGGTCCGGGTGGAGCCTACAACGGCCGAGGCGTGTTCCAGCAATCCCACTTGGTCGCACTCGGTCAGGTACGGCGGCAGCAGCAGGATGCCCTCGGCGCCAGCTGCCTCGGAAGCCTGGGCCTGGGCGATAGCCTGGCGGGTGGAACCGCCGGCGGAGCCGAGCACCGGGACCTCCGGGCGGGAGGACTCCACGGACACCCGCACCACCTGGGCGTGCTCCGCATCGGTGAGCGAGAATCCCTCCCCGGTGCCGCCGGCGGCGAACAGTCCGGCTACGTCGAAGCCGGACTGCCACGTGACGTGGTCTCGCACGGCGTGCTCGTCCACGGAGTGGTCGGCGGCGAAGGCAGTGGCGGGGAAGGACAGCAGGCCGTCCTTGAGTCGAACTGCAAGCTCCTGCGGGGTGTACTGGGCCACGAAGACCATCCTCCTAGTTGGTAACGCGGCACTTCCGCGTTGGGGGCTGGACGGCATGGGTGCCGTTCACTGACCACCGTAGGAAGGGTTCATCATTCCTGTCCAAGGCATATTTGGCATTCTTCAATACCCTGTGAGCATGGAAGGAGAGAGGCGGAACCAGCGGTCGAGAGAGCCGTGCTCTTGAAGGCGAATGGCTCGGCACCACCCGACGACAGCGAGGCCCACCGCCCCCTAGGGAACGGCGGGCCTCATCGGCGGAGCCCTCCTGCGAGCCTCCGGGCCGTGGACACAGCTGTGCCAAGCTCGCTGCACCCAGCGCGACCAAGGCGTGGGTGCGCATGCCGGTGGTGCGCTGGCGCCACTGGCGCTCGAGGCCTATCAGCGATCCGAGCGCGATGGCGGCCCCGAACGGCAGCGCGGCGGTGAATACGTTCGTCATTGGGGCTGGATCCTCGGTGTGGTCTGCCGGTCTCGCGGACTGGCCGGCATGGAGCGCGGCGGGGTCAGTCGAGCTCGTGGTTCGCGGAGAGCTTCCACGTTCGCGTCTCTAGGTCTTCGAGCAGGGCGTCGAGGATTTCGCTGGCCGTGGAGTCCACGCCGTCGAGCACGGCGCGCACGTCCTGGACCAGTTCCACCACCTGAACCAGACGTGCGCAGATGAGCCAGGCCCCGGACCTGACCTCGACGAGACCCGCCGGGAACAGGCGCAGCTCTGAGCGCATCGCGACGGTCTGCGCGCGACCATCAGGCATCTCCTGGCGCGCTCGCATCCGCTGGGCGAGGGTGTCCGTGTGCTGGACCAGGACTTCAGCCAGCTCGTCCAGCTGGCGATGCAGCGGCCGTATGCCCTGGCCGACGACGTTCCAGTGGGCATGCCTGGCCTGGGAAGACATGTCGACCATCGCGAAGAGGATGCGCTGCAGACACTCGGCCACGTTCGCCCCTGTGGCATGCGGGCTCGCGGTGCGCACGGTCGTGATGGCCATCGACGTTCTCCTTCGTCTCGGACGGTGAGCTGGCGTGCTCAGCACGCTACGGACCGGACCGCATCGGCCAAAGGTCGGGTTGCGTGCTACCCCAGAGGCGGCGTTCGGGCATCAAGGAAGCGACGTCGGCGCAGGACGGCGCCCTTGCCCCGTGGTCGATCAACCACCCAGAGCGCCGATGAGCAGGTGCGCGACGGTGAAGTAGATGATCAGCCCGGTGCCGTCCACGACGGTGGTGATCATCGGTGCGGACACGACTGCGGGGTCCAGTCCGAGCCGCTTGAGCACCAACGGCAGGACGGAGGCGACGAACGCGGACCACAGCACGATGGCCGCGACGGTCACCGTGACGGTCAGGGCGAC
This sequence comes from Citricoccus muralis, assembly GCF_003386075.1. GTDB lineage: Bacteria > Actinomycetota > Actinomycetes > Actinomycetales > Micrococcaceae > Citricoccus > Citricoccus muralis. The sequence continues at coordinate 1,686,226 of NZ_QREH01000001.1, forward strand.
CTCGTTGCCGACGTTCAAGGTGAGTGCGCGTACCCACGCCAGGGCTGCGACCGAGGCGGCGACCAGGACGGCGGTGCTCATCTCCTTGCGAAGCACCAGCAGTACGTTGCGTAGGCGCACCTCCCCCACCGCCATCGCTCGCACGAGCGTCGTGGTGATCTGTGTCCCGGAGTTGCCACCTGTGCCGATCAGCAGCGGGATGAAGAACGAGAGGGCGACGACCTGCGCGAGTTCGTCCTCGAAGTGCCGCAGCACCGTCCCGGTGTACATCTCGGCCAAGAACAGCACGAGCAGCCACACGATGCGCTTGCGCCACAACAGCCACGGGCTAGCCCTGAGATAGGGCACATCCAGGGGCGAAGACCCGCCCTGCTTCTCTGCGTCCTCGGTTGTCTCTTCCTCGAGGATGTCCGCGACGTCGTCGGCGGTCAGCAACCCGAGCAGCACTCCGTCGTCGTCCACGACGGGTACCGCCAGCAGTCGGTGGTCGGTCAGCACCGCGGCGGCCTGCTCCTGGTCCTCGAGCGGGTCGACGGTGACGACGTCCTCGTCCATGATCTGCGCCACGAGCGTTCCCGGCTCCGCGAAGACGAGCGCGCGGAAGGTGACCACCCCGACCACCTGAGCGTCGGCGCTCGTGACGTACACGTACGCAGCAGTGTGCGAGTCGGCCTGGAGATCGGCGGCGGCAACCCGGATCGCGCGTACCGCGTCCTGCACGACCCAGATTGGCCGCACCGTGACGGCGTTCGGGCTCATCTGGGCTGCGGCGCTGTCCTCGGGCCACGACAACAGCCCGCGCACGACCGCAGAATGGGCCCTCCCCATCGCGGTCAGAAGACGCTCACGCTCCTCGGCGCGCATGTCCCGCAGGACGTCCGCGGTCACATCGGCGTCGAAGGCGTCCAGCAGCCCCGCCGCCTGCGCAAGCGGCAGTCGCACAAGGACCCTGGTCAGAACGTCCGGCTCCACGCCGTCGAACAGTTCCAGCCCGGTAGGCAGATCGAGCGCGCCCGCCAGAGCAACCACGTCGTCGTCGCTCAGCTCATCAAGCTGATCCGAACGTTCCTGAGGAGACGCGGTGTGCTCCAGCCAAGCATCGAGTGCGCGCGGGTCCCCCAGCGCCAGCACAGCCCGCAGATCGCGATCCATGATCGCTGTTGGGGTCGCAGCGTCGACTGGGCGCGTTCGTCGGTTGATCATTCTCCGCGACATGTCCACGCTCCTGGCTGATCTCGGGTACCGCTCGAATGTGCCTGAGCACGGCCCGTAGGATCGCCCGGACTCCAACCGCGTCCGGGCAGGGCCGTCTCTACCTCGGTGGGTGGTGAACGCTCTGCACGCTACGAGACCGCAGGCGCTCGCGCCTGCGCACGTCTCGGAATTCGGTCACGGGTTCACCCGCGACCGCGGGGACCTGACCGAGGACAAGGCAGTAGGAAGCGAGTCGAACCGCGTCCGTGCCGCACAACAGTCTCGCGCGACATCGCAAGAGCCGCGGCAAGCCGTGCGTGCTAACCGCACTCTTGCGGGCATCGAGAGGGCGGGATCGTGCGTCTGGCCGGCGAGCTAGTCAGCGCTGTCGCGGACTCGCAGGTTGCGGAACCGGAGCGCGAGAACGTCGAGTGCACTCGTTGGCAGCTCTTCGCGTGGCCAGTCTTCCTCGTCGACGACGGGCAGGCTCCAGTACTCGTAGCGCAGTCGCTCGCCTGGCAGATCGTCGTCTCCTTCGACGACAGAGGCGGAGAGCTCGGGGACCACGATCCCGCCGTCGGCGAGGCGGGTGCGCAGGACGTTACTCACGCGCGCGAGCCAGGCGCGGATGCGGCTGAGCGGGACGTCCGCGAACCCGCCTCGAGCGTTAGCGAGACTTCGCACGCCGCCCCCCGGTTCGCCAGGCAGGCCCAGCGACACTCAAACGGATGCCGCCGCGTCATCAAACCGGCCGAGCGCGACCCCCACGAGTGGCCGATCGAACGTGTCAGCGCAGCCCTGTCAAGGCTGTCTGCGTTGGATAGCTGGCAGAACATCGCGGGCCGGTGCTGGAGCTGGCGTCAGGCTGTCAGTGCAGGCCTGTACGTTCTGGCCATGTTCTCCGCGGCTGAGGTAATCACGGTCGACGTCGTCACCAACCTCTGGACAGACGCGGTCCTACCGATCGCAGCGATCGTGATATCCGTCGGAACCCTGATTTGGTCAATCCGTGACCGGCAACGCGATCATGCGCAAATCAGGATCTCAAGCGGCATCTCGATCCCGTTGTGGACGCCGGGCCCTGCCGAGCGGCTCATCGGCATCGACGTCACCAACATCGGTCATTCGGGAACGACGGTCCTGTCCAGCATCAACCTGCGCGCTGGGCGGCACGGCGGAAATCTCTGGGTCGTCCGGCCCGCCCACGGTGTCGGGCCTACGTACCCGGCGCGCCTCGAACCCGGTCAGAACGAGCATCTCCTCGTCGACCCGAAGGGTGTCGCCCTGACATGCCTCAACGAAGGCATCAGTCCCGAGTCGTTGCTCGTTGTCGTCAAGACCGGGCACGGGGAGTCCTCGGCCCCGCTCAATAAGGGCACCGTGTCGCTCATCTCCGAACTGATGCACTCCTCGGCTGGCGTCTAGAGATGACCCCGGGGGTCGACCCAAAACGTCCTGCTTCGGCGCAGGGCACGTCACGCGCATGTCGCTCTCGCCCGTAGTGAACGAGGTCGCCCAAGACTAGGAGCCTGCTACGCCTGTTGGACCAGAATCCTCGAGCGCCAACGTCTGCCAGCTCCAGGATTCGGTCGGGACTGCTGCACGGACAGGTGACAAGGATTGTGAGGCGGAAGGGCGGCCCGAGTGGTGACGATGACTTCGTACGCGATGGGCTCAATCATCGTCGACGCTCCTGGCTGCGACGGCGGCGTCGGTCGCATGTCCCTTGCGGATCGTCATGTACCGCATGAAACACCGAGGGCCGGGAACGGTCCGCGCCATCGTCGACACGCCTCCCCGGGGAACTCCCCTTCGCCGGAGTCGCCGGAGTCGCCGCACACGGCACCGGTGCGTACGTGAACTTCCAGGGCACGGTCGCGCAGGCCGATCTGCGCGTCGCCTACCCGCCCGCGACGCTCGCCCGGCTCCGCGCGGTCAAACGTTCCTGCGACCCGGGCAACCTGTTCGCGCGCAACCTCAACATCGCGCCCGCCCGCGGGGCGACGGTGTGAGCGCCGCGTTCGTCTCCGGCGTCGGCCCTTCGAAATCTGAGACCGAACGGATTGTCGCGCGCATTCGCTGCGATACGGTGATAGGATCCCCCTGGACCTCTGCGGACACGCAGTGTCACCACGGTGACCAGGTCGTCGAGCGCAGCGGTTCGCGAGCGACCAGGTCGGGCTGAAAGGGAGGCGGCCTGTGCGGAGAACCCTCAGGGCCACAGTCTGGTTCGGCGCCTACATCGCGGTCATCGTGCTCCCGCTCGCCTTCGCGGCGATCGGCGTGGTCGAAGACCGGCGAGGTTTCTGGACCGAGTTTTCCGTGGCTCTCGGATTCGTGGGCCTGGCGATGATGGGGCTGCAATTCGTGCTCGTGGCTCGCTTCCAGACACTCGCCAGACCGTTCGGCGAGGACGCCCTGGTGCACTTTCATCGGTACGTCGGTGTCGCCGGAACGGCCTTCATCTTCGCTCATCCGGTGCTGCTGATCGTATTGGTCGACCCGACCTACATCGAGCGCGTCAACCCGTTCACGGCGCCGTGGGCCGGGCGGTTCGGGACGTTGGCCGTGGTGTGCCTGCTGGTGGTGATCGCGACGTCGGTGTGGCGGTTGAAGCTGCGCATCTCGTACGAGGTCTGGCAGGCGCTGCACCTCGTCCTGTCGACGGTTGCGGTGGCTGCTGCCCTGGTTCACGTCCAGCTGATCCACCACTACGTCGACCTCCCGTGGAAGCGGGCGCTCTGGGTCCTGATGAGCGCCGGGTTCCTCGTCCTGTTCCTCTGGGTGCGCGTCTTGCGCCCGGTCCTGCGCACCCGCAGACCGTGGCGTGTCGCCGAGGTGAAGGACCAGCCCGGAGACGTCACCGCGGTGACGCTCCAACCGGTCGGCCACAGCGGGTTCAGCTTCGCTCCCGGCCAGTTCGGCTGGCTCTCGGTCGACCGGTCGCCTTTCGCCGTCACCCAGCATCCCTTCTCGTTCTCCTCGAACGGCGACGACCCGAGCCGGGTGGAGGTGAGCATCAAGAAGCTCGGCGACTTCACGTCGACGATCGGGTCGGTGCGGCCCGGCACCGTGGCCTACCTCGACGGTCCCCACGGGGTGTTCTCGCCGGACTTCCACGAGGGTCCTGGGCTCGTGCTCATCGCCGGAGGCGTAGGCATCGGCCCGATCATGAGCATCCTGCGGACGCTCGCCGCCCGAGGCGACTCCCGACCGTGCCATCTGTTCTACGGTTCGAGGCGGCTCGAGGACGCGACCTACCGGGACGAGATCCGCGACCTCTCCCGGACACTGACGCTCGAGGTCCACGCGGTCCTCTCGGACCCCGAAGACACCTGGGCCGGCGAGCGGGGATACGTGGACGAGGAGAAGCTGCACCGGCTCCTGCCGCGGGACACGTACCCGACATACCAGTACTTCATCTGCGGGCCGGGTGCGATGCAGGACGCCATGGAGGATGCACTGGGGCGGCTCGGCGTCCCCGCGGACCGGGTTCACACCGAACGCTTCAACTTCGTTTAGGAGGTTCCATGCGGCACAGATATACGCAAGCCGCAGCCGTGGTTGTCACGGCTGTCATCCTCCTCGCCTGCTTCCTCTTCGCGGTCCTCCAGAACTGACACAGCACTCGCCAGACCTGGAACTGCCTCGGCGGGTCCTCACGAGGACGACGACGTCGGTGGGCTAGATGTACAGGGTCTCCCCCCTGCGACCACGGCAGGCCCAGACGCGTTGGGCACGATCGACGAGATGCGCCTCCACTGATTGATCGACCTCGGTGCGCCCAACTCCTGACGGACCGAGTGCTCCAGCAGCACCGTCACCGTCGTGAGCAGTCGCGCCCGCGACGTCCGGGCGGCGACGTAGGAGAGCAGTACGACGCCGAGTCCCGGGTCGGGCGGGCGAGCGTCTGCGCGTGGTGGCGGACCTCGCCGTCGTGCTCGACCACGCGGGCGAGAGCGCGACCGACCGCCTGGCCCGCCTCGACGAGCGCGCAGGCGGCGCATGGTCCACCGACGCGCGCGTGGTCGCCGGCTCCGCGGCCGACGTCGCGGACCTCGTCGAGTCGTGGCACCCGGGCCGGCTACGACGGCGTGCGGCTGCGCCCCGCCGTCCTGCCCGACGACCTCGACGCCATCGTCGCGGACCTCCTCCCGGAGCTGCGGGCCCGCGGGCTCGCGCGCACCGCATACGACGCCGACAGCCTGCGCGGGCTGCTCGCCCTGCCCACCGACGTCCCGAACCGCTTCGCCGCCTGAGAGGACGAGACCATGACCACGACACCCGCCGGGACCACCGCGTCCGGCAAGCCCCGCAAGCAGATCGTCCTCGGCGCCTACCTCGCGGGCGTCAACCGGGCCCTGACCCCGGTTCTTGGACACGCTGAATCCAGCATCTGCTGGGAGAGCGAGATGATCAAGGAACTATGGCCAGGAAGAACTACTCCGAGGAGTTCCGTCGTCAGGCCGTCGACTTGTACGAGTCCACCCCGGGGGCCACGGTCCGCGGTATCGCTGAGGACCTGGGCATCGTGCGTGGCACGCTGCGGCACTGGCTCCAGGCGTACGGGACGGGCAAGAAGACCGCTGCCGACGGGACGCTGACCACCAGCCCCTTGCAGTCCAACGCAGCGCCACCCGGGCCTAGCGAGGAGGAGTCGCTCGAGCAGCGGGTGGCTCGGCTCGAGGCCGAGAACGCTGCCCTGAGGGTGCAGGCGACGAAGCTGACCACCGAGCGGGAGATCCTGCAGAAGGCGGCCAAGTATTTCGCCGGGGAGACGCGCTGGTGAGTCGCTTCCAGTTCGTCGCCGACAACTCCGCCACCTACCCGGTGAAGCGACTGTGCGAGCTCCTCGAGGTGAGGCGCTCATCGTTCTACGCCTGGCAGGCAGGCGCACCAGCCAGAGCGCAGCGGGCTGCCGCGGACGCCGAGCTCGAGGCTCGGATCCGCAAGGTCCACGCTGCCGACAACACCGTCGGAGCCCCGCGGATCACTGCCGAGCTTAACGACGGCGCCAAAGAGGGTGAGCGGGTCAACCACAAGCGGGTCGCGCGGGTGATGCGCAGCGCGGGGATCGCCGGCTACGTCAAGCGGCGAAAGGTCCGCACCACGATCCCCGAACCGGCTGATCAGAAGGTGCTTGACCTGCTCAAGCGGGACTTCACCGCCACCGCGCCGAACCGGCGTTACGTCGGTGACATCACCTACCTGCCGCTGTCCGAGGCGGCTGGCGGTGGGAATCTCTACCTGGCGACGGTGATCGACTGCTACTCCCGTCGCCTCGTCGGCTGGGCCATCGCCGATCACATGCGCACCGAGCTCGTCGAGGACGCGCTCAGGGCCGCCGCCGCGACCAGGGGATCGCTCGCTGGGGCGATCTTCCACAGCGACCACGGGTCGGTCTACTGCTCGAAGGACTACGCCGCGCTCTGCAGCAAGCTCGGCGTCACTCAATCGATGGGCACCGTCGGCTCCTCGGCCGACAACGCACTGGCGGAGTCGTTCAACGCCGCCCTCAAGCGCGAGGTCCTCCAGGAAGCGAAGACCTGGCCAGATGAACTGACCTGCCGGCGCCAGGTCTTCAAGTGGCTCACCCGCTACAACACCAAGCGCCGCCACACATGGTGCCGCTACAACACGCCGATCGCCTACGAGGTGGCCGTCGCTACCGCTACGCTGCAACCTGCTGCGTAATCACACCCCGTGTCCACGATCCGGGGGTAGGGCCCATAGATGATGCGTGATTCATACCACCAGTGATAGCGTCCACTCATCAACTATTCACTGGATCAAGTACGTGCCTTCATCGCCGTCGCCGAGGAACTCCACTTCGGTCGAGCGGCTGAACGCCTACGCATGACGCAGCCTCCGTTGAGCAGGCAGATCCAACGGTTGGAAGCCACCATCGGAGTTCAACTTTTCGAACGAAACAATCGTCGTGTCGACCTGACGGAAGCAGGCAAAGCCTTCCTCGTGGAGTCCCGGCGCTTGCTCGGGGTGGCCAATGCTGCACCAGAGGTCGCAAGGCTCGTGGCTGCCGGGTCAGTGGGCGTGCTCCGCATCGGCTTTACGGCAGCGAGCGCATTCGGACTGATGGGCGCGGTCCTCAACCGGATTTCGGAGGTCATGCCTGAGGTCTCCGTGGAGCTGCGGGAGATGGTGACCCGTGATCAGCTATCAGCGCTGGACAACGAAGAGATCGATATCGCGATCGCCCGCCCGACTGTGGACCCGGAAGTCTACCGGTCACGGCTTCTCACAAGCGAGGCCCTGGTTGCAGCACTGCCCGCTGAACACCCACTGACACGGCGGACCCGTCCGCTCGCGGCCGACGACCTCATGAACGAGGGCCTCATCATGCATTCGCCGCTGGATGCGACCTACTTCTATGACATGGTCGTGCGTCTGCTGCCCGTTTCCCGCTGGAAGTACACGCACACGGTGAGTCAGATCGTGACAATGGTGGGCTTGGTCGCCGCCGACCGGGGCATTGCAATCGTCCCGGCCTCAGCGTCCCAACTGGGTTTCAGCACGGTGCAGTTCGCCCCCCTCATGACCCCGGAGCCCAAACCGGTGCAACTCCATGCCATCTGGCGCAAGGATGATCGGCGTCCGCTCGTCCATCGGGCTCTTCAGGAACTCCGACCTGAGATTTTCCAGTAGGTGGACGCTTCGCTGGACACGTCAGACTGGGCCGATCCTCAATACCGGCGCAGGGCCTCGGGGTGATCGGCGAGCTCTTGCAGGGTCTCGCGGTGGACCCGCTGTTCCACGATGAAGGACAAGAAGGGCACCACACCGCCGCCGGCGATGGCCAACAGACGCATCCCGTTCCAGCGCATCAGCGACCACAGTCGGAAGGCGGCGACGAGGTAGACCACGTAGAGCCAACCGTGGGCGATGAGCACGGCGATGGAGAGGTTGAGCCCACCCGTCACCGAGTCCTCCGGCTGGAGGGACAAGCTGTTATCAGAGCCGTCGGCCAGAGTGCCGCCTGCGTAGAGCTCGGTGCCGTAGCCGTACTTGAAGATCATCTCGCCGACGAGTAGCAGCAGCATGATCCCGGTGATCCACGCACAGATCTTGTACATCATCAGGGCCGACTTGATCTGCTGATCCGTCCCCGCGAACCGCCGCGGAACACCCTTCTCCGGCCGCGGCGGAGGCGCCGGCAGATCCGCCTCGGTGATGTCTTCGGGGTCGGGCAAGGTGTTCGGGTCGACCGGGGGCTGCTGATCCGGGGTGGTCACTGGTTCTCCTGGGATTGCTGGGCTGACGTCGGGGCAGTAGAGGCCCCGTAGAAACGTTCGTACTCTTCGATGGCCTTCCGCTTGGTCTCGAGGACCTCGGTGCGGCGGCGCTCGAGTTCTGCGGCCTTCCATTCCTCGGCCCACTGGCGGTCGAGTTCGTCCTCGTCCTGGCTGCGCAGGTAGTCATCCCGCAGGAACCGCCACCACAGGAAGATGGCGAAGCCGGCGAACACGACCCACTCGATGGCGTAGAAGATGTTCATCCAGTTGTAGGTGGTCTCTTGCGGCTGGGGGCCCACGATCACGGGTTCCAACTCGCCGCCCTCGGCCTTCGCACCGACCTCCTGGCCGCTGCCCGGGGAGCCTGGGCCGCCGGCCGCCACCACATCGAAAGCAGCCACATAACCGGCATAGGAGCGCACGTCCCACAGGTTGATCAGTTCGGACGAGGCCAGGTTGGTCAGCACCGTTCCGTCCTCGGTGTGCTGAATGCCCTCCGGGCTGGGACCCTCGGCGGGCAGCAGTCTGCCGGTGATGTGCAGGTCTCCCTGCGGCGCCGGGTCGGTCTGGGCGGTGGACTCGGTCCAGCCGCGGACCACGGGCATGACCTCGCCGTTCGGGGCACCGTCCACCTGGAAGGCGCTGACCACCCAGTAGCCCTCGGTTCCGTCCTGGTCGCCGTGCAGTCGCGGGTGGATGAACACATCCGTGTCCGGGACGAAGGAGCCGGTCATCGTGACCACCTGGTCCGCCTCAGTGCCGTACATCGCCTTCTCCGGGACGAAGTGCTCCGTCAGCTCGACGGGAGTCTCGGTCTGGGTCAGCGGCGGCGGGGCGGAGGCGGAGTTGTCCATCTGCCACTTCCCGAGGAGCACGAACACCGCGGAGACCACGAGCGCCAAGACAAGTCCGGCGATCCACTGGGGTTTCAGGGCGGTTTTCAGCACCCCACCAGACTACGCGGTTTCTCTACCGGACGTAGAACTCACGGTTTCGGGCAGGCCACCGCGGGCCACATCGCGGACGGAGTCCTGAGCCGCCTCGACCAGCAGGCCATGGGCTTCGGCGTCCGTGCCGGCCTCCTGCGTAGCCCGCTGGGCCAACGTCCACTGCCGGTAGCGCTCGGCCTCGGCGGAGGCACGCTCGGCATCCCAGCCGAGCAGGGGTGCCATCAGGTGGGCGACCGTTCCGGCGGCGGCAGCGCCGGCGTCGTCCGCCTCGAACACCGCGCGGATCCGCCGGGCCAAGACGTCCTGGACCGAGCGCGCACCCTCATGCGTGACGGCGTGCACGGCCTCAGCGGCAAGGTGTCCTGGCAACCCGGGCAGCCCCTCGGCCAGCTCCGGGGTGGCCACGGCCAGCCGGATGACCTCCGGGGCGCCGGAACCATAGCGGTGCAGCAGGGATTCGACCACGGCGGCCGGTAGCCCCGAGTCCACGGCGAGCAGCAGGCGACGGTTCCAGGCGGGGGTCCAGCCCTGCGCGCCGAGCAACGGCAGGTCGGCAGTGCAGGAGGCGGGCACGCCCTCCCCCGAGCCGGTCACGTCCTGACCGGTCAGCGGCCCGGTGTCCTGGGCACCGGCGGCCCGGACGGCGGCATCCACGGCATCAGCGGCCATGGTCCGGTAGGTGGTGAGCTTGCCACCGGTCACCACGGTCAGCGCCGGCAACGGGGTCGCCACCACGTGCTCACGGGAGACCTTGGCCGTACCCGTGGCCGCAGCGGTGTCCCCCAGCGGCTCGTCCTCACCCGGAGGAGTCACCAGCGGCCGCAACCCGGCGAACACCCCGACCACGTCGGACCGGTCCAGCGGTTCGGAGAGCACCGCGTTGGCACGCTCGAGCACGTAGTCGATGTCTTCACTGGTGGCGGCGGGCTGTTCCACCGCCTCGTGCCAGGGGGTGTCCGTGGTGCCGATGATCCAGTGCCGGTCCCAGGGGATGACGAACAGGACCGACTTCTCGGTGCGCAGGATCAGCCCCGAGGTCGAGGTGAACCGGTCACGCGGGACCACGAGGTGGATGCCCTTGGCGGCGGTGACCCGCGGCATGCCCTGCACCACCGGCTCCTCGCGGCCATCCGGGTGGCGGAGTGGGATGGATCCGGTCCAGACTCCGGTGGCGTTGATGACGCGGCGGGCGTGGACGGCGATCCGTTCGCCGGTCTCCCGGTCGAGAACCTCCGCGCCGACGATGCCGCCGGCCTCGGACCCGAGGTACGCGGTGACCTCGAGGCGAGAGGCACAGCGGGCCCCGTGGACAGCGGCCGTACGGACGAGCTCGATCACCAGGCGAGCGTCGTCCACCTGGGCGTCGTAGTAGCGGATTGCGCCGATGTACGCCTCGGGCTTCAGCCCCGGCGCCAAGCGGGAGACGGCGGACCGGCCGAGGTGCTTGTGGACGGGCAGGTGCCCGGTGCGCCCGGCGGCCATGCCGTCATAGAGCGCGACGCCGGCCCCCACGTAGGGCCGCTCCCACGGCTTGGTCAGGGGGTACAGGAACGGCACGGGCCGCACCAGGTGCGGCGCGATGTCCTCCACGAGCCGGCCCCGTTCCCGCAGCGCCTCGTGGACGAGCGGGAAGTCCAGCATCTCGAGGTAGCGCAGCCCGCCATGGACGAGCTTGGAGGACCGGGAGGAGGTGCCCCAGGCGAAGTCGGTGGCCTCGACCAGAGCGGTGGACAGCCCCCGCGTGGTGGCGTCGAGGGCGGTCCCGGCGCCGACGACTCCCCCACCGACGACCAGCACATCCAACGAATGCTCCGGCGTCGTGGCCCGCAGCGTAGCCAGCGTGTCGGCTCGGTGTGCGGGCCCGATCCGCCCATCGCCGCCGGTGGTGGTCATCTCGCTCAGGCCGTCTGCGGTTCCGTCAGGCCCGGCTCAGCGGTCCCCGGTCGGGGCCACGAGGACCTCGACCTTCTGGAACTCCTTGATGTCCGAGTAGCCCGAGGTGGCCATGGCCCGCTTGAGGGCACCCATCAGGTTGGAGGTGCCGTTCGTGTGATGGCTGGGGCCCCACAGCACGTCGTTGAGGCTGCCGACGGTGCCGACGTGGGTGCGGTCCCCGCGCGGCATGTCCCCGTGGGCGGCCTCCCCGCCCCAGTGCCAGCCGCGGCCCGGTGCCTCCTGGGCGCGGGCCAGCGCGGCACCGAGCATCACGGCGTCGGCGCCCATGGCCAGGGCCTTGACGATGTCCCCGGAGTTGCCCACGCCGCCGTCGGCGATCACGTGGACGTAACGTCCGCCGGACTCGTCCATGTAGTCCCGGCGGGCCTCGGCGATGTCCGAGATGGCCGTGGCCATCGGCACCCGGATGCCCAGGGCGCGGCGGGTGGTGGAGGACGCCCCGCCGCCGAACCCGACGAGCACGCCGGCCGCACCGGTACGCATCAGGTGCAGCGCCGGGGTGTAGCCGGCCGCACCGCCGACGATCACGGGGACGTCCAGCTCGTAGATGAACTTCTTCAGATCCAACGGCACGCGGTTCTGGGACACGTGCTCGGCGGACACCGTGGTGCCGCGGATGACGAACATGTCCACACCGGCGGCCAGCACGGTCTCGTAGTACTCCTGCGTGTGCTGCGGGGTCAGGGACCCGGCCACCACCACGCCGGCCTCACGGATCTGGGCCAGGCGTTCGGTGATCAGTTCGGCCTGGATCGGCTGCGAGTAGATCTCCTGCAGGCGCCGCGTGTTCGCCGGCGAATAGTTGCTGGGCTCAAAGGAGGCGATCTCCTCGAGCACGGAGGACGGATCCTCGTAGCGGGTCCACAGGCCCTCGAGGTTGAGCACACCCATGCCGCCGAGCTGGCCCAGGGCAATGGCGGTGTCCGGGCTCATGACCGAGTCCATCGGGGCGCCGATCACCGGCATGTCGAACTTGAAGGCATCGATCTGCCAGTTGATGGACACGTCCTCGGGGTCCCGGGTCCTGCGCACGGGCACCACCGCGATGTCATCCAGGGCGTAGGCCCGACGTCCCCGCTTGCCGCGGCCAATTTCGATCTCGTTGCTCACGCTTTCCAGCCTAGTGCAGGCGCCGGACGGGTTAGTCCCCGGAGACGGGTCAGCGCGTCCGGTAGTTCGGCGCCTCGACCGTCATCATGATGTCGTGCGGGTGCGATTCCTTCAGTCCGGCCGGGGTGATGCGCACGAAGCGACCGTTCTGCTTGAGGTCTCCGATGGTGGAGGCACCCGTGTAGAACATGGTCTGGCGCAGCCCGCCGGCGAGCTGGTGCACCACGGCGGACAGCGGACCGCGGTAGGGCACCTGGCCCTCGATGCCCTCGGGGATCAGCTTGTCCTCGCTCGGCACATCGGCCTGGAAGTAGCGGTCCTTGGAGAAGGAGCGCTGGCCGTTGCGGGTCTGCATGGCACCCAGGGAGCCCATGCCACGGTAGGCCTTGAACTGCTTGCCGTTGTAGAACACCAGGTCGCCTGGGGATTCGGCGGTGCCGGCCAGCAGGGAACCGAGCATCACGGAGTCGGCACCGGCGACCAGCGCCTTGCCGATGTCACCGGAATGCTGCAGGCCGCCGTCGGCGATCAAGGGGACGCCGGCGGGGATGGTGGCCTTGGCCGCCTCGTAGATGGCGGTGATCTGCGGGACCCCGACGCCGGCCACCACTCGGGTGGTGCAGATCGAGCCCGGGCCCACGCCCACCTTGACGGCGTCCGCGCCGGCGTCGACGATCGCTTTGGCGCCGGCATAGGTGGCGGCTTGGCCGCCGATGACGTCCACGTGCGCGGAGGCCGGGTCCTTCTTCAGGCGGGCGATCATGTCCAGCACGCCCTGCGTGTGGCCGTTGGCGGTGTCCACCACGAGCACGTCTGCGCCGGCCTCCACGAGCGCCATGGCCCGCTCGTAGCCGTCACCGAAGAAACCGACGGCGCCGCCGACGCGCAGCCGGCCCTCCTCGTCCTTGGTGGCCTCCGGGTACTGCTGGGCCTTGTCGAAGTCCTTGACGGTGATCAGGCCCTGGAGCTTGTTGTCACCGTCCACCAGCGGGAGCTTCTCGATCCGGTGCTCGGAGAGCAGCCGAATGGTGTCCTCCCGAGAGACGCCGACCTGCGCGGTGACGAGCGGCATCCGCGTCATGGCGGAGGCCACCGTGCGGTGTTCATACTCAGAGCCCGGGATGAACCGGGTGTCCCGGTTGGTGATGATGCCCAGCAGGGTGTTCGAGGCGTCCACCACGGGCAGGCCGGAGACCCGGAACTGGGCGCAGAGATCGTCCCACTCGGCCAGGGTGGCCTCCGGACCCACGGTGAGGGGGTCGGAGATCATGCCGGACTCGGAGCGCTTGACGCGGTCCACGTGGGCAGCCTGGTCCTCGATGGACAGGTTGCGGTGGATGATGCCCATCCCGCCCTGCCGGGCCAGGGAGATGGCCAGCGGCGCTTCCGTGACGGTGTCCATGGCAGCCGAGACGATGGGGGTCGTCAGGGTGATGCGCTTGGTCAGGCGCGTGGAGGTGTCCGCCTCGGCCGGAATGACATCGGTCATGTTCGGAAGCAGGAGGACGTCGTCATAGGTCAGGCCGACGAATCCGAAGGGATCGGCGGCGGTGGCCACCGGGTCTACCGAGGGACCGGGAATCTGTGCACTCACGGGCGAGGGGCCTTTCAGTCAGCGGGGTTGGGCCCAGTCTAGGCCCGCCAGCAGGGAACGGGCTGTTCGACGTTGTTCGATGTAGTGGCTCGTGCAACGTCCCGGACCGCCCCGCGTATTCCGCCGGTGAGCCGCGCCACAGGTTCTCCGCAGATCCCGCTCGAGACCTCCGCTGAACCCGGGCCGCTGCCGTTCAGGACGCCAGGGCCGGCGGCAGGCCTTCGCTCTTCGGAGTCCAGTAGTCAGCCTCGGCCCAGACGATGTAGCGGTCGGTGATGCCGAAGATGGGATCGCACGTGGTCAGGGTGAGGTAGCGGCCCTGAGTGGCCCCCTCGAACGGCGGGATGGGATCCAGCACCTCGGACTGGTGCGGCTTGACGATGTCCTGGGCCACCACCGTGTAGACGAGCCAGTGGTCCGCGGACTCGACCACGATCTCGTGGCCTTCCTCCAGGTGGTGGACCTCGCGCAGGGGCTTGCCATGGGTGGTCCGGTGCCCGGCGAGTCCGGCGTTGCCCATGGCGCCGATCGGCTGGGTGGCGTCATAGTGGCCCACCTGGCCGGAGTCCAGGACGTCCGCGCCGTCGCCGGAACCGATCGGGACCTCGAAGTCCTCCCCCCAGCTGGGCACGTGCAGCAGGCCCAGGGTGCCCTCGCCCTCGACCACCGGGAAGTCGTCCCGGTACTCCGCGCCGATCCCGTCATCCACCGGGGTCTGCTCGGCGCGCCACTGCGTGGCGACCTCGGTTCGGTCCGACTCGGCGATGACGTCCGTGATGAACAGCTTGCCCAACATAGAGAGGACCCCGCGCCGCGCCTTCGTGCGCCGTTTCGCTCGCCGGGATTCCCGACGCGCGGACCGACCGTCACGCTCGGTGCCCGCCTCGCGCTCGGTGCCGGGCCGGCGTCGTGGGCGGCGTCCGTTTCCGTGCCCGTTCCGGCCCCGCGGACCCTCGCCCGAGGGCGGCCGGTCAAGGGTGCTGGTCATGCCTCGAGGGTACCCTCGACGCGCGGCGGCGCCATCCGGGCGAACCCGAAACCGCATCAGACCCGCACCGCCGAGTCACGGGTCACAGTGACGTCATCTGACGAAACACCGATGCAACATTGTGGTAAACGAGCGCTACTCTTCATCGGTGACTTCCTCCACCACCGCACCCACTCCCACCCCTGTCCGGCGCCTGCCCGGCTGGATGACCAACTTCGGCGTGCAGATCCTCGCTGCCCTGGTCCTTGGCCTGATCCTCGGCCTCACCGCCCGTTCCACCGGGCACACGGCGGACACCCCGAACGGCCTCGGCACCACCCTGGAGGTGCTCGGCTCCAGCTACATCTCCCTGCTGCGCGCCGCCGTCGTGCCGCTGGTGTTCTTCGCCGTGGTCGCCTCCATCGCCAACCTGGCCAAGGTGACCAACGCTGCCCGGCTGGCCGCCAAGACGTTGCTCTGGTTTGCCATCACCTCGCTGATCGCCGTGGTCATCGGCATCATCCTCGGGGCCGTCATGCAGCCGGGCGTCGGCACCGGACAGACCGCTCCGCCGGACTATGAGGGCAAGACCGGCAGCTGGTGGGCCTTCCTGCAGGGGCTGATCCCGTCCAACTTCCTGGGACTCTCGGCCAGCACCACCGCCGGTGAGGACGGCTCGATGTCCACCTCCGTCAGCTTCAACGTGCTGCAGGTGCTGGTCATCTCGATCGCCGTGGGCGTGGCCGCCCTGAAGCTCGGCGAGAAGGCCAAGCCGTTCCTGGACTTCTCCGCCTCGATGCTGGAGGTCATCCAGAAGGTGCTGTGGTGGATCATCCGCATCGCCCCGATCGGCACCGTCGGTCTGATCGGCAATGCCGTGGCCTCCTACGGCTGGGACACCATGGGCACGCTGGCCAAGTTCGTGGCCGCCATCTACGTGGGCCTGGCGATCGTGCTGCTCGTCGTCTACCCGCTGCTCGCCAAGTTCCACGGCCTGTCCATCCGCCAGTACTTCACGGGCATGTGGCCGGCCTTCCAGATGGGCTTCGTCTCCCGGTCCTCCATCGGCACCCTGCCGGTGACCCAGCGCGTCGCCGAGCGGAACTTCGGCGTCCCCCGCGGCTACGCCTCCTTCGCCGTCCCCCTCGGCGCCACCACCAAGATGGACGGCTGCGCCGCGATCTACCCGGCCATCGCCGCGATGTTCGTGGCCCAGTTCTTCGGCATCGACCTGGCCTGGAGCGACTACCTGCTGATCATCCTCGTCTCCGTCCTGGGCTCCGCGGCCACCGCGGGCACCACCGGCGGCGTCGTGATGCTCACCCTCACCCTCTCCACGCTGGGACTGCCGCTGGCCGGCGTCGGGCTCCTGCTCGCCGTGGACCCGATCGTGGACATGGGCCGCACCGGCGTCAACGTGGTGGGCCAGGCCCTGGTGCCCACACTGGTGTCCAAGCAGGAGGGCATTCTGGATGAGGACAAGTACAACGCCTCCCGCTCCGGCAGCAACCTGCTCGCCGATGATGAGGCCCCGCTCGAGACCAATGACGACGGCGGCGCCGGCACCGGTGCCGAACGCGAGAGCGAGTCGTCCCGCGCCTGATCACCCGGACCGGACAGCCCGCCTCATCCCTCGGGCTGTTCGGTCCGCGAGGCGATGCATCAACGGCCGGCCACGGGTTGCTCGAACTGCTGGGAGACCAGCCGTCGATACGTCTCGTGGTCCTGCATCAGGTCGCCGTGACGACCCGTTCCGGTAACTCGACCGTCCTCCAGGACCAGAATCTGGGCCGCTCCCACCACGGTGGACAACCGGTGAGCGATCATGACCACCTGCATGCTCCGGGCGAGCGAGGCGATGACGGTGGAGATACGCGCCTCGGAATCTGAGTCCAGGTGGGCCGTGGCCTCATCCAGCAACAGCACCTCCGGTTGGCGTAACAGGGCGCGGGCCAAGGCCAGCCGCTGACGTTGACCACCGGAGAGTCCTGATCCCTCCTCCCCCAGGACATGGTCCAATCCTTGAGGAAGGCTACGGACGGTGTCATCGAGCCCCACGGCGCCCAGCACGTCCCAGGCTGCCGCACGGGAGGTTCCGGGGGCGCCCAGCGTGAGGTTCTCCCACACGGAACCACGCGTCAGACTGCCGTCCTGGCTGACGAAGCCGATCCTGGCCCGCAGGTCCTCCAACGCAAGGGAGCGGATGTCCTCACCCTTCCAGTACACGGTCCCCTCATCGGCGTCATAAAAACGCTCCAGCAACTTGAAGACCGTGGACTTGCCGGCACCGGAGGGCCCGACGATGGCCGACAGGCCCCGGACCGGCAACATGAGGTCGAGGCCACGCAGAGCGGGCTCCTCACGCCCTGCGTAGGTCAGTCCGACGCCGTCGAACCGCACCAGTTCACCGGCCGGCGCGACGGTGACGGAGTCCGCTGGTTCCGCTGCCGCCAGGGCGACCGGTGACCGTACAAGATGCTCCCCCCGGGGACTCTCGTCACGGAAGCCCTCAGCCTCGATCTGGTTCAGCTCACCCACCCGGTCCAACGCCGCCCGTCCCTGCTGGAACTGTGAGACGGACATCAGGGCCACCACGAGCGGCGAGACGAGGTACAGCACGTAGAGGATGAACGCCACTAGGGCGTCCATGGACATCAGTCCCTGGCCCGCGCGGGCGGCCCCCACGATGATGACCAATGCCAGGGCCAGCTGGGTTCCGACGTTCATGGCCGGAGTCAGCAGGGCGGCGATCCGGGCAACCTTCAATCCCGAGCCGCGAGCTCGGGTGGCCTGTGCCGTCGAGCGGTCCAGCTCGTCGCCTTCAGCCTGGAGTGCCTTGATGGTCTCCACATTGGACAATTGGGAGAGCACAACCGAGCCGAAGTCCGAATTGTGCTGGCGGTTCTCCACCGCGGACCGCCGAATGGCCTTCACCAGTCCCACGCAGGCGATGGACGTCACGGCCACCGTCGCCACGCTCAGGAGAGCCAGCCAGAGGTCCAGGACAAACATCAGGGCCAGGCAACCGACCACGGACAGCACGGACGTGGCCAATTGGGAGACCGATGAAGACAGTGCCACACGGGCCAGCGATGTGTCAGCGGAGACCCGGGTGAAGAGGTCGCCGCGGTCCCTGGACGCCAGGGCGGGAATCTTGGCCCGCAGGATGCGCCGCATCACCAGGACCCTGAGATCAAGGACGATGTTCTCGCCGGCGCGGGCCACGAGGTAACCTCCCACGGCACCGCAGATCACGTCCGCAGTGAACAGCACCACCAAGGTGGTGATCTCGGCGGCGGCAGATTCACCGCCGACCAGTGCGCTGATCAGGGCGGCCACCAATAATGGCTGGACCAGCATGGCAATGGTGCCCACCAGCGACAGCAGGATGCCGGCACTGAGCAGGCCCCCCTGCTGGGCCGCGAGGAAGCGGAGCCTCACCCTTCGGACTTACTAGTCGCGGTACGTGATGCGAACGCGACGGACACTCCGGCGATGATGGCGATCACGACCGCTGGGATGATGTCCATGAACTGCGCCAGGACCACTGCCGAGACGATCCCCATCAGTCCACCGACCACGAGGTCATTCCATTTCACTGTGCTTCCCCTTCCAACGGCGCCGTCTCCGTCGGACGGCGATAGCTTCTGATGTACAGGGCCGATTGGCCTCCATAGGGGTCCCCCAGCCACGTGGAGAAGAGCAGCTCAGGAATCAACCCGGCCTCCAGCGCCAACCCGTCCATGACGTCCAACGGAGTCAAGAGCGACTGCTCAACCCCGGTGTGGAGACTGCCGTCCCGCTCGATCCAGACCTGACGACACCGCCAGGTCTCATGTCCGGACTCATCCGGCGTGACCTGTGAGTATGTGGTCAGCCACCCGCCCTGCGCCTCGAGGGGAACAGTGGCCACGGAGGGGTTCTCCCCTCCCATGAGGGCGTGGACCTGGACGGGGTTGCCGGTCTCGACGACGAAGATCCCCCCGGGGGCCAGCGCGTGGGCCACGCGGTGCATCGCACGCCGCTGCTCGGCACGGCTGCGGACCATCGACATCGTCTGGCAGACCGCGAAGATCATGCCGTAGCGGCGGCCCGGCAGCTCGTGGACGAAGTTCCCGTGCATGGCCTGGACGGGTTCACCGTTCCGGTTCTCCTCCAGAACGGACAGCATCTCCACCGAGGAGTCCACGGCATCGACGGGACCGATGCGCCGTGCCAGCGGTAAGGCAATGCGCCCCGTTCCGACTCCGAGCTCCAAGGTTCCCTGGGCGATGTCCGGATGGATCCTGGCCAGACCTTCCGCAGTGATTTCCGCGGACTCGTCATGCCGGAAGATCCGGTCATAGAACGGGGCGAACTCACGGCCGTAGCCCGTGTCCTCGACGCCATCACGATTCAGCACCTCGGCCCCCGGATGCGTGGCGGTCATGGATGCATCGGTCATATGTTCCTCCTCGTCGGCGGATACGCCCGCGGGGCACAGGATCTCCCCACCTCCCCGCGGATCGTCCCGGCTCAATAGCTGTACTGGGACTCCGCTGCATCGAACGGCTCGGTCATCGAGATGAAGACGGGGCGCGGATCCTCCGATTCGTCATAGCCCGATGACTCCACGATGGCGAACTGGAAGTCGCTCACCTCGACGGACGGGTGGTCCTCGCGAATCTGGCGGCGGATGAACTCCGTCATCAGCTGGTACTCGGGATAGGCGCTGACGTGCCCGCTGCTGGGTTCGGCGACCCTGGTCATGAGGCTGCTGCAGATGTCGAAGACAGCCTTTCCCGTCCGGCGGCTTGCGAACCAGATCGCATGGCGTAGTTGACGGGGGACGACGAGATCGACTTCCTGCCACAGGAGCGTGTCCCCCTGAGCCGTCCGCACCCGGTAGGTGTAGTGGTAGTCCTTGGTGGCCGGATAGGGGGCGAAGAACTTCCAGTTCGGTATCGATGAGAAGACGTCCCAACGGCCCCGTGGGCGGTTGAAATTGGCATGCGGATGCTGGGCCGTCAACGTCAGAAGCGTCGCACCGGCCACCGCCAGGCGGGGCAGCAGCCCCTCGTCCCGGATACTCCTGCGGACGGGCTCCATCAGACCGTGCATCACCTTCATGACGCCACCACCTCTGTCATCTTCTGTGCCCGCATGAAGGCCACAAGATGGCCGACGACCTTCTCGGCAACCTTGCTGTCGCTGAGCATCGAGTCATGGTTGGCGTGCGGGAGGATCCGGTACTGACGATCCTGACGAGTCTCGATCTCGCTGCCCGGCACCAGTTCCTCATACAGCGCCCCCTGCTCGGGAAAGCTGTTCAGCGTGTCATCGGCGGCTATGAGAAGTGCCGGGACGTCGGGAACCTCGAGGGGGCCCGTGAAGGCCAGCATTTCCTCATACACCGCGTTCCATTCACGCAACGCCGCCTCCCAGAGCCGGGAATCCGAGTAGTGCGCCATATGACGCTCCTGATAGTTGTGGGGGAAGGAGTCGACCCATTGCGGCCGCTTCATCAGGAAGCCGGTACCCCACTTCAGATAGCGGACCATCTGCCCCAGCGAGTCCGTCATCTTCTCGGCGCCCTCACGTTGCTGCTCCGAACGGTTGAGTTCAGCGGGGTGGGTCGGGTCCAGGTAGACGACGGCCTGAACCTTGGAGGGGCCCAGCCGCAAGGCCAGGCGTCGGACGAGTTCTCCGCCCAACGAGTGCCCGAGCAGCACCACCTTCTGATCCGGGGCCACCGTCTCGGCCACCAGATCCTCCAGGTCGTCGAGTGCCTCGTCCAAGGTGAACTCTTCCGTCGCATGGCGCAGGCTGGCCGCATAGCCGGGGCGGCTGGCCATCACCACCCGCTTGCCGTGGTTGTACGCCAGGCTCTCGGTGATCCAAGCGAAATGCTCTGCTGTGGCAGCCATGGCCGGGGTGAACAGGTACACCGGCTCGGAAGCATCCCCTCGGGGCCCGCCCCATTCATACCGATACTCGTTGGTCCGCCGGGTGGTCATCGAGAGCGTGTGCGGCCAACCCTCCATCACGATCTTCCGCCGGTTGGCCTTCACCAGCCAGGCGTGGACGCAGACCCCGACGGCGCCCAGGCCCAAGAGCGGCAGCACGGAGTCATCCCTATCCCGCCCCGCCGGGTGGTCCTTGGGCATCGTGACATAGGCCAGTGCCGGGTACATCGCAGGGAACGCCAGCAGGAAGCGGCCCAATCCCATCAGGACAGCGTTGACGGCATGGAAGCCCACGCCGGTGAGCAGGAACGACTTCGTCAACCGTCCACGCGTCAGGAACACCAGGGGGAACAGTGCTTCGAAGGCCAGCGCGGCCTGGGTTACAGTCCGGGCGAGCTTGGGAGACCTCTGGGTCCAGCGGAAGAAGGGTTGGGAGCCGTACGTCTTGGTGCGCATGATCCCGGAGAGCGCGCTTCCGTCTCGCCACAGCGGGCCCGCCATCTTGACCCATCCGGACAAGCCGTAGGCCATGCCGGTCTGGAGCGCGAGGCCCCAGAGGAACGTGTCCTTCGACCGCGGGGACCTGGAGAGCCGCGCCAGGCCATTGAAGGTCTGGACGAGGGTGCCCACCTGGTCGGAACCATCCGTGCCGAATCGATGCCGGGGTGTCAGGAGGGCATACGACGCCGAGTTGTAGAGACCGAGCACTCCACGAACGGTGGACCAGGAGGCGGGCAGGACCAGGAGTCCAGCGCTGGCCGCAAGCCGCCCAGCATGGAGGCCCAAGGACACCTGCTTCCCGCTGAGTCTCGAAACCACGGAGCGCAGGACTCGGTTATCGATCTCACGGGCCTTCTTGATGCTGTCCCAATCGTTGAGGCCACCGGGGTCCATGTGCCGGTGTTGGACCAGATACTCCAGCGAGGAGATCGTGGTGGCCACCGAAACGATCCTCTCGGAGACCACCATTGCCTGCTCCCTCCCCAGGCTGACGGGACGGAAGACCGATCTCAGCGCGTCGGAAAACTTCACCTATTCTGCTTTCTACGTGTACAGATTCGTCAGAGAAGAGCTCGGTGCGCACCGGAGGGCTCCGGCGCGCACCGAGACTTACCAAGGCATGGTGCGTGGACCGACTAGCTGTCCCCGGTCACGGTGTAGGCGGCAATTCCCGCCGCGACAACGGCGCCACCGGCGGCCGCACCCTTGGCGAACGCCGCACCGAAGGCCACCAGGCCAGGCGTGGCGAGGACCGGATTGATCCGCGCTGCGGAACTCGGAGCCACCGCCCCGTAAGCCAAGTCGTAGGAGGCCTTCTCATTCATCACTTCGGTTACGGTCTTCATGAATCGGGACCCTCTCGCAGATCAGTTCAGTGTGAAAGTGGTGGATTCAGTCGCCGTTGGCCACGGTGAACAGTGCGGCAGCGGCACCGACGACGGCCCCGAAGCCAGCCACACCGCCGGCCACCTTCCAGCACGTGGCCACCGCCACGGGAGCCGCGGCAGCAGGGGTACCCAGCACCGGTGCACCTGCGGTCGACATGGAACCGCCCTCGAAATTGATCTCCTGGGCATTCATAAACTCGGCTACAGCAGTCATTGTCACTGATATCCTGTTCTCTTCTCTGGGTGCCACCTGATCCGAAGATCTACTTTTCGGGCGCGACAAAATGGGAGAGAAACCGATATTTAGAAGAGCCCCCTCCTCAAAAAACCGCTACGCCTCAAGGTGAATCAACCAACGGAATCATCTGTCATGGCGTGAACAATCGAACGGTAACAATGATCCGGCGGCCGGATCAACCACGTCGGGAGAGAACTACTCAAGAATGAACAAAAGTACAGGGGTGGAGTAGGACGAAAGTACAGCATCCTCCAGGGTCCACCGTCGCTAGGGTAGAGGCCATGGTCACCCAGTACCCCGCCCCGAACCTGATGTGATGCCGCCGAACGCCGAACGTGGAATCCCCTCACTCCGACGGGCCATCGCCCGGTGGCAGACATGGTGGGTACGGCTCTTCATCCTCATGGTGGTGGTGATGTCCGCCGCCCCGGTTCCCCGCCCGTGGGCCGCCGCCTGCATGCTGATTCCCCTGCTGCTGTTCTGCGTGCGCCCACCGGCACAACGACGGGACCCCGTCACGGTGCACGTACCAGTGCGCGGCCGGTGGATCTCCTTCAACAGCCCCGGGTCCCGGGTCCCCAGCCACCGGGTGCGTGCCCACGGCCAGATGTACGCCGTGGACCTCATCCAGGACACCCAGGACACCGCAGAAGGGGCCATGGAAGAGGCCACGGGCCAAGCCCCCTCCCTGGGTTGGTCCCTCCGTGGGAGCACACCGGAGGAATACCCGAGCTACGGGGCGCCGGTCTTCGCCATGGCCTCCGGGACGGTGGTCCACGTGACTGATCACCTGCGGGACCACCGGGCGCGCGATTCGTGGCCCACCCTGATCTGGATGATGACCCTCGAGGGATTCCTCCGCGTCCTCGGAGGGGTCCGGAGCATCTTGGGAAACCGGGTCATCATCCGGCATGACGACGGCCGCTATGCCGCCTATGTGCACCTCCGCCGGGATTCAGCGACCGTGCGCCCCGGCGACCGTGTGGACACCGGTCAACAGCTCGGGCAGGTCGGCAACACCGGCAACACCTCCGAACCACACCTCCACGTCCAGCTCATGGACCGGCCTCGTCCCGAGTCCGCAGCGGGCCTTCCCATGCGCTGGTCGGGAGTGGATATCGACACCGAGCGGCTGAGCCAGCGCTGGGCCACCGGTTACGCCAAGCCCAGCGCAGTGCCGGATTTCCCGGCCAATGGTCAGATCTTCCAAGCCATCGCCCCGCAGGATCAGCGCGTTCACTGACGCCTCCTGACGCCCGTACCGGCGATCGCCCTGGTCCGGCGACGGATGTTGGACCGCTCAGACGATCCACCACGCAGGCACCGGGCACAGCAGACGTTGCACAACACCAGCGCTGACAACGCAGAGGGGCCCCGGCATGCACGCTGCATGCCGGGGCCCCTCTGCGTTGGACCTCAGTGGGACTCGAGGTTACTTCGCGTCCTCGTCAGCCACCTTGTCCGCCACCAGGGTCTCGGTGGTCAGCACCAGCGCGGCGATGGACGCGGCGTTGAGCAGAGCGGAGCGGGTGACCTTGACCGGGTCGATGACGCCCTGGGCCAGCAGGTCGCCGTACTCGCCGGTCTTGGCGTTGAAGCCGAAGTTCGGCTCCAGCTCAGCGACTCGCGAGGTGACGACGTAGCCGTCTTCGCCGGCGTTCTGGGCGATCCAGCGCAGCGGCTCGACCAGGGCCTTGCGGACGATGCCGACGCCGGAGACGGCGTCACCGGACAGGGCCTTGATGGCCTCGTCCTCGTCCAGGGCGGTCAGGGCGTTGATCAGCGCGGTACCGCCGCCGGCCACGATGCCCTCTTCGAGAGCCGCACGCGTGGAGGACACGGCGTCCTCGATGCGGTGCTTGGCTTCCTTCAGCTCGACCTCGGTGGCGGCGCCGACCTTGATGACGCCCACACCGCCGGCCAGCTTGGCCAGGCGCTCCTGCAGCTTCTCGCGGTCCCAGTCCGAATCGGTGTTCTCGATCTCGGAGCGGATCTGCGAGACGCGGCCGGCCACCTCATCGGCGGAGCCTGCGCCCTCGACGATGGTGGTGTTGTCCTTGGTGACGGTCACGCGGCGGGCAGAACCGAGCACCTCGAGGCCGACCTGGTCCAGCTTCATGCCGAGGTCCGGGGAGACGACCTGCGCACCGGTGAGGGTGGCGATGTCCTGCATCATGGCCTTGCGGCGGTCACCGAAGCCCGGAGCCTTGACGGCCACGACGTTCAGGGTGCCGCGGATCTTGTTGACCACCAGCGTGGACAGGGCCTCGCCCTCGACGTCCTCGGCGATGATGAACAGCGGCTTGTTGGCCTGCAGGACCTTCTCCAGCAGCGGCAGGAACTCCTGCACGTTGGAGATCTTGCCGGAGTTCAGCAGGATGTAGGGGTTCTCCAGGACGGCTTCCTGGCGCTCCGCGTCGGTCACCATGTACGGGGACAGGTAGCCCTTGTCGAACTGCATGCCCTCGGTGATGACCAGCTCGGTGGAGGTGGTCGAGGACTCCTCGATGGTGATGACGCCGTCCGTGCCCACGGTGTCGAAGGCGCGGGCCAGCAGCTCGCCGATCTCGTCCGACTGGGCGGAGATGGCGGCCACGGCGGCCACCTGGTTGCCGGAGACATCCACGGCGTTCTCGCCCAGACGCTTGTCGATGGCCTGCACGGCGGTCTCGATGCCGCGCTTGATCTCGTTCGGGGCGGCACCAGCAGCCACCTGGCGCATGCCCTCGTTCACGAGGGCCTGGGCCAGCACGGTGGCGGTGGTGGTGCCGTCGCCGGCCACGTCGTTGGTCTTGGTGGCCACTTCCTTGGCCAGCTGGGCGCCCATGTTCTCGTACGGGTCGTCCAGCTCGATGTCACGGGCAATCGTCACGCCATCGTTGGTGATGGTCGGGGCGCCCCAGGACTTGTCGAGGACCACGTTGCGGCCCTTGGGGCCCAGGGTGACCTTGACCGTGTCGGCCAACTTGTCGATACCGGCCTGGAGGGCGCGTCGCGCCTCATCGTTGAAGGCAAGCTGCTTCGCCATGAACGAAGCTCCTTTCGTAAAGGAAATCTGCGAATTCCAATGAAAACTGCGGGGAAAAGCTCAAGGTGCGCGGCCGGCGTCGTGCGCTGGTTCGATTCAGAACCGCCACTGACGACGGCGGCGCGGGACGCCCGCAGGCCCGGCCGGCTCAGGTGCCTGGCCGGGCCTGGGCGCGTCAGCCGGACGCTCGGGTCCGGCGCAGAGTCACTTGGTGACGATGGCCAGCACGTCGCGGGCGGAGAGCACGAGGTACTCCTCGCCGCCGACCTTGACCTCGGTGCCGCCGTACTTGGAGTACAGGACCACGTCGCCCTCGGCCACGTCGACCGGGATGCGGTTGCCCTTGTCATCGATGCGGCCGGCGCCGACGGCCACGACCTGGCCCTCCTGCGGCTTCTCCTTGGCGGTGTCCGGGATCACCAGGCCAGAAGCGGTGGTCTGCTCGGCTTCCAGCGGACGGACAACAATACGATCCTCAAGGGGCTTGATAGAGACAGACACGTCTGTACTCTCCTTCTTTTGGGTGGGCCACCCGAGCGTGCGGGCAGCCAGCGTCTATGGATGGTGTTGTGCGCCGGAGGCTGGCCAACCGTCGTCGCGGGTGCCGGATGGCAGGTCCTTCAGGCTTAGCACCCGGTGCCCCGGAGTGCCAGAAATGACTCTAGGCCGGGTTTAGCACTCGGTCAAGGTGAGTGCCAGAACGTGTCATGCGTGGTTCAGGCGTTCCGGCGGGCCCGGAAGATCCCGACGGCGGCCACGCAGAGTCCCGCGAACGCGGCACCGAGCGCGATCAGCGGCCCGGCGAGGGGAACCCAGACCACGTCCCGGCGGATGGCATCCGCCGCCTCGGAATCGGAGAGCATGTCCCCGCCGCCGAGCGTGAAGGTGCCGGCCACGAAGACCTGGGCGATCACCGTGATGATGAGCAGGAGTGCCGCCACCACCCCGACGCCCATCGAGGTGTAAAGCAGAACCTTGCACCAGAGCGGGGCCGAGGCGGCCTGCTGCGAGGCACGCGAGTTGCGGCCGACGTCCCGCCGAGGGGCACCCGCGGTGCCGGGCGATGAGTCCGCAGTTCCGGCGTCGTGCTCTCCATTGGCGCTGGGATCAAGCTGTTCGTCCTCGAAACGGCCGAAGAAGTCAAAGCCGGACTCGCCGCCCCCGCCCTGATCCGGATCCAGATGGTCCCGGTGGCGGCGCGTGGATTCGGGCAACGGCGGGCGCAGAACGGGACGGTCAGGCATGGTTCCAGCCTACCGGTGGGCCTGCGGCGGCGGGTGGACATGTGGAACGCCGGGTGGGATCGCCGGGCGGGGCCTGCCGGTACCGTGGATCCGTGGCTTCCTCCTCGCATGACTCTCACTCCGCCCACTCCGCCCACGCTGCTCCGGGCGGTCCGGCTCGCACCTCCGCTACGGACTCCACGCAGGACGACACGGTGCTCATGCCCGTGCTGACGCCGGAGGGGTGGGCGTTGCTGAACTCGCTGGAGGGATACCGGGAGTCCGAGGCTTTGGCCCTGTCCACTCGCCTGCGGGGCGAGGGGCATGCACCGGAGCTGGTGTCCGCCGTGCTGACCCAGCTGAAGTTCCGTTCGAAGGCCGCTGCCAAGTTCGGGCCGTTCGCCGGGCACATGGTCTTCACGCGGGCCGGCCTGGAGCAGGCCACGCGGATGAACGTGGCCGCGTTGCATGCCGGGCGTTTCGCGGCCGCCGGGGTGGCATCCGTGGCCGACCTGGGCTGCGGGATCGGCGCCGATTCCATGGCCCTGGCTGCACTGGACCTGGAGGTCACCGCCGTGGAGCGGGACGAAACCGTGGCCGCCGCCGCGACGATCAACCTCATGCCGTTCCCGAATGCGTCCGTGGTCTGCGCCGACGCCGAGGAGTGGCTGGGGGCGTTGGACGGGTCCGGTGGGGCGAACCCCGACACCAGCGGCACCAGCGCACGGCCCAGCGCACGACTCGAGGGGTTCTGGCTCGACCCGGCCCGGCGCGTGGTGTCCTCGTCCGGCTCCTCCCGGGTCTTCGACCCCGAGGCCTTCTCACCTCCCCTGTCCTTCGTGGAACGGCTGGCCGATACCGGGGCACCCGTGGGCGTGAAGCTCGGGCCGGCGTTGCCGCACGCTTCCGTGCCGGCTGGTTGCGAGGCACAGTGGGTGTCCGTGGACGGGTCCCTGACCGAGGCGGTGCTGTGGTTCAACGCGCTGGCCCGCCCGGGAGTCCGCCGGTCGGCGCTCGTCTTGGGTGGCGGCTCTGCGGCGACCGGTGGTGGTGGTGAGTCGGCAGCGGGGGGCGCGGGGCCGGCGTCGGGCGCTGAGGGAGGCAGGTCGCCGGCTGAACTGTCCTCCGCCGAGAACTTCGGCGACTCCCCCGCAGTACCTGTAGCCGGGCTCGAGGGACTGACGGACTACCTCTACGAGCCCGATCCCGCCGTGATCCGGGCCGGCCTCGTCGCAGACCTGATCGAGCGCGAGTTCACTGCCGTGGGTGGGCGGTTGCTGGACGAGCACATCGCGTACTTCTGCGCGGATGATGCCGTGGACACTCCCTTCGCTACGGGTTACCGGGTCCTGGAGGTCATGCCGTACAAGGTCAAGGGCCTGCGGCGCTGGGTCAAGGAGACCGGGGTGGGGCGGCTGGACATCAAGAAACGCGGCGTGGATGTCACGCCCGAGGAGCTCCGCCGCCTGCTCATGACCGGCCAGGGCAAGGGCGGTAAGGGCGGTAAGGGTGGTAAGGCCACGGGCGGGGCTGGCAAGGGCGCGGGCCGCCACGCCACCTTGGTGCTGACGCGTATCGGTGAGGAGCGGGTGGCCGTCGAGGTCGAGCCCCTGCCCCGTTGAACCCCACCATCGATCCCCTAACCACCGCTGCCCCCAACCGTTGAGTCTGGACGGATTCACCGAAATCGCGCCCTGGAGGTGATTCCTTCCAGACTCAAGCGGACGATCACGGGTCGTCAGGCCGGGCCCCCGCCCCCGCGGACCGAATCTCAGACGATGCCGAGCGCCCGACGGGCCTCGCCGAGGAAGGTCCGCCACTGGTGGGACTCCAGGTCGCGGCTGGTCAGCCTCAGCACGACCCACCCATCCTGATGCATGGTCCGGTCCCTTCCGATGTCCCGGTGCCATTGGTCCTTGTCCGCGCGGTGGTGGTCGCCCTCGTACTGGATGCAGACCTTGAGATCGATCCAAGCGAGGTCCGGCCGGATCGTCTTCCCCGTGGACATCCGCAGGACGGGGTTGATGGCCGGTTCAGGCAGGCCCGCCTCCAGCAGCCGCGTCCTGACGAGGCTCTCCGGCCGTGAATCATGATGGGCGCGCAGGAGCTCTACTGCCTCACGGCACCGCACGATCCCCTTGACCTTGGGCCGGACCGCGATGGTCGCCTTGATTTCCTCCACGCTGCTCAGCGGATGAAGACCGGGCTCCCGTTGACCGGCGGGGCCGTTGCCCCGCTGCAACAGGCTGTCCCCGGCTGCCACGAGATCCTCGAAGGACATCCTGGTGCCGGCAAGGTCGACCCACGTCCACGCCGGCGAGGTCACCCGCACCCCCACACGGTCGAGGATCTTCGCATGGGGTGGTAGCTGGTGCCCCTTGATCCCCTGACGCCAGGGAGGCCCGCCGTCCGTACGCCGCTTCGACAGATGGACCGGCGAGAATCCCGTGTTGCCCCAGGGCATCCACATCCCCCAGAGTGCGGCCGCCGTCTCGTGGGAGAACGCCCCCTCCGGGTGGATACCCTGGAGCAGTTTCAGGTAATGCGGCGAATCGGCCGGGGAGCCGACGTGGCGCCAGATCGACTGGCTGACGGCGAGAAGCCCAGGAGTGTGGAGGGCACGCCAGGGTAGAGACTGCTCCTGGAGGATCCAGGACGAGAAATACGGTCCGGTCAACGCCGCGTGGAGTGGGTTCTGTGGTTCGTCCATGCCCCAAGGGTCGAACAGGCCGCGGTGCTCAGGCCGCTATCCCACCGCCGTGTGTGGACAGAACAGTCCGATCAGGGACCTGTGGAGTGATCCGGCGACACCGGGCCCGCCCCCACCCCGCGTTGAGTCTGGAGGGATTCACGGAAAACGGCCACATTCAGGTGAATCCCTCCAGACTCAACATCAGGGGGCGCTTAGTAATACACGGCCAGGCGGCTCTCGGGGCCCTGGATCACCTTCACGGGGGTGGAGAAGACCCGCGTCAGCACCTCGTCGGTGACGATCTGCTCGGGCGTGCCGAACTCGGTGACCTTGCCGTCGTTCATGGCGAGGATCCAGTCGGCGTAGCGGGAGGCGAAGTTGATGTCATGCAGCACGATCACCACGGTGCGCCCGAGTTCGTCAGCAGCTCGGCGCAGCTGCTTCATCATCTGGACGGAGTGCTGCATGTCCAGATTGTTCAGTGGCTCGTCCAACAGCACGTAGTCGGTGTTCTGCGCCAGCACCATGGCCACGTAGGCGCGCTGCCGCTGGCCGCCAGAGAGCTGATCGAGGTACCGGTTCTCCAACGCCCCGAGGTTCAGGAAGTCAATGGCCTCAGAGATGTACTTCTCGTCCTCCGCCGTCAGCCGGCCCTTGGAATAGGGGAACCGCCCGAAGCCCACCAGCTGCCGCACGGTCAGCCGGGTCACGAAGTGGTTCTCCTGGCGCAGGATGGACAGGATCTTGGCCACGGCCTTGGACGGGGCGTTGACGATGTCCTGCCCGGCCACCTGGATCTGCCCGGCATCCACCTTGAGCAGGCGCCCGATCATGGTGAGGATGGTGGACTTTCCGGCACCGTTGGGGCCGACCAGTGCGGTGATGCCGCCCTGGGGCAAATCCACGGTGACGGGCCCGATCTGGGTCTCGTCCCCGTAGCTCTTCTGAACGCCGTCGAGTGTGATCACAGTCGACCCTTTCGCATGATGACAATGAGGAACACGAGGCCGCCGACCAGCTCGATGATGATGGTCACGGCACCTTCCGCGTAGAAGATGTTCCGGAGGACAAAGTAGGCCACGGACAGGATCGTGTAGCCGATCAGCACGGCCACAGGCAGGATGAGCCGGTGATCGTAGGTGTCCGTGAACTGGTAGGCGAGCGTCGCCACGAGGAAGCCGAGGAACGTCATCGGCCCCACGAGGGAGGTGGTCATGGCCATGAGGATGGCCACCAGGGTCAGCACGATCATGGTCTCGCGCTTGTGGTTCAGCCCCAGATTGTTGGTGGCGTCCTGGCCCAGCGACATCACGTTCAGCCGCCGCGCCCGAATGAACAGCACGGAGGCACACACCACCACGATCGGGATGGCGTACGGCAGGTACTCGGTCTGGGCGTTGGAGATGTTGCCGAACAGCCGAGCCGTCAGTACGTCGAACTCATTGGGGTCCAGCACACGCTGCATGAACGTGGACAGCGCGCCCAGCCCACCGCCGAGCACCACACCCACGAGCAGCATGATGTGCATGTTGCCGAAGCGCCCGGACAGCAGCCACGAGTACAGCAGTACGGCGAAGACCACCATGAGCCCGGCCTGCAGGAAGAACTGCGGCAGCCCGACCACCATGGTCACGCCGGCCACCCCGAAGAGGAACACGGCAGCAGTCTGCACCAGCGTGTACAGGGACTCGAAGCCCATGATCGAGGGGGTGATGATGCGGTTGTTCGTGGCGGTCTGGAAGCTCACCGTCGCCACGGCCTGGCACACGGCGACCACCAGCATCACCACGATCGACTCCACGCGCAGCTTCGCGATGATCCAGAATCCTTCGGATCCGAGCGGCATGGGGTTGTCCCACGCGAGGTTCCCGTAGGTCGCCAGCGCCGCGAGCACCAGCAGCCCGCCCACGAGCCAGAGATAGCGTCGGCGGTGCTTGGGCTCCCCGAACGGCCCGGACTGGCGCAGGGGCCGGCTTCGCTGCGCTGGTTTCTGGGGCCCGACGCCGGCCGTCGCCTCAGACGGCACGGCACCCTGCGCGTCGGCCGGGTCAGCCCTCGGCCCAGTGGCCGGTGCGGTGGACGAGCCGGTATCCGGTGCGGTCAGGATCCGACCGTCGGAAGAGGTGGTCTCAGACATGCTGGCGCCTCCTGACGAGCAGACCGATGAAGACGACGGCGCCCACCACCCCGAGGATCAGGGAGACGGGGACCTCGAAAGGCATGATGACCACGCGGCCGATGATGTCGCACACCGTGACCACCCAGATGCCCACGAGGCAGACCCAGGGCAGGTTGGTGCGCAGGTTGTCACCGCGGAACATGGAGACCACGTTGGGCACGATCAGCCCGAGGAAGGGCAGGGCGCCGATCACCACGGTGACCACGCCGGTGACGATCGCGATCATGGAGACGCCGGTCAGCAGCACCATGTTGTAGTTCAGGCCGACGTTGGTGGCGATGTCCTTGCCGAGGCCGGCCACGGTGAACCGGTCGGCCAGGAGGAAGATGAGGATGCCGACGGCCAGCACGATGAAGAGCAGCTCATACCGGCCACGCACCACCCCGGTGAAGGAGCCGGCGAACCAGATGCCCAGCTGCTGGAGCATGTCCGTCTGCAGGGCGAGGTAGGTGGAGACGGCCCCGACCACGGCGCCGAGCATGATGCCGATGATGGGCACGATCAGCGAGGACTTCAGCGTCACCCGCTGCAGGAAGAGGAAGAAGACCATGGTGCCGATGAAGGCGAAGAGGATCGAGCCGAGCATGCGGTCGAAGATCGTGGCGCTGGGGACCACCAGCATGGTGACGAGCAGCCCGAGGCCGGCCCACTCGGTGGTGCCCGTGGTGGTCGGTTCCACGAAGCGGTTCTGGGTCATCAGCTGCATGACGAGCCCGGCCATGGCCATGGCCGCGCCGGCGAGCACCAGGGCGATGGTCCGCGGGACGCGGGTGATGAAGAACATCTCCCAGCCGCCCTCGGCAGTGGCGATGTCGTAGACGCCGACGAACAGCGAGGCCACGATCAGGCCCAGGGTCAGGACCACCCCGATGAGTAGCGGCCCCGCGGTGCGCCACGGGTGGCGACCGGGTCCGCTGGCCTCCGGGGGCAGGCCGTCGTGGCCTCCCGGGTGGACGGTCTGGTAGTCGGCGCCCAACGGGGCCGTCTGGGCCTCCGGGTTCCGGTGTTCGTAAGGTGCTGTCACTGGTGTCCCTGTCGGGGTCGGCCGGAGGTGGCGTTCCCTCGTCCTGCCGCGGCGGTCGGATGGCCCCTCGGCGTTTCACGGCTCAGCCCGGATGCGCTGGGCGGGCGGTTGAGCCCGCCCGTCACATCCGGGCCGAATGGTGTTGACTCCCTCGCTGACGTGGCCGTTTCCGTGCCACGCCCGGAAGGGTCAGGCGCCGAAGGCCTCGGCGAGGTCGTTGAGGAAGGTGGTGTAGTTCTGGATGTCCTCGTGCACGTAGAAGTCCTCCGGCAGGTAGACGATGTTGCCTTCCTTGACCGCAGTGACGTCCTGCAGGGCCTCCGAGCCCTCGATGAGCTCGGCGGCCGGCTGGGTGCCCTCGTCGGAGGAGGTGGCGGCGTCCCGGTCCATGACCAGGAGCCAGTCCGGGTTGGCTTCGGCGATGGCCTCCACGGAGATGTCATCCCCCTGGTGGTTGGTGGAGCCTTCGCGCTCCAGCGCCGGGGTCAGCTCGAGCATGTCGAACACCGGGCCGATGGCGCGGCCGGTGGACGGGGCGGCGTAGGAGAGGTCGCCGCCGGTGGCGATGAGCCCGACGACGGTCTGCTCGGCATCGTAGGCGCCCTTGGCCTCTTCGATGGCCGCGTCGAAGTCGGCGACCAGGGCCTCGGCCTCGGCCTGCTGGGCGAAGATGTCACCCAGCAGGGTGGTCTGGCGGCGCAGCTCGCCCTCCAGCGGCTCACCCTCCACCACGTTGGTATCGAGGAAGGCGGCGTCACCGATCAACGGCTTGATCGCCTCGGTCTGGCCGGAGAAGCGCTGGCCGTTGAGGACCAGGTCCGGCTCGGCCTCGACGAAGCCCTCCAGGTTGGGCTCGCGGTGGCTGCCCAGGTCGATGATCGAGTCATCGGACGGGTAGTCCACGGTGCCCTCGTTCATCAGGCCCAGCGGGGCGGCGGACAGTTCCACGCCCCAGTCCTCGAGGGTGCGGAAGATGCGGTTGTCCGTGGCGATGATCGAATCGGCGGACTCGATGGTCACCTGGTTGCCGGCCATGTCCTCGATCTCCAGCGGGAAGGACTGCGCTTCAGCGCTGGTGCCGGCCGAACTCGAGGCGCTCGAGGAGGCGGAGGCCGAGCTGTCGGTGGTCCCGGCTTCAGAACCGCCACCGCAGGCGGTGAGGGCGAGGGCGGCAGTGGTCACCAGGGCGGCCAGGCCGAGGCGTCGATTCGTGATCTGCATGCGAGTGGAACTCCTTGGGAAGTGCAGGGCTGCGAGCGCAGGCGTGGCGGGGACATCCTCGTCTCCGGCCTCCTGCATTGGTAAGCCTAACCTTAGGTGATTAGGTCACGCACTTCGTCGCTTATTGCGGCTACATGTCGAGAAGTGATGCAGATCTCTCTCATCAGTCGGTCCGGTCTAGCTCAGCATCCGGTCCCGGAAGGCCAGCCCCCCACCTCGACGGGCAGCGCCCCGGGAGCCTCGGCCTCGCCGGTCAAGACGGCCACCAAGGCCTCGAAGGCACCGGGGGTGCGGCCGTACAACGCGACCTTCGCGCCGCCGTCGGGCACCGAGGACTGGGCCAGGCCGAACGGTGCGTCCAGGGCGACCACCACGTCCCCCTGCGCGGACCCGCGAGCGGTGCCGACGAGGGTCACCACGGGGCCGGCGCCCACCGTGAGTCCGGCGGTCTCAGCGGCCTCGGCCAGCCGGGCACGGTCGATCTCGTTGCCGCCGGTGATCTGCAGGGAGTCCTCCACCAGCGGTGCGCCGCAGACGCCGTCCACCACGGTGATGGCCGCCGCGGACAGGTCCCGGGAGACCTGCTCCGGCTCGGTCCCTGTCCCGTTTTCAGTGCCGTCTTCTGTCCCGCCTTCTGTCCCGCTTTCTGTCCCGTACATGTTCCCGACGCCGGCTTGCTCCTTCTCCTCGTCCGTCGCCTCCTCGAGTTCCTGGGCCAGGTGATCCCGCCACATCAGCATGGTCACCACCCGTTCGGCGGCCTCGTCCAGGCGCACGGCCGGGACCTCGCCCGCGTCCACCGCCTCCACCAGGGCGTCCCGGGCCCCCGGCAGGTCGGAGGGCATCAGCAGCAGGTCGGCGCCGGCCTCCAGCGCCCGGACCGGGGCCTCGTTCGCGCCGTAGCGCTCCACGAGGGCGCCCATGTTCAGCGCGTCGGTCACCACCACGCCGTCATACGGCTCAGCGTCCGACCGAGTGCCGTCAGCCGCGCCAACCTCCGCCCCATCCGCCTCGTCGTCCGAGGCATCGTCCGCCGCGCCATCCGCTGCACCGTCCGCCGCGCCGTCCGAGGCAGAAGCGGGTACCGCGAGTCCGCGCAGCGCCTCATAGGCGGGAGCGGACACCGAGGACGGGACATCCGGCTCCAGCTCGGGCACGATGACGTGCCCCATCATCACCATCGGAATGTATTGTTCCCCGCTGGCCAGCAGGTCGCGGAATGGCAGCCAGTCGCGGGCGTCCAGATCTGCCACGGAGGCGTCCTGCACCGGGGCGGTCACGTGGGAGTCGTCCGTGACGGAGCCATGGCCCGGGAAGTGCTTCGGCGCGGGCAGCACTCCGGCGTGCAGCAGCCCCGCGGTGGCCGCGGCACCGAGGGTGGACACGGTCTCCGGGTCGGAGGAGAACGACCGGGCGCTGATGGCCGGATCGTCCGCGCCGATCGTCACGTCCACGCTGGGCGCGAAGTCCAGGGTGAAACCCAGCTCCGCCAGCTGGGCGCCCATCAGGGCATGTCCGTCGGTGGCGAGCTGGGCTGCGGCGTCCTCGCCCTCGCCGACGGCACCGCTCTCGCCCTCGCCCTCGCCACCGCCGGCACCCTCAGCACCCGCCATCCCGGCGGCCGCGGCGCCGTAGCTCATCGGCGTGGGCCACTCCACCAGTGGCTCCTTGATCCGGGCCACGAGGCCGCCCTCCTGG
This sequence comes from Citricoccus muralis, assembly GCF_003386075.1. Lineage (GTDB taxonomy): Bacteria > Actinomycetota > Actinomycetes > Actinomycetales > Micrococcaceae > Citricoccus > Citricoccus muralis. The sequence goes on from NZ_QREH01000001.1 coordinate 1,721,883, forward strand.
TCCACGCTGATGATCCCGGTCCAGTCCCGGTTCGCACTCAACGCCTCCTGGGTCTCGGCCAGTTGCGTCTGCAGGGACTCCACATCGTGGGTGCCATCCGCGGCCGCCGGGACGGCGTCTCCCATCACGATGATCCCGCCCAGGTTCAGCTCCTCGATCGAGGCCGGATCGGTCCCCGCCGCCCCGAGCTGGCCGACCAGGACTTGCCCGGCCTTCTCAGCGGTGTCCATTCCGGCGACGGCGTCAGCCGCAGCCTCCTCCAGGTCCGCAGACGGGCCGTTCAAGGCCAGCTCCAGGTCGCTCGGTTCGGGTTCGCTCGCTCCCCCGGCACCCCCGGTGCCGTTCGCCCCGGAGCCGGGGGCCGGCGTCGTGCCCTCTCCGCTGCCGTCCGGCCCGGGGGGTGTGGTGCAGGACGTGAGCGTCAGGGCGGCGGCCAGGACAGCGGTCAGGACAGCCGTGGGGGCAACGGCGGACTGGCGCGGGCGGGATGAGGTCTTCACCTGACCATCGTAGGGATTCCTGCCCGGCCCTCCGCCCATCCCTCGCCCGTCCCCGTCCGCCCCTCACTCGTCCCTCACTCGTCTTTCTGGCCGTGAGCACCGGGTCGGGAGTTCTAAGATGAGCCCATGAACCTTCCCTTCGCACGGTCCGAACAGTCCACCCTGGGCCTCGAATGGGAGCTGGCCCTGGTGGACGCCACCGACGGCACGCTGAAGCCGGTCGCGGACCAGGTGCTGGCCGGAGTCGCGGACCAGGCGGAGCTGCACCTCGGGCAGGAGCACCCGCACGTCAAACCCGAGCTGCTGCTGAACACGGTGGAACTCGTCACGGACGTGTGCCACTCGGTGTCCGAGGGGATCGGCCAACTGCGCGAGTCCGCCAGCACCGTCCGGGAGGTCACCGGTCCCATGGGCGTGGAGGTGTACTGCCAGGGCTCGCACCCGTTCGCGGAGCCGACCCTGGAGCAGGTCACCCCGGCGGACCGCTACGGCAAGATGATCGACCGCACGCAGTGGTGGGGCCGGCAGATGCTGATCTACGGGGTGCACGTGCACGTGGGCCTCGATGACGTGCGCAAGGCGATGCCCGTGGTGGACGGGCTCGTGAACTACGTGCCGCACTTCCTGGCGCTGTCCGCCTCCAGCCCCTTCTGGGCGGGCGTGGACACCGGCTACCAGTCCCAGCGGACCCTGATGTTCCAGCAGCTGCCCACCGCCGGGCTGCCGTTCCAGTTCCGTGAGTGGTCCGGGTTCGAGCAGTGCGTGGCGGACCTGACCAAGACCGGCGTGATCGACGACGTCACCGAGTGCCGCTGGGACGTGCGCGCCGTGCCACGGCTGGGCACCGTGGAGATGCGCGTGTGCGACGGCGTGGCGACCCTCGAGGAGATGGGTTCGATCGCGGCCCTGACCCAGTGCCTGGTGCAGGACTTCTCCGACATCCTGGAGGCCGGCGGCACCATCCCCACCATGCCGCCGTGGCACGTGCAGGAGAACAAGTGGAGGGCCGCCCGCTACGGCCAGGACGCCATCATCATCCTGGACGCGGCCGGCGAGGAGACGCTCGTCTCCGAGCACCTGCGCGCCGAGCTGATCCGGCTGGCCCCGGTGGCCGAGCGCCTCGGCTGCTCGGCCGAGCTGGCCGGCGTGGAGGACATCCTCGCCGGCGGCGGCGCGGCCGCGCACCAGCGGCGGGTGGCGGCGGCTGTGGCGGAGAACCCGGGGCACGACGCCGACGCTCCCCTGCGTGCGGTCGTCGCCGATGCGGTGGCCCGGACGCAGGTGTCGATCGGGGGCTGACGCCCCCCGAGTCGCAGACCGACGGTAATTCGGCTCAGGACTCTCGGTCTGTGACTCGAGAGCGGTCGGGCCGGACGAGGTCCACCACGGCTCGGAACAGCTGCGACGAGGGGACGGGCTCCATGCGGACCCACCCCGGTTCGGCATACGGCCCGGGGCGCCCGACGGCATACTGTCCGTGGTTGAGCGTGCCGATGTGCTGCCACGCCAGCTCAGTCCCCTGCGCCGAGGTCCCCACCAGGGTCCAGTGGTACCAGGTGTCCCGCCACACCTCAGACTGGGCGGTTCCCGCACCCTCCGGCAGTGGCTGGCGACGGTCGGCCAATCGGCCCTGGAGGTCTGCCGTCCGGCACAGCGGCGAGTCGAAGGTACGGTTCAGGCCTGGCGAGATGCCGGCAAAGCGCACCACCACGTCGGCGACGAGGTGTCGGCTGAGGACACCGAGCCAGACGCGGTCCCCCGACGTCTCCTCCGTGTAGGCGAAGCGGCCGACCACGCGGATCCTCAGGTGGGACTGTTGTCCGCCCTCTCGGCCGAGTGAGAGGTCGAGGCTCGTCTGGGCGCGGCTGAACCGTTGCCCGAGGGTGTGACCGAGCTCGGTCGGGACGAGCCCCTCAACCAGTCCGGCCTCCTCGAGCAGGCTCCGATCCAGTTCCTCGATTCGGTGGACCCGTTTCTCCTGGGTGAGCCGCCGCAACCACGCCCACCCCGTCCTCGTGATAGCAAGCGTCCATGGCAGGCTCCGCGGTCCGTTGTACCCGTAGTCGACCACGCCCCACTCCCTGCCGGTTCGCAGGCCGTCCCGGACCTCAGAGACGACCATGGTGGCCAGCAACTCCAGCTCCGGGTGGACGGCAGTCGCATATCTGGCCCGGATGATGTCCAGGCCGTCTGCGTCGGCGAAGATCCAGGCCGTCTCGGTGATGGAGCCGCCTGCCTCCTGGGCCACCCGCATCACCCGCCACCCGACACGGGAGCCGTCGTCATAGGGCTCGACGGCGACCTGGAACCATCGCTCGTCCTCGGCCGTCGGATCCGGCCACCGGCCGGAACGGACCTCGTCCGCGGTGTACCGGTCCAGGGTCAGTCGCGGCACCATGTGCTGGACCAGCGTCGCCCCGGAGAAGAGCAAGGCGTCCTCATGCTCATGCTCTGCCAGACGCACCCATCCCTGCGGATCCCCCAGCGTCCCGGTCACGCCCTTCCCGGCCAGCGGGTACTCGTCAGCTGCGGCAACACCCCAGTCAGTTCTCAACCGGACGCCCCACGGGCATCGACCGTCGGTGCCTCCTCGGGTTCGACGGTCACCACCTGGATCTCGCCGTGCTCGTCCACGGTGACCACCTCGTCTGGCTCGAGGGGCACGGGCTCCGAGTGGATGTAGGTGGACTCCAACAGCTCCTCATACTCGTACTGGTGGTAGGCGTCGGTGTAGTCGATCTCCTGGGAGTGCTCCATCATCTCGTCCTCGGTCCAGCGCATGTCCCAGGCGCTGTCCACGACATAGGTCACGAGCCGGGCGACGCCCTCGTCCACGAAGTAGACGACGACATAGGACAGCCCCTTGGACTGGACAAAGGTCGCATCGGCCAAGGCACCCGTCGGTACCCCCGCCAGGGTGGTGATGGACTCCTTCAGGGTCTCCCGCGAGATGTAGGCGTCCTCGATCTCGGCGACGTGATCCTGGGACATCAGCGGCGCCTGGGCGCGGTACCCCATGGCGATGTCATGCGTGCTGAGGGAGGCGTTGGCAGCCACGTCGAACACGGCCTTGACCTTGCCCGCGGTGCCCAGCTTGTCGCTCACCGCCGAGGACAGGCTCTGTGTCCCGGGACCGCCCTTGGCCACTCCGAGGGTGGTCGCCGCTCCCAGTCCCATGGAAGCCACCGTGGTGTGCAACTGAGCCCCGGTGACGACCTGCTTGACCCCGTCGTGGTCCTCGCCGAAGTTGATCTCGACGTCGTGGAGTTCCGGGTCCTCCGCCACGGCTCGGAGGAGGAGTTCGTTGAGGTAGGGATCCATGGGGCTCCCACTCATCACCATGGTGCCGTCCTCGGTCAGCACCCACCGGCGGCCCTCATCATCGATCATCGTGTAGGGCAGGCTCTCAAGATCGATATGTGCCACCAGCCGCCGGGCGTCCTCGGCGGAGATCCCCTCGAAGCCGGCGCTCTGCAAGATGAACGACTCTAATTCGGCCTGCGAGTCCACGGAATTGTGCCCGGCGGAGAACTTGGTGAACCCGAGATTGCCGGTGACGTCCACCTCGATCTTGCCCAGGGAGTCGTTCAGTGTCTTGTAGAGGCTGAAGTGGACGCCGTTCAACTGCGTCCCCTCCGTGATGAGCGGGTTGATCAGGTCACTGACGGCATACTCATCCTTGTCCTCGGCCAGGTACGCCTGGACCATGGTGTGGACCTTGTCGTGGTAGGTTCCCCGGCGAGTTTCGTAGTCCTCCATGCCCTGGGCGAATGCCCGCAGGTACCCTGCGGCCTCGAGTCCGGCGTCCCTGATCCCGGTGAGGCGCTGGAAGTGTGGCTCCATCGCACTGAGGACGGTGTCGGTGTCATCGGTGATGTAGAAGCCATCGAGGCCCGTCCATTGCGTGGCCACGGGGGCTACATCCCAGAAGGCATCGGTCATGACGGTCTCCACCCGATCCGCCAGGGCATTGATCTCCGAAGTGTTCGGCGGCGGAGGGGCAACGGGAACCAGACCGTGGTGGTAGGCGGAGTTGCGGTAGTTGGCGTCCCCGTTGACGAAGGTCACGTACGTCATTCCGAGGCCTCCTGGTACTGCTCCTGGTTTTCGAATACGCCAAGGCCGCCCGGCTCCCCCTGGGGGGTGCCGGTGTCCTGGCCATCGACCACACCGTCTCCATTGACGTCCTCCCGGACGGCGGTGCCGCCCTCATGCAGGGTCGAACCGTCCTTGGCGATGACCGTCGGGTAGCCCACCTCGGAGACACCGTCCTCACGCGCCTTGGCCTGGGCGAGCATCTCCCCGTCACCGGCGGTGTAGGAGTTGAGGGCCGTCTGGAAGGCGCCGATGACCAATTCGATGTCGCTGCAGACATCGTCGAATTCAGGTTTCAGCAGGTTGTCGTAGAAGGCCTGGAAGGAATCCAGATAGGTGCCGAAGTCGAGGTGGGTTCCGCGACTGTCCACCACGAAGCTCGGCTTCAGGGCCGTGGCGGCCTCCGTGGCCTCCGTGGCCATCAGGGAGAAGTTGACGGTCTTGTCAGCCATCGTCCCGTAGGCCGCATCGATGACGCCCTGGCAGTTCTCCACATAGATCTCGTAGTCGCTCATGCCTCACCCCGTTGACTGTCACCTTCGGCTCTGCTCACCACGAGGCTATCTGCCGGTCTTCATGCCTCGCCATGGGGAGAAGTCCCCATCCCCTCTCATAAGCCTCATGAGAGCGCCAGTTGTCGAGGGAACCGGCGAGTCTCGACCTCTATCGATGCCGTGATGGTTGCGGGGTGAGACGGTTCAGCAGGGTCACCAACAGGCTTGAGGTCTGGGCGGGGACGAGTCGCACGGACTCCCCCTGGTTCACCTCATCGTTGGTGTCACCGTGAGCGCCAACTGCCTCGCCAGCCGGCCGGGTCAGGACCTGATTACCGTGCCGGCCGGCGTTGAGGGCCATGAGCAGCGGCGCGGGGACACCATCCTTGGTCCCGTTCGGTGCCCGGTCCTCGGTCTCCAGGGTCCACAGCAACCAGGCCGATTCCCACAGGTCCTGCCATCGTGCGTCGCCTGCAAGGTGCTCCGGCAGCTCGGTCTTCGGGTTCAGGGCCCGCCGGACCAGCAGGTCCCGCGAGACGGTGTCCTGTCCCAGACGGCGCGAATCGGACGGGCCCAACGCGGCGGCTCGGAGCACCAGCTCTGGAGCGCGCTCAGCCGGGAAGAGACCGATCAGCGCCCCGTCCGGCATTCCTCGGACCGGGAGGGCATGCGCGACGGCGGCCACGAGACTTCCGGCCCGGAATAGCTCCAATGTGCGGTGACGGCCGTGTTGACTGTGGATGGTCACCGTGGAGACCTGATCGGGGTGCTGCAGGATCGTGGCGAGTGCGAAGGACCGGTCCGTTAGACGGCGGGTGGCAGCATCGGCCAATCCGGCTTCCAGCACGGGGCGGGCCGACTCATCCTGGAGCTCACCCCAGGCGGCTTCCGGGCGGTGCATGCACAGGAACTCGAGCGCGGTGGGCGCCAACTCCACCATCGAGGCTCCCGCCCATGCCCCTGCGGCGCTGTACAGCTCTCGGGGACTCTCGTGGCCGCCGTCGGGCCTGGCCGTCGTCTGGGCCGCAGTCCCACCGGCGCCCCGGACGTTCCGGTCCACGCGGACGACCGTCTGAGGTGAGGGGTGCCCCGCAGCCAGGGCCGGAGCCCAATCGGCAGGGATGGCACCGGCCATCGAGTCCATGAGCATTTCCAACGGGGGCAGATCGCCCACTGCGCAGACAGCGGTGGCGTCCAAGACCGGCGTGTCCTTCAAAGGGTCGAACCCCTCGGGCAGCCCGGCCACCGCGGACCACAGCAACCAGCGGGTCTCCGCCATGGGCTGGCCGGCCAGAGACGGCACCAGGCGCAGGAAGCGCAGCCCGAACCAGTCCCCACCCGACCAGCGATCCATGCCCACGGGCAAGCCGCGGGCTGGATCGGGTCCACTGCGGGTCCCGAACCGCGGGGTTTCCGGGGCTGAATCAGTTCGAGGGTCGTGCACCTCAGAGCCGTCGGGAAGGTCAGCGTTGGTGTTCCACCGCCGGACGGTGAACACCGGGGTCGTCCGGTCCGGCCCAGGCAGCGACATCAGCAGCAGGTCCGCCCCGGGCAGGAAGGCCGGGGACCAGCCGGTGGGTACGGGCAGGGTGGGAGACAGGGCAGACGAGGACGCGCGCGGGACGGTCGGCACCGTCAATCCACCTCGAACTCGCCGGTGTCCGGGTTGTACCGGTCCTGCATCTCGTCCAGATCCCATGACTGGTCCCCGGCCTCGTTGACGATGAACTCGGTGACCCCGGTGGCCACATAGGTCACGGCGAAGCCCAACACCATGCCACCGGGGCCCAACACCGCGGTCAGTACGGCGGAACCGGCACCGGTGGCGATCTGCACCCCATCCGCGATCAGGGATTCACGGGCATACTTCTGCACAATCGAGTCATACTCGGATTCGGAGAGCAGCGGGGCGGCGGTGGAGAGGTTCTCCCGGTAGCGGTTGATGTTCACCCCGGTGCCGATCAGCTGCACGATCGCCGTGGCCCACCCGCCGATCACACCCTTGCCCAGGGTGGAATCGGTGAGCTTGCCCAGGGAGTTCAGCCCGAACCTCGAGGCCATCTCCGCTACCGTCTGGGTGGTCTCGCCGTCGAAGGACAAGTCGATCTGCCGCCAGTCCGTGTTCTCGTTCATGACCGCCAGGATGGTGGCGTTGAGGTTCGGGTCCATAGGCGAGCCGGTGCGGACCAGCTCCCCGTTGGGGCCGTAGGACCAGCGGACCCCGTTGGCGTCCATGTAGTCGAAGGGCAGGTCGTCGTACTGGGCGAAGACCTCCTCGGCGATCGCCAGGTATTCCTCCTCGGAGAGGTCGGCGCCACCAAAGATGTGACTGTCCGCGAGTGCCTCGGCCAGTTCCTCCGGGGTCTCATACTGCGTCAGGGATTCGCCGCGATGGGAGAAGTCCATCTCCCCCAGCTCTTCCATGTCGACGCCGTCGATCGTGCTCGCCAGGTCCCGCCGGGCCGCATTGAGATGGTCGATGACCCAGACGGGTCCATTGGCCTCCTTGCCGTCACGCGTGGTGCGCATGGCATTCGACTTGTCCGCGTAGCTCATGCCGTACTTGGCCGTGAACTCGTCGTCAGACAGGCTCGAGTGATCGGACTCCACCTTGCGGTAGGTCTCCATCCATCCCTCGGCCCATCCGTCGTAGTCGACCTTCATGTCATCGAAGTCCTGGACAGAGGCCTTGTACACCTGTACGGCCCCGGAAAACACCGCACCGGCGTTCTTGATGGCCTGCAGCTTCTCCGCCACCGGGGTCATGGCCGCGAAGACCGCATCCTTGTCAGCGCCACCGTAGACCTCGCGGAAATCGTTCCACTTCGTCACGGCCTGCATCAGGTGGGTGAAGGTCTCGTGGCAGTTCTCCGCCAGATTGTCCGCGGCGTTGGCCGCCGAGGAGATATTGCCGGTGCCAATCGCCCAGGAGCACACGCCGTCCCAATACCGCGAGGTGTGGTTCTCCTGGGAGACGTCCGTGATCCATTCCACGTCATCGAACTTGGTCATGACTCAGCCCTGGCTTCCGTGAGCAGCCTCATAGGGATTGGAGATGTACTGCTGACCTCCCAGAGGGTCGTTCGGGTCCGGGTAGCTGGGCATGGGCGATGGCTCTGGGCCGGTGGTGTCCTGCTGGTCCGATGAGTCCGAAGGGGACGGGATGCCACTGGTGGAGGTCCCATCCCCGGAACGGTACTCGGGGAAGTCAGACGTGGCTCCCGAAGCCTCGTACGCCATGGCGGCGTCCCCGGAGACGTAGTAGTTGACGGCCTCCTCCATGGCGTTGATGCAGTTGGTCAGCTCCCGCATCACCTGTTCGTAGGTGGGCTCGAGCTTCTCCTCCAAGAACGGGTAGTACGCCGCATGCACCTTCTCGGCGTCCGACTTGGTGTTCGAACTCTCCTGTGCCGCATAGGTGTGGCGGTCGACCATCATCAGGTCGTCGTTGACCCACTGAAAGTCATTGCTGGCATCCACGATCTCCCGCAGGTCTGAGATGACACGCTGGCATCCGTGCACGTCGATCCAGTATTCGGTCAAGGTCTACCCCTTCGAGGCCATGGACCCTGTCGGCCCGCTGGGAAGAGCCTATCGATCGGTCCGGAGCATAGCGATGGGGAGAAGTCCCCATGCACCACCACCCTGGCCGGCTCAGGCCACCAACGAGATGCTCTCCACCGGCTGGCCGGGGTCCGCGGCGAAGTCCAGCCCGGATGGCTTCACGCCGTCCGCCACGAGTTGCGCCCCCAGGGCCGCGACCATGGCCCCGTTGTCCGTGCACAGCCGGACCGGGGGGACGGTCAGCCCGATCCCTGCGGCGTCGCACCGCTCGGCCAGCAACGAGCGGAGCCGGGAGTTGGCGGCCACTCCCCCACCGAGCAGCAGGTGGGTGATGCCGTGTTCGGTGCAGGCGCGGACGGCCTTGGCGGTGATCACGTCCGCGACAGCCTCCTGGAAGGAGGCGGCGATGTCCGCCGTCGGGATCTGGTCCTCCGGCACCCCGGCCGCCTCGAACTGCTCGACGCACCGGGCCACCGCGGTCTTCAACCCAGAGAAGGACCAGTTGTGGCGGTGCTTGCCGGGGTCCTCCGCGCTGCCGACGAACTTCGGAGCGCTGAGTCCGCGCGGGAAGCGGAAGGCCTTCGGATCGCCCTGCTGGGCCAGCCGGTCGATCACGGGCCCGCCCGGGTAGCCGGCACCCAGGAGACGGGCCACCTTGTCATAGGCCTCACCCGCGGCGTCGTCGATGGTGGAGCCGAGCAGCGTGACGTCCGTGGTGAGGCGGTTGACCTGCAGGATCTCCGTGTGCCCACCGGAGACCAGCAAGGCACCGAGATTCTCGGGCAGCGGCGGGGCGGGCAGAATGTGCGGATCCCCGCCCGAAGCACCGTCCCCGAGCACGACGGCGGCCGGCCCGGTTCCGCTCTCGGCCACCCCGTCCAGCACACCGACACCGACGTGGGCCACCAGATGGTTGATGCCAAAGAGCGGCTTGTTCGCCGCAAGCGCGAGGGCCTTCGCCCCGGCCACTCCGACCATGAGGGCACCGGCCAGTCCGGGCCCGGAGGTCACGGCGATGGCGTCGATCTCCTCCAGTGTGACGCCAGCGGTGTCCAGCGCCTGCTGCAGCGTGGGGATGAACTCCTCGAGGTGGGCGCGAGCCGCGATCTCAGGGATGACCCCGCCGAAGCGGACATGTTCCTCCATGGATGAGGCCACCGCATTGGCCAGCAACTCGGTCCCGCGCACGATCCCGAAGCCGGTCTCATCGCAGGAGGTCTCGATGCCGAGGACGAGCGGGGCGGCAGGAACACCAGCGGAGGCATGGGGAATCGGGGCATCAACCGTGGAAGGCATGCCCACCATTCTAGGTACCCCTGGACGGGACGCCGATCGGCCCCGGCACCTCAGTCCCGGGGAACCGGGTACCAATCGAGGTCGGTGGGTGCCCTGCCGGCAACGGGAGCGGCGCTCGGGGCAGCAAAGACGTCCACGACGTCCACGGCCGGCGTCGGGAAGACCAGTTCGGGGGACGCGGACCAGCTGCCGCAGGGCGACAACACCCGCCAGTCACCATCAGCTTCGGCCGGGGCCAGCACGGAGTCGACGAGGGTGGTGGATGCAGCCAAGGTGCCATCCAGGACGGTCACTCCGCCCAGGGGATTTTCGGCATGGTTCCACATGCTGAGGGAGGCGGGGTCAGAAGGTCGAACCAGCGATCGGGATGCGGACCGTGAACGTGGAGCCCACGTCCTTCTCCGAGGACACGAGGATCTCCCCGCCGTGGGCCCGCACGAAGCCCTGCGTGATGGCCAGCCCCAGGCCGGTGCCCGGGATGGCTGCTTTGCGCACGTGCTCGGTCCGGTAGAAGTTCGTGAACAGCCTCTCCCGTTCCGCCTTCGTCATCCCGAAACCGGTGTCTCGGACCGTCAATTCGGCCCAGTCCCCGCCGCCATCCACGCCGCCATCCACGCCGCCTATACCACCCACACCACCCAGCCGGCGGAGCGCGACGGTGACGGAGCCGCCGGCAGGCGTGTACTTGATGGCGTTGGAGAGGAGGTTGTCCACCACCTGGCTCATCTTGACCGGGTCGGCCTCCGCGCCCATCCGGTCCGGGAGGTCCGCCGTCAGGCGGAGCCCCGCCTTCTTGGCCTGGACCTCCACGGATTCCACACTGTTCTGCACCAGCCGCGCCAGGTTAACCTCCTGCACCGTGACCGTGGAACTGTCCGCGGCGGAGTCCAGCAGGCTCGTCACGAGCCCCAGCAGACGATCCGCGTTGCGCTGAGAGGTGATCAGGAACTTCCGCACGATCGGGTCCAGGTCCTCGTCCAGCGCGACGTCCAGATAGCCGATGATCGAGGTCAACGGCGTGCGGAACTCATGGGAGACTTCGGCCACGAACCGCTCCCGGGTCTGAATGGCGTCCATCAGGTCCGTGACGTTCTGGAAGACCACCACGGTACCGTCGAAGTGGTCCTCCTCGTCATACATCGACGAGGCCGAGACGGAGAGGTGCTGCTGGGATCCGTCCGTGCCGATCGCGATGATGCGCCCGCGGTAGTCCTTGCCCTGCAAGGCTTGGGTCACGGGACGCTCCTCCGGCGGGATCGGTGTCACCCCGTCCGCCTCGAACAGCAGCAGCTCGTCTTCTGGCCCGTCGTCCCGGCCGGGCGGCAGCCCGATGAAATGGGTACGCCGCTGGGCCTGGTTCATCAGGATGTCGTTCCCGCGCCCGTCTACCACGAGGATCCCGACATCCGAGGTCTCCACCACCGCCTGCAACATCCGGTTCTGCGAGGCGGCCCGGTCCAGGGCCGAGCGCAGCTCCACTCGTTGCTTGTCCATGCTGCGTGTCAGGATGCTGGCCGCCACCCCGAGCGCCAGCATGAGGAACGGCACCACGACCGGACGGGTCAGTGCGGACTCCACCAGTTCGTCCGGGAACGGCGCCTCCCCCGGCAGGTACGGCCACCAGGTGACCGCGGCCGAGCCGAGGAACCCCAGCGTCAGCGCGAGGGCGGGATAGATCCCGGACCAGGCGAGCCAGAAGACGGGAAAGGCCGAGAGCAGGGACATCCCGTCCACCACGTAACGGGCGGCGGTCCACAGGGGCGCGATCGCCACGAAGTCCAGCAGCGGGATCACCCAGTAGACCACCGGGTGGAATCGATGCCACGGCACCACACCCGCCAGCACCGTCAGCAGACCGATCCCGCCCAGCCCCAGGACGAAGTGCGGCGAGCCGGTGGCCACTCCCGGCTCGATCACCAGGACGGCGATCGCCACGACCACCGTGGAGATCGCCAACGGCATCTGGGAGAGCAACACGCGTCGCTGCAGGGGGAACTGGCCGAAGTGGCGGCGCCCCTCGGCTCCCTTGGCAGAGGGCAACGTCGTGGGGGTAGCGAGTGACACGGCATGGCTCCGTTTCTTTGCGGGGCATGAGACGCCCCGCTGTACACGATAACCTTGGACCAAACTAAGCTTCGGGGGTGTTGCGCGTGGAGGATCATCGTATCGCCGTCGTCATCGAGGATGATGATGACATCCGCGGCCTCATAGTCGCCCTGTTGGGCCAGTCCGGGTTCGAGGTGATCGCCACCTCCAACGGCACGGACGGAGTCACCGCGGCCCGCGAGTTCGACCCCGTGCTGATCACCGTGGACCTGGGCCTGCCGGACATCGACGGCTACGAGGTCACCCGCCGGGTACGCCAGTTCACCGACGCCTATGTGGTCATGCTGACGGCCCGCACCGAAGAGATCGACACCCTGATCGGCCTGGACGCCGGTGCGGACGACTACCTCACCAAACCGTTCCGCCCGCGCGTGCTGCGCGCCCGGATCCAGGCCATGATGCGCCGGCCACGTGCCAGCCAGGCTTCCGTCCCCGCCTCAAGCGCGACGCCGGCCACTCCCGCCCCCGGAGTACCGGTGGTTCCAGCAGCGGCCGGCGGGCCGTCGTCGGGCCCGGGGTCCGTGCCCGGCGCCGATGCCGGACGGCGCCTGAACCTGGAGGGGCTGGAACTCTTCCCCGACCTGCATCTCGTGGAGGCGGAGGGGCGGGCGATCTCGCTGACACCGACCGAGTTCCTGTTGCTGGAGACGCTGATGCGCAGCGGCCGGGTGGTGCGGTCGAAGGCGGAGTTGTCACGGATCATCCGCGGTGACGAGCCGGACCATGGGAACTACGTGTCCGCTGCGGACGAGCGGACTGTGGAGGTGCATCTGGGCAACCTGCGGCGAAAGCTTGGGGACTCTCCGAAGTCTCCGCGCTGGGTACAGACGGTACGCGGGGTCGGCTACCGGATGGCGGGCAGCCCGCAACTGCTCGGTTGGCAGCCGTCAGGCCGGTGATGGATCCTGCTGGAGGAAGAGCCGAAGCTGGCGTGCAGTCTCCGCGGCAAGACGCCGCACACACTCCATGATCTCGGTCAGCCGTTCCATGGCGGGCCAGAGCACGGGCGTGGGCGGACGGCTGGCGAAGTCCTCCTGGAGCTCTGCGGCCAGACGTGACAAGGCCTCTGCCCCGGCCAGGGCCGAGGACGTTTTCAGGGACAGGACAGCGTCCATCCAGTCCTCGTGGTCCCGGGCGGTGAGCGCGCGCTGAAGACGCTCGACGCGCTGGTCCAGCATGGCTTCGTAACGGTGGATGAATCGGCACAGCATGTCGGTATCGCCCAGTTGTTCCCCCAACCGGCCCAGCGCATCAGCATCGAGTACTGGTGCAGTGGTCATAGCGTCATGATGCCGTCCCTTCCGCAGGAGCACGCTGGGCTTTTCCCAAAGCTTTGCTCAAGAACCACTCTGTTCACATCGGCCAAAGGGAACCTCAAGACCACAGCCGCGAATCTATGGGAAACCTTGTGGCGATTCGTCGCAAATCCCAAGGACGGACTTGAGGACCCCGCCGTGAAATAGATCTCGACAGGAAGCCACCGCCGCACCGACATCCCCCGTCGGACAGGCTCACGAGCTCCTGCACCGTCTCAGTGTCGACGCCGGCGCTGGCATCCCCGCCAGCCCCGGCGAAGATCGCTCTCATGCAAAGGGTTTACCAATGAAGAAGATGACCAAGGGTGCAATCGTGACCGGCCTGGGCGTGGCCCTCCTCCTCGGCGGCGGCGGCACGCTGGCGGTATGGAATGCCGACGCCACTTCCCAGCCCGGAAGCATCGTTGCCGGTGACCTGGACCTGGCTGCCGGTGAAGGCCAGTGGAGGTCCAACCTGTCCGGCTCGATCCAGGACATCTCCGCCTACCGCGTCATCCCGGGCGAGACCCTGACGTACTCCCAGGACCTGGACATCACCCTCCTGGGTGACGAAATCAAGGCCACGCTGGCCACCGACGGCGTCACCCCGGCCAACGGATTCGTCCCGGCCGATGTCAACGTCTCCGAGCCGGTCCTGAGCACCGGCAGCAACGTGTTGACTGAAGAGAACAATGGCGACACCGTCACCGCCACCACCACCTTCCAGTTCGTCGACCGCCCGGATCAGGGCCGTAGCAGCGTCGGCAAAACCTTTGCCTTCGGCGATGTCTCCTACGTGCTGACCCAGCGGGAGCCGAACGCACTCGCAACATCGATCAACTGACTGAACCACCACGTGGCCTGGCGGTCTTGTCCCTCTGACCGCCAGGCCCGCTCCATCACCCGTTCCGTTCGACCGGTCTCATCGACTTTTGGAGTTGAGCATGCGCATCAAGACCATGCTGCAGACCACTGCAGTTCTCGGTCTGGCAGTGATGGTTGGCCTGTTGGGAGTCGGAGGAACCTGGGCCCTGTGGAGCACGTCCGTTCCGGCGAACATGGGCACGGTCGAGGCGGCTGACTTCCAGGTGAAGCTCAACGGGAGTTCCATGACGTCCTGGGTTGGAATTCGTCCGGACGGAGCTCTCACGCCCACCCAAGAGGTCTATGCGATGGTGACCGTTACCCATGACACCAACGCCAGCGCTCCGTTCTCCATCGAGGCAACCATGCCTGCTACCGCCACGACCCATCTCAGTGCCCTGGAAACGGATCTGACGGTTCAGGCGGTGCGGATGACGAACCCTACATGCGCCGACGCCAGCTTCACGGCGCAGGCCTCAAACACCGCGGTCATTGACAGGAACCAGACCGCAAGCTTTTGCCTCCGGATGAGTCTGCCGCCTGATGCTCCGTCGAACAAGACCCCGTCCGATGTCACGGTGACCATTCCGGTCACCGCCACGCAGATCCAGTGAGGAGCCCGGCATGAGTGCACGCCGCCACGCCCCGGTCTGGCTGCAGTGGGTCGGCCAGACGATGTCCTTTCTCGTGCTGTGCGTCTCTACGTTGGCGGCCATCGTGCTTATCATCGTCCCGCTCGCCACCGGCTCCCAGACCTACTCCGTGCTGACGAGCTCGATGGCACCCTCGTACCCGCCGGGCACATTCCTGGTGGTCAAGCCGACCGATGTCGACTCCCTGCAGCGTGGCGACGTCATCACGTATCAGATGAAGTCCGGCCTGCCGGATGTCATCACCCACCGGATCACCGGCTTCACGGCAGGTCAGAACGGCCAGCGCCAGCTCATCACCCGGGGCGACAACAACGACGTCGCCGATCCGGATCCCGTCATGGAGATCCAGTTGCGCGGAAAGCTCTTCTACGCCGTGCCCTACGTCGGCTTCCTCGCCAATGCCCTGGGCCAGACGGACCGCAGCGGAATCATCACGGCTTTGGCTATCGCCCTGATCGCTTTCGGCCTGTACTCCATGGTCCGCGGGATCCTCAAGGACCGCCGGGAGGCCCGGGACCGCAAGCTGATCGAGGACGCGTCCGCGGAACTCGATGCGACTCTCCCGAACGACAAGGTCCTGTCGTGAGCCCCGACCACGGCGCCGGGGGCGTTTCCCGCCGGACCTGGCGCACCGCCGCCGTCGTGTTCCTGACCGTGTTCCTTGGCGGTCTCTGCCTCGCCGGTGCGAATGCGCTCTGGTCACAGCAGGGCACGGTCCAGGCCACGGTCACCACCGGGACCTGGGGGCCTCAAGACATCGACTGGACCCCGGATGTCCTGGCAACAGACATCCGAAAAGACAATGGTTCGGCCACCTTCACGCTGATGTGGAAGCAGCCGGCGGCGAAGGGTACCTGGTCCTATTCTGTGTCAGTGGAGGATGCCACATCCGTCGTGGTCTCGAGAACACAGCCGGCGGCCTTCATCGTCGTTGAGAACGGCGTGAGCTGCTTCCCGCTCAGTCTCCAGGCCACGAACGATGATGGGACACAGACAGCCGTAAAGACGCTGTTGCTCAAGTATCACCCCAGCGGTCCCAACGGTTCCGTGGAGGTTGAGCGCGGCTCTTCCTGCTGACCCCTCCCCTGAACGTGGAGTTGTCGGCCCGCCGCAGGGTCTGATTGCTACCCCACCAGCCGCCGCCGCATGATCAGCGCGTCGACCCGGCCGCCACCAGCCCCCTGTGCCGAGGCATCCCCCGGGTAATACCCCGCCCGCGTGTGGATGTGCTCGAAGCCGTGGCGTTCGTACAGCCGCTGGGCCCGCGGGTTGTCCGCGCGCACCTCGAGCAGCAGGTCGGTCGCCCGGCGGCGCGCGGCCTCGGCCACCATCCACAGCAGCATCGCCGTGCCCAGTCCGTGCCCCTCGGCCTCGGGAGCCACGGCAATGGTCTGCACATCAGCCAGCGGCGGCACGCACATCAGCCCGCAGTACCCGAGCACGACGTCGGCGGCCTCCCCCGCACCAGCGTCGCGGTCCGCATCGATGACCGCTGTGCCGGTCACCGCTGTGCCGGTCACCGCTGTGCCGGTCGCCGTCGTGCCGGATGCCGATCCGGGCACCGGGCCGGTGATCACGCGGTAGTCACGCGTGCCGCCGTCGGGTTCCGGAACGGCCTGGGCAAGTTCCTCCTCGAAGAAGGACAGCGGCCAGGCATCGAGCGGGAACAGCCGGTTCTCCAGGGCGTGCACGGCGGGCAAGTCGGCCCAGTCCAGAAGTCGCATCGAATAGCCGGCGGGCAGCACGGGGTCAGCGGCGGTCGAGGAGGTGGCATCGAACTCGTCAACGGGCTCGGAGGGAGTAGGCATGCGGGCTATTCTACGAACCGCATTTCCTGCCCGGCCCACGGCTCTCACCGCTGGCCCGGCATCGGCATTAGGGTGACGGAGTGACCAGGAACGAGGCGGGTTGACCATGGGCGATTCTCACACGGTGGACCGCTCGCAGCCGGAGCTTTCCCTCCGGGACCGATTGGTCGAGCGGCTGAACCGGCCGGGCGTCTTCACGGCCGTGTCCCAAACCATCAAGAGCGTGATCGCGGCCACCGCGGCCTGGTGGTTCTCGATGTTCGTCCTGACGACCGAAATGCCGTTCTTGGCACCGTGGACCGCCCTGTTGACCGTGCACACCACGGTGTACCAGTCGATCTCCCGCGGCCTGCAGACCTCGGTGGCCTCCGTCATCGGCGTCGGCCTGTCGTTCGTGGTGGGCAACTATCTCGGCGTCAACGTGTGGACGTATGCCCTGGCGCTGATGGTCGGGCTCATCCTGGCCCGCATCCGCTGGATCCGGGACGAGGGCGTGGCTATCGCCACCACGGGCATCTTCCTCCTCAGCAGCGGGTTCAACGACCAAGAGCCCCTACTGCTGGACCGCATGCTGGAAGTCGGCGTCGGCGTCGCCATCGGGATCGCGGTCAACTTCCTCGTTGTCCCGCCGCTGCGGGACTGGCAGGCCGCCCAGCACGTCGATTCCATCAACCGCCGCATGGGCGAACTGCTGGTGGACATGGCGGACCAGATGTCCCAGTCCTGGGACACGGACAACGCCGAGGAGTGGATCGAGGAGACCCGGTCCATGGAGGAGGACACCAGAACGGCGTGGAGACTCGTGCAGTTCGCCCAGGAGAGTCACCGGGCCAATCCCCGGACGTACCTGCACCGCGTGCGCCCCTCGAAGAACCACCACCCCCCGTCGGCCACCGAGGAGGGAGCCGGTTATGCGGACATCCTGACCCGGGTGGACGAGGGGATCTCGCACCTGCGCCACCTGGCCCGCACCCTACGGCAGGCGACGTATGTGGAGAGCGCGTGGAACGATCGGTTCCGCACCGAGTGGGTGGCCATCGTGCGCGACTGCGGGCAGGCCATCGCGGACCCCGACGCCGAGGTGGAGCCGATCAACGACCGGTTGACCACGCTGTCCCATGAACTCTCCGATGACCACGATCTCCCGCAGTCCGCATGGCCGATCTACGGCTCGCTGATCACCAGCGTGCGGCACCTCGCCGTCATCGTGGACGACGTGGCGTCCTCGCGTGAGGCCCGGGAACCCGACGCCTGACGAACGGCTGCGATTTCTTACCCTCTGGATCTTGCCCTCTGGGTCTTGCCCTCTGGACCCTGCGTGACATAGGAATCGACCATGGGTACCCGCATGTTCGTGGCTGTCTACCCGCCCGACGACGTCCGGGAGGAACTGGCCGAGTTCCTCTCCGTCCGCCCGGGCCTGACCTGGGCCGGCCCGGAGCAGATGCACCTGACGCTCGCGTTCTTCGGATCCGTCCCGGACCGTTCCCTCGAGCCACTCGAGGAGAACCTGGACGACGCCGTCCGGAGCGTCGAGTCCTTCCCCTGCGGCCTGCACGGGGCCGGGGCGTTCCCCCATCCGGACAGTGCCGCGGTGTTGTGGCTGGGCGTCGAAGACGGTGCCGAGGACCTGACCCGGCTGGCACGGAAGGCGCGCGGGGCGGGCAACCGGGCCGGCGTCGTGCCTGATGGCAAGGCCTTTCATCCGCACCTGACACTGGCGCACCCGGGCCGCACGAATGCCACACGGTGGGTCCGCGTGCTGGAGACGTTCAGCTCGCGGATCTGGACCGTGGATGAGGTGCACCTGGTCGAGTCGACGCTCCAGGGGCATGGCCACCGGCCGCGGCATCGGACCGTGAAGACGGTACCTTTGACCCCCTGACGGGGCGGGTGCGCGTCGGTAGCGTGGAAGGTGCCACGCCGTGCGCGGTCGGCGTCTCTCACGGTGTTCCGGCGGCCACGGCACGAGGAGAGGACACATCATGACCGCGCGTTTTTCCCCGAGGAACACCCCACTCCGCACGACGGCGGCCCTGCTGGGCCTGGGCGGCATTCTCGTCCTGGGTGCCTGCGCACCCGAGGGCGCATCCGAGATGACGCCGGAGGGCGGCGCATCCGCTCCCGACGGCGGCGTCCAGTCCCTGAGCCCCGGAGCCACCGAGAACGCGGAGACGACGGACACCGTGGCCTCCGGCGCCGGAGACTCCGATGCCCCCGCTGACTACACCGCGAGCATGCAGGACATCGAGAGTGAGGTTGGCACCGCACAGATCCGGGAGATGGACGGGTCGATGGAGTTCACGGTGGAGGTCTCCGGCATGGAGCCCGGTTTCTACGGCCTGCACGTTCACGAGATCGGAGAGTGCAACCCGGACAGTGCCGCACCGGACGACCCCTCCGAGCTGGGGGCCTTCCTCTCGGCCGGCAGCCACATCGGTGCTGACGAGTCCGACCACCCCGACCACGCCGGGGACCTGCCTCCCATCCTGGTGCAGGAGTCCGGGGAGGGGCACCTGACCTTCCAGACCGACCGGCTCACCGCCGAGCACCTGCAGGATGAGGACGGTGCCGCGATGATGCTGCACTCCGGCCCGGACAACTTCGCCAACATCCCGGAGCGCTATGCCCCCGACGGTCCGGATGAGGACACCACTGGTACCGGCGACGCGGGCTTCCGCTGGGCCTGCGGCGTGGTCGAGGCAGCCGGCTGATCGCCCCCCACGTTATGATCACGCCCGACGTCGAGAATCGCCGATTCAGACGACGGTGACCGTGCTCGCAACTCGTGTCTGACGGTGGATGGCCCGGCGTAGGCGTTCCAGGAACTGCCGTGCACCGTCGCTGCGATAGACGTCATCAGCAGCCTTGACCGATTCCCAGCCGTGGTCTGTGAAGTCGCTGTCTCGCTTGATGTCGCTATTCAACTGGGCGGACTCCCCGTGACCGCGTCCGTCGTACTGGATAGCGATCCGCCACTGGGGATAGTGCAGATCTGGCCGTCTCTTCAGGGTCGGTGAAAGCCAGACCTCCTGGTTCACCACGGGCTCGGGCAGCCCGGCATCAACGATGATCAGCCGAAGCAGGGTCTCGGCAGGCGAGTCCACGCCTTCACGGATCAATGCCCTCGCTTGGCGGGCGGCATTGATGCCCTTGGTGCGACGGCGGCGCACCAGCACTGCATCCACCTCGGCCAGGGTGCACAGCGGGTTCTCCCCCAAGACCCCGGCCGGCCGGGCGGGACCATTGCTTCTCTGCAGCAGCGCATCCCCGGCGGCGACCAGCCACACCGGATCCTTGATCTGCGTGGCGTGATCCAACCAGGTCCGTTCCGGTGTCGTGAGCCGCAGTCCGTCAAACTCCACCACGTCCTCGTCATCCAACTCGGCCTTATGCCCCTGGATTCCAGGTCGACGCCTGGCCCCGGATTCCCCTTTGCGGCCCGTGACGTGAATCGGCCAATCCTCCTCCAGGTGGTGCGGCAACCACAGGCCCCACAGTCGCGCCGCTGTCGAGTGGCTCAGATAATGGTCCCCGGTCAATGACGACACCGCTTCGACCACCTCGCGCCACGGAGGGTCTCCGAGGTTCCAGAGCCTGATACCCGGCGTAGGCACCACCAACCACCGGTGCCGCAGCTGGTACTCGGTCATCCCAGATGCACGAGCTTCCTCGGCGGTGAACACCGTCTTGGGCACGGCGCCTCGAGCCGAGTCCTGCTTGGCTGCACCTTCGCCGACCGCGGTCGAGTCGGCTTCGTTCTTCCAGTCCATGGACACCAGCGTTGGGCATTCTGCCCGCCCCTGCAGAAGTTATCCACAGGCCGAGTGACTAGCCGGGTCATGAACCCAGTCAAGAGCCACGTCACGAGCACGCCCGACGTCGAGAATCGCCGATGAACCCTTCGGCGATCGTGCTCATAACTCCAGCGGGCAGTCGGCATCGGGACCGTTACCCCCCAAGGGGCAGTGGGCATCGGGACGGTTGCCCGCAGGCGTCAGAGCAGATCGATGACCTCGTCCAGCATCTGCTCCGTCAACCGCCCGGTGAAGGTGTTCTGCTGGGAGACGTGGTAGCAGCCGACCACGCGCACCTCCCTCGGACGGCCGGCGCTGACGGCGCCGGTGCCATCGCCAGCGCGACCGCTCGGCACCGTGAACACCGTCTGCGCCCCGTGGCCGAACTTCGCCCGGGGCCGCGGCACGCTCCAGCCCACGCGCAGCGCCGCGGCATGCAGCGACTGCCAGCCGATCCCGCCCAGCACCAGGATCGATTCGACCGAGTCCACCAACTGCAGTTCACGGTCCAGCCAGGGACCGCAGGCAGCTCGCTCGGCCGGCGTCGGCTTGTTGTCCGGCGGCGCGCAGTGCACCGGGGCCACCATGCGGACGCCCCTGAGCCGCTGCCCGTCCCCGGCGGACACCGAAGTCGGCCGTACGGCATAGCCGGCCCGGTACAGGGCGGCGTGGATCCAGTCCCCCGAGCGGTCGCCCGTGAACATCCGGCCGGTGCGGTTCCCTCCGTGAGCAGCCGGGGCGAGCCCGACGACGAGCACGCGCGGCTCCGAGTCCCCCAGGGACGGCACGGGCCGTCCCCAATAGGGCTCACCGAGAAACGCCTTCCGCTTGCCCACCGCCACCGATTCCCGCCAGTCCACCAACCGCGGGCAGGCGCGGCACACGGAGACCCGGGCGTCGACGTCGGCCAGGGACTGAGCCGTGCCCGCCATCCTCCGGACCTGTGCAGCCGAGGTGGCGGCCGGCGTCGTCGGCCCCGCGGGGTCCTCCGGCCAACCGGTGCCGGGCGGCACGGGCGAGGCGAACGGCTGGCCCGTCACCGGGTGCGGCAGCAGGCGGGGCAGGCCGCCGCCCAGGGGAAGGCCTTCACCGGGAGGGGTGCTGCCGGCCGGAATCCCGGTCAGGACTGCTGTTCCCGGAGCCGGTCGATGTGCTCGGAGGCCTCGGCATCACCGGTGGCACCAATGGTCTCCCCGTCGGCTGCCCCGGCTGCCGACTCTGCGGCCGTCCCCTGTCCGAGGACCTCTGCCTCTTCCTCCGGATCGGGAAACTGGGCTGGTGTGGTCGTCATCAGTGGCTCCTTCGGGACGTGGTGTCGTCGGTTTGGTGCACATGCTAACGGCAGGTCAACGCTGCAGTCGCTGCCCTGCGGACTTACAGTGGGCGGTGGACCACACACCAAACCGCTGAACCAGGAGCGTCCGCATGAGCACACAGGAGCAATCTGCGCCACGTCGGCCCGAGGGCGCGGGCGCGGGCGCGGGCCCGTGGTCAGATCCGATGGGGCGGATCGGGGCGCGTGCGGGTCAGACGTTGCTGATTGCCGCCGTGGCCGTCGGCATCATCTGGGTGCTGCTGCGCGTGAGCGTCGTGGTCCTGGCCGCGCTGGTGGCCCTGATCCTGGCCTCCGCGGTCGCTCCTCTGGTGCGGTGGCTGGTCGGCAAGGGCTGGTCCCATCTTCTGGCCACCCTGACGGCCTTCCTGGGCATCGTAGTGGTGGTCGGAGGGGTGATTACCGGGGTTGTCCTGGCGGTCATCAACGAGTGGGATTCCCTGGTCTCCTCGGCCCTGCAAGGTTGGCAGGCACTGCAGGACTGGGTCACGTCCGGACCCCTGCCGGTGGACGCCTCCGTCGTCGACGACGCCATGCAGCAGGTCACCGACTTCGTCACCAGTGGCAACTTCGCCAGCGGCCTGGCCAGCAGCACACTGACCGGGATCTCCGCGGCCGGCCAGTTCCTCACCGGCCTGGTACTGATGATCGTCGTGCTGTTCTTCCTGCTCAAGGACGGCTGGAAGTTCACCAACTTCTCCCTCCGCTGGTTCCAGGGCGGCACTCGGGCCAAGCTGGCGGAGTCCATCGACCGCTCATCCGAGGTGCTCGGCGGCTACGTGCGCGGCACCGCCACCGTGGCCCTCGTGGACGCCGTGCTGATCGGCATCGCCCTGGCGATCCTCGGTGTGCCGCTGGCCCTGCCGTTGGCCGTGATCATTTTCATCGGCGCGTTCATCCCCATCGTCGGGGCCACCGCCACCGGCATCATGGCCGCGCTGGTTGCCCTGGTCACCAACGGACTGACCACGGCACTGATCGTGACGGCCGTTGTCATCCTGGTCAACCAGATCGAGGGCAACTTCCTCCAACCGGTGGTCATGGGCCGGACGCTGAGCCTGCACGCCATGATCGTGTTGCTGGCCCTGACCATCGGCACCCTGGTGGGCGGCATCTTCGGCGCCATCCTGGCCGTGCCCTACACCGCCGTGGCGTGGACACTGATCCAGGTCTGGTCGAACCGCTACCAGGCCGGCGACGACCCTGTCCTCGGGCAGGACCCCCTGGATGCGAAAGACCGCGCAGACGCAAAGGCCACCACGGCGCAACGGCTGCGCTATTGGCGCATCAGCCGCCAGCGCCCGTCCAGCCAGAAACTCGGCGCTGCGCAGAAGGTGGAGCCGGGCTCGCAGGACGCGTCAGGCCACTCGGACGCCTCCGCTCCCACGGACGCCTCCGGTCCAGACGGCTCGTCCGACTCATCCGCCTCCAAGGAGTCCTAACCGGCGCGGCCTACCGTTCGCCGGTGCCGGCCTTCTTGCGGGGGCCCGGTACCTTCGCATCGGATTCGCGCAAGTACAGCGGCTGCACCGGCAGGATCCCCCGGCCGCGGCGCAGGGCGAGCTCGCCGACCAGGCCGAGCGAGCCAGCGTCGGGCACGGCGGTGGAGAACCCCGCGACCGCGGCGAGGGCATCCGGGTACAGCCCGGCCCCGGCACCGTAGGCCGGCAGCGGGGTGACCTCGGCGGGGGCCGTGACGAAGGGCCCGTGGAGGCGCTGGAACTGCCCGCCCACGGAGGCGTAGTGGGCCCAGTAGACCTCACGCCGGCGGGCGTCGGTGGCCACCACGAACTCTTCAATGCCCGCCCGGAAGGCCTCCTCAGCCGCGGGTAGCGCGATCGCGTCCAGGCTCATCACCCCGTGCACCTGCAACCCCCACGCGAACGCGAGCGAGCGCGCCGTCACCAGCCCGGCGCGCAGCCCGGTGAACGGCCCGGGCCCGACGCCGGCCACCACCGCCCGCAGATCGCCCGGCTCCACCTTCGAGTCCGCAAGAACCCGGCGCACCGCCGGCGTGAGCACCTCGGCATGCGTGTTGGTCTCGGTGGAGGCATAACGGGCGAGGACCTCGCCGTCCTGTACCACGGCCACGCTGGCGGTGGCGGAGGCGTCGATGGCGAGGAGGGGGCGGGAGGAGTGGACGGGCATGGGGTCCAGTTTACGGATGGCTACCGGAGTCAGCGGCCGCGGATACCGGCCGCCGTGGTGCACATGCCAACCCGCCGCGCAGCACACACTCCCGGCTTGATGGGCAGTTCTACCCATCTCCCACCACCGCCCCCGTCACCAGCAAATGGGCCATTCTCCCGACGCGCGGGGGCCGGCCAGATCCGTACCGTGGGGTCATCAGCCGGTGGAGCAAGGCCCCTCGAGCACCAGCAACAGCACAAGCACCAATGCCGGCCCCGGGACCGCCACCCACCGGATCACCCTTCATCCCAGGAGGCCGTCATGGCCACCACCGAACCCACCCTCCCCGCCGTACCCGGCCCAGTAGACCTCAGTCAGGTGTTCGACGCCCTGATCATCGGCGCCGGCCAGGCCGGACTGTCCACGGCCTACCACCTGCGGCGCCGCGGCCTGGACTGCCTCGTCGTCGACGCCGCCCACCGGGTCGGCGACCACTGGCGCCACCAATACGACTCGCTGGCCCTGTTCACCGCCAACAAGTTCAACCGCCTGCCCGGCCTCGGCTTCCCCGGCCAGCCGTGGGGCTTCGCCACCAAGGACGAGGTGGCCGCCGCGCTGGAGGCCTACGCCCGGGACTTCGACCTCCCGGTCCGGCTCGACTCTCCCGTCCGCCGCCTCTCCCGCACGCCGGAGAGATTCCGCACCGAGACCGCCACGGCCACCTACTTCTCCCGCACGGTCGTCCTGGCCACCGGGCCCTTCGGCCAGCTGCCGAGGATTCCGGAGTTCGCCCAGGACCTGGATCCCGCCATCCTGCAGTTGCACTCGAGCCAATACCGCCGGCCCGGCCAGTTGCGCGAGGGCCCGGTGCTCGTGGTCGGCGGCGGCCACTCGGGCTGTGACATCGCCCTAGAGGTCGCCCAGTCCGGGCACCTGACCACCCTGGCGGGCCGTGACCTGGGCCAGATCCCCGTCAGTTGGGACAGTCCGCTGCTCCACCTGATCATGCCCGCGGTCATGTTCCAGCACTCCCGCATCTACCGCCGCGGCACCCGCGCCGGGCAGCGCATGCGGGAGGAGGTCCTGCACCACGGCGCGCCACGGCTGAGGGTCCAGGCGCAGGATCTGGACGGGGCCGGCGTCGTGCGCACCGAGGCCCGGGTGTGCGGGGCACCGGACGGCGCTCCACTGCTGACCGACGGCCGCACCATGGACGCCCGGACTGTCATCTGGGCCACCGGTTTCCACCACGACTACTCGTGGCTCGAACTGCCCGTGTTGGGCGCGGACGGCTGGCCGCGTGAATACCGCGGCGTCGCCGAGGACGTTCCGGGGGTGTTCTTCTGCGGGTTGGCGTTCCAGTCGTCGATGTCCTCCATGAACTTCCACGGCGTCGGTGCGGACGCAGCGTACATCGCGGACCGGATCGCCGAGCGGCTGACGGACCGACCCGCCGGCCGCCGTCGCCACGGCACTCCACTCGCCCGCCGTCGATTGCCCCGCGGCGACGTCCCCCAGCGCGCCGCGCGATAACGGTCCGGCGGGCCGCGCCGCACCCCGTGCCTCCGCGCAACCCTGGGCGGTATCCTCCCGAGCAGGAGGCACCGCCCATGGCCGCTGAACCAGCCGTTTCCGACCTGGTGGCCCACGGCACCGCAGCCCACCTGGCCGGAGACTATGAACGCGCAGTCCAGGACCTGCAGCGCGCCTTCCAGATCTATCACGACGACGGCGATGCGGCCCGGGCGTTCTCCGTCGCCTTCTCGCTCGCCATGGTCTTCGGCACCACCTGCCGGCCAGCCCTCTTCAGCGGATGGGCCGGGCAGGCGCGACGGTTGTATGACGAGCTTGCTCCCGAGGCTGAGGCCACCTCCACGGCCAGCGGCTACCTCGACCTCCTCGAACTGCACGGCGGCATCTTGACCGGCGACTTCACCACCGTGGCTCGTCTCGCCCCCGGCGTGACGGCCGCGGGTCGCTTGCACCATGACACCGACCTGATCGCGCTGGGCACGGTCGCACTCGGCCGATCGGCGATCTATGCCGGGGACATCCGGGGCGGACTGGCACGGCTGGATGAGGTGATGGTCGGGATCCTGTCCGGTGAACCCGGACCGCTGGCCGCCGGGCTGGCGTGGTGCGCCGCCATCGAGGGCTGTCAGGAGGTCGGGGCCGTGGACCGGCTGTGCGAGTGGACCGCCGCGTTGGCCGCTTGGTGCCAGTCCCCGCCCGGCCTGGAGCTGTTCAACGGCCACTGCTCGGTTCACCGAGGCCAGGTGCTGGCCGTGCACGGGAGGTGGGACGAGGCGGTGGCGGTGTTCGCCGATTCGCGGCAGCGCCACCAGAAGCGCGGGGACGTGATCGCGGCCGGCTGGGCCGAGCGCCATCGGGGTGATGTGCTGCGCCTGCTGGGCCGGCATGAGGAGGCCGCCGCTGCCTACCGCACGGCCGCGGACCTGGGGTGCGATCCGCAACCCGGCCTCGCCCTCCTGTGGTGGAGCCTGGACCGGAGGGAGGATGCGCTCGGCGCCATCCACCGGTGCGTGGCGGAGACCGTCTTCCCGGCCCAGCGAATCTCCCTCATCCCGGCCGCCGTCGACGTGCTGCTGGCCGCGGGCGGCACGGAGGCCCCTGATGGTCCCCTGATCGGCGAGGCAGCTGCCCTCGCTGATGAGTTGGATGCCCTCGCTGAGCTGACCGGGTGTGCCTCGGTCGTTGCGGCGGCCGCGGAGGCCCACGCCGGGGTGGAACTGGCCCGCCGGGATCCGGGCGGTGCCCTGTCCTATGCCCGCAAGGCCGTGCAGGCCTGGGGCGGCGTCGCCTGCCCCTTCGAGGTCGCTCGGTCCCGGGTGGTCCTGGCCCGTGCTTTGGCTGGCGTCGGCGATATGGCTTCTGCGTTGGATGAGAGCGCGGCCGCCCGGAATGCGTTCGTGTCGCTCGGCGCGGAACCGGCGGTGGCCGGCGTCGACTCCCTCCTCGAGCACTGGGCCCACCCAACGCTGGACGTGCGCGATGATTCCGCCCGCGGCATCCCCGTCGGCGAGTCCCCGGAAGGCCACGATCGCGGCACACCCGACGGCCTCACCCCACGGGAAGTCGAGGTCCTGCGCCTCGTGGCCGCCGGCAGCAGCAACCGGCAGATCGCGGTAGAACTGGTGATCAGCGAGAAGACCGTCGCCCGCCACCTGAACAACCTCTTCACCAAGATCGGCGTCGCCTCGCGGACGGCCGCTGCCGCCTATGCCTTCCGCAACGGCCTGGTTTCCTCCACCGGTCAGATCTGAGGACCAGGCTGTGTGTTCCTGGCGCGGCCGGTAGCCTACGGGAACCGCCCCCGGACTTTAGTGCTCGGAATCCGCGTCCGCAGCCGAGGCCGGCTCGTTCGGCCCGGTGGACTCGGCCCCGGTGTTGCCGGCTTTGACCCGGTTCTCGGCATCCGTCAGATTCTCAGGATCAGGTTCAATATCGGCGGCGGGCTGCGGCTCGTAGTCGGCCTCGCTGTCCTCGTCGGGATCGAGGTCAACCTCGCCGCTGCCATCGGATCCCAGGTCGGCGTTCTCGTCGTCCGGGTTCACCTCGGGTTGTCCCTGTTCGTCGCGTGGCATGCTCATGGGCTCGTCCTTCCTCGGTCACCGTCGCGGATGCGGAAACCATGTCAGATCGGCGGCCGACGTGCCAGCATGGGCCGCTTCCCCCTCCAGCAACTGGGCGGCCGCGCGGACTTTGGAGGTCCGCATTACCGGCCGTCCGCGCTGCCCACCTTCCGCGCTGCCTCGGCCGCACCTACGCTGGCCGGGACAGCGATTGACCACAATGGACGCCCGAGCCTGTCATGGCCTACACGGACAGGCGGCGCCCGGGAGAGGTGCACATCATGGTCCAGTCCACCCCTGGCGTTCCGGGGCAATCCGAACAGCCTTCGCTCTCAACGGAGGCACACATCCCGGCCGCGCACGTGACGCTCGAGGGCCATTTCTTCCTGCCGCAGGTCAACGTTCCTGTGGTGGTCTTCGCCCATGGCAGTGGCAGCGGCCGGAACAGCGAGCGCAATCAGTACGTGGCCTCTGTCCTGCATGAGGCAGGGCTGGGCACCTTGTTGCTGGACCTGCTTAGTCCGCAGGAGGAAACCGACCGGGGAAACGCCTTCGACATACCCCGGCTCGCCCAACGCCTCACGGCGGCCGAGGCGTGGGTGCACCGGCAACCGCAGAGCATGTCCTCACCGGTCGGGTTCTTCGGAGCGAGCACCGGGGCCAGTGCCGCACTGTGGGCCGCTGCCGAACCCGGTGCCCGTGTCGGTGCCGTGGTCTCTCGAGGCGGCCGGCCGGACCTGGCCGAACGGCGGTTGGGCACGGTGGAGGCTCCCACCCTGCTGATCGTCGGCAGTGAGGATCAGGAGGTACTCGAGTTCAACCGCCAGGCCCAGTCCGAGCTGCAGTGCGAGAACGCCCTGGAGATCGTCGGCGGCGCCACGCACCTCTTCGAGGAGCCCGGAACCTTGGAGCAGGTTGCCCGACTGGCGTCGGAGTGGTTTGCCCGGCACCTTCCCTCGGCGCCGGCCATCGATCCACGGGACGCCGAGCCGACGGCCACGGACCCGCAGACCGGGCCTTGACCTCGGCAGACGTCCGCTAGAACGCCAGCGGCTGCTTCATTCGATCGAGCGTGCCTGCCGTGCTTACCGCGCCTGCTGCGCTTACCGTGTCTGCTGTGCCTCCCACGCCTGCCGCGCGCTCCAGGCCGAGGCCACCATGTCCTGCACGGAATGCCGCATGGTCCAGCCGAGGTCCCGCGCGGCCAGTGTCCCGTCGGCCACGATCCGCGCCGGGTCGCCCGGCCGGCGGTCCTGTACCTCGGGCTCGAAGTCGATCCCGGTCACCGACGCCATCGCGTCCATGATCTCCCGGACGGAGGTGCCCGCACCGGAACCCAGGTTGTAGACGGGTTCCACGGACTCCCCCGCCTCCAGGCGCCGCGCCGCAGCCACATGGGCCTCGGCCAAGTCAGCCACGTGGATGTAGTCGCGCACGCAGGTGCCGTCCGGCGTCGGGTAGTCTGCGCCGTTGATCCGCGGCGTCCTTCCGGCCACCAGCGCGTCGAACACGAGTGGGAACAGGTTGTGCGGACTGGTGTCACTGATCCGATCCGTGCCCGAGCCGACCACGTTGAAGTAGCGCAGCGAGGTGTGCCGCAGCCCGGCCGCCCGGGCCTGGTCGGCCAGCAGCCACTCGCCGATCAGCTTGGTCTCCCCATAGGGCGATTCCGGCACGGTCGCACTGGCCTCGGTCACCAGCTCACTGTCCGGCGTACCGAACGTCGCGGCGGAGGAGGAGAACACCATGTTCGCCACGCCGGCGCCCTCCATCGCCTCCAGCAGCGCCACCATCCCGGTGACGTTGTCCCGGTAGGTGCGCAGCGGCTTCCGCACGG
Organism: Citricoccus muralis; assembly: GCF_003386075.1. Lineage (GTDB taxonomy): Bacteria > Actinomycetota > Actinomycetes > Actinomycetales > Micrococcaceae > Citricoccus > Citricoccus muralis. The sequence goes on from NZ_QREH01000001.1 coordinate 1,751,248, forward strand.
ACTCCCCGGCATACTTGTACCCGGCAATATGCACGACGCCGGCCACCCCGTGCTCGGCGAACGCGCCTTCCAGCGCGGCCCGGTCATTCAAGTCGGTCTGGATGAACGGGACGTCCTCCGGCACGAATCCGCGGTGTCCACTGGAGAGGTTGTCCACCACCACCGTGTCGATCCCGACGGCCCGGAAGGCCTCCACCACGTGCGCGCCGATATAGCCGGCTCCGCCGGTCACCATCCAAGTCATACCGCCAGCTTACGGAATCCACCGCCCCGCCTCGGACATTGTTGCAACTAATTCGCAATTGCATTTAGAGTGCTCGTCATGAACACATCACTCCCGCCCTACCCCACCTCTGCCGACTCCGCAGCGGCTCACACTGCCACCGTCGCCTCGGACGCACCACGCACTCCACATACCCGCCGCGCCCTCTCGGTCGCCGCCTTCGCCGCCGTCGCCCTCGCGCTTTCGGCCTGTGCACCGGGCGCCGGAGCCGGAGGCGGGTCCTCCTCCGAGTCCGCCGGCGGCTCGGCCACCGCCGGCTCCACGGATGGCGCAGATGTTGCCGAACCGGTCAACGCCGCGCAGCGGGACTCCCGCGCCGAGGTTCCCACGCTGACCCCGCGCGTGGTCCTCAGCCACGACGGCGGGCTGGTAACCCTGGACGGCGAGACCGGTGAGGTGGTCCACGAGGAGGAGCTGGCCGGCTTCCTGCGCCTGAACAACGCCGGCGACGGCCAGCACGTCATGGTGTCCAATGGAGACCAGTTCGAGGTCTACAACTCGGGGATCGACGCCCAGGGCCACGGCGACCACTTCCACTACTACGAGTCGGATCCGGGACTCAGCGGCATCGAGTTCGCCGCCCCCTACGCCGGCCACGTGGTGGTCCATCACGGCCTGACCACGCTGTTCGGGGACGGCGACGGATCCATCCAGACCTTCACCTCGGAACACCTCAAGGACGGCCAGCCGCGTACGGAGACGACCGCCACGGACGATCCCCACCACGGCGTGGCCATGCAGCTCATCGACGGCACCCTGCTGACCACCCAGGGCACCGAGGAGGGGCGGAACACCGTGCAGGTGAAGAGCACCGGGGACAACGGCGAGCTCCTGGCGGAGACCACGGACTGCACCGGTGTGCACGGTGAGGCGGCGGCTGCTCCGAACGAGAACGGCGACGTGGTGGTGCTGGGGTGCGAGGACGGTCCGGTCATCTACCGCGACGGTGAGTTCCACAAGGTCGCGGCCGAGAGCGAGTACCAGCGCACTGGCAACCTGGCCGGGTCCGAGGACTCCTCGGTGATGCTCGGCGACCTGAAGACCGATGCCGAGGCCGAGTTCGAACGGCCCACGCAGGTCGCGCTGATCGACACCCTGACCGATTCACTGCAGACGGTGGACCTGGGCTCCTCCTACTGGTTCCGTTCCTTGGCCCGCGGCCCGGAGGGTGAGGCCCTGGTGCTGACCTACGACGGCGAGCTCAACGTCATCGACGAGGAGACCGGTGAGATCACCGCTGAGATCCCGGCCATCGAGCCCTGGGAGGAGAGGGAGGAGTGGCAGCAGCCCGGCCCCATCCTCAAGGTCGCGGACTCCATGGCCTACGTGACGGACGCCGAGAACCAGCAGCTCGTGGTGATCGACTTGGAGGCTGGCGAAGTCGTCAACGAGTTCGACCTGGAGGTCACCCCGGTCGAGATGGCCGTGGTCACCGGCCACCCCGAGGCCCCGGAGCATGAAGCAGACGCCGCAGGCAGCAGCGACGCCGGCCACTCCTCCGACGACGAAGCCACCGAGGAAGAAGGTCACGAGGGTCATGACCACTAGGAGTTACGGTCACGGTTGACGTCGAGACGCACCGATGCACCCACCGACAAGCGTGATCGTAACTCGCGGGGGCCGATGCACCCACCGACAAGCGTGACCGTAACTGGAGGGGTGGGGAGGGGGCGGTATCAGCGGGTGGCGGGCATCTCCGGCGTCGGCAGCTGGTGGGTTCCGGTCTGGGCCACGCCCAGCACCTCTCCCCCGGCCCGGGCGGCACCGCCGCCGTGGGAGAGCACCCACAGGGTCTCCCAGACGGCCCGCGCCGTGACGGGAGCGACGCGCAGGAGGAGGCGGCCGGCGTCGCGCGAGGCATCTGCATCCGCACCGAACACGTAGTTGCCGTTGCTCTGGGTGCTGATGAAGGCCAGGTTCACGCCGAGGGCGGAGGACGTGGATTCCCAGACGAACCACGGCTCGGCCCACAGCTCCGCGAGTTCGGCGGGCGAGCCGTCCGGCGCGGGGTACAGCGGGTCGGCGACGCGGGCGGTGAACTCGTCCTCGTCCACCAGCAGCTCGCCGGCCAGCAGCGCGGGCCCGGTGCGCACCCCGGCCCACGTGCAGACCTGGGAGGCCAGGGCGTCCCGCTCGGCGAGTGCCACGGCATACCGGGAACGGTTCTGGCTCACGACGCCGGCCATCACGTCCGCGCCCGGCGCACCGGACACGGTGGAGACCCGAGCGCCGGCGAGCCAGGACTGCATCAGGGTGCGTTCGGCGCCGCACTGGCCGCGCAGGGCCAGGACGTCCTCGGCGGTGGCGACGGGGCCCATGAAGTCCTCCCCGGCGGTGTCCAGCACGCCGTCCAGGGTCAGGAACCCTTCGCGGACCAGGCGGCCGATGGCGCTGCGGTTCCGCAGGGTGGCGAAGCGGCCGAGCGAGCCGAGGTGGTGGATGGACTGCAGGACCTCGAGGTCGTCACTGCGCAACTGACCGGGGTCTTCCGGGCTGGTGGTCTGCCGGCGGCCCTCCCCGCTGACGTGGCGTTGCAGTGCCTCGACGTCCGCGATCGGTTGCCCGGACCGGCTCTGCCGGTCAGTGGCGGACATCAGGCCACGGCCCGGAGCGGGGCGCTTTCTGCTGGGACCTCGTCCGGGGCGAACCGGGCGCTGGCGATGGCCGCGTCGAAGACGGCGGTGAAGTGCTCGTAGTCGCTGATCAGGCAACTGGCGCTGATCTCCAAGGTGGCCCGGCCCTCGGCGAGGGCCTCCTGGACCAGCCAGCGGCGGGTGAAGATGTTGTTGCGGCCGGTCCAGCGGGTCAGGTCCATCCGGCGCGCCGGATATCCACCGACCGTGCAGGTGACGTCCTCGACCACGTAGAGGCGGTTCAGGCCGCAGAGTCCGGCCGGCTCACCGGCATAGGTGGTGGCCACGATGTTCGGGGCCAGCTCGGGTTCGGGCAGGGGCCCGCCGGGCTGCAGACCGTCCGTGAGCATGCGCTCCGCGGACTCCGTCACGGGGGCGGTCGCCACCAGGTGGAAGCCGTCCACCGGGTACCGGACCCAGTCCTCCGGCAGGTCCATGGTCAGCGTCCGCATGTGCTCTCCTCCCGCACCTCCCGTACCCGCGAGTGCCAGTAACGGAAGGTGAATTCCTTCTGAACCACGGTACTGATCCACTCGCGGGGCCGCGATGGGGAGAAGTACCCATCGCGGCGGTTGCCGCCGGTGAGGACAGAGTGCTATCCAGCGGCCTGCGGCAGGTCCAGCCCTCGGTCCCGCATGACCTGCCGCAACCGGTCCGGGTAGTCGGTGATGATGCCGTCCACTCCGAGGCCCATGAGGTATTCCATGGTGCCGGGATCGTCGACCGTCCACGGGATCACGTCGATGCCGGCCGCGTGGGCGTCGTCGACCATGGTCCGGTTGACGTACGGTGCGTAGCCTTCGTCACCGATCGCACCGTCCTGCGGGTTGCCATGCACGGGTGAGATGACTTCCACGCCGAGTTCCTGTGCCATGGCCACCAGATCACCGTCGAAGTCGTCCGCGTCAAGCCCGCCCAACCACGGGGAAGCCCCCGGCTGACCGACCTGCAGGAAGTCCCCGTTCGTCAGGGCGCTGCGCGGCAGAGTCGGTGCCAGTTCCTCGACGAGCTCGAGTGCGCCCCAGTCGAAGCTCTGGATCATGACCTGGTCTTCCATGGCGTGCTCCAGGATCTCCGCCAGGACGGCGCGCACGAAGGTCTCACGTGGTGCGGTCTCCTCGGGGGCGCCCGCCTCCACCTTGGTCTCGATGTTCAGCATCACCTCATCGGCCCCGTACTCCCTGACCACCTCGAACAACTCGTCCAGTTCCATCATCGGTCCGGTGGCCACGGCCTGGCCCGGGTACTTCGGATCCTGCTGATATCCACATTCCAGGGTCTGCACCTGGTCGAGGGTGAGGTCGGTGATGTACTTGCCGACATAGGGGTACTGCGGGTCCTCCGGCATGGCCGGCGCGGTGTCCCGGCAGTCTCCTGTGGTGATCTTCCGGTCATGGGTCACGACGACGGCCCCGTCGGCCGTCACCTGCGTGTCCAGTTCCAGCGTGGTGACCCCCAGTTCCAGGGCATGGGCGAAGGACTCCCGGGTGCTTTCCGTGTACAGTCCCTGCCCGCCGCGGTGGGCCTGCAGGTCGAACTCCTCTTGCGGGACCTCTGGTTCCTCGGGGTTGTCGGGGTTGATGACGGTGTCGAGGCGGCTCATGAGGGCGGCGACTTCGCCGCGGGTGATGGGGTCCTTGGCCTTGAAGGTGCCGTCCTTGTAGCCGGTGGAGATGTCCTCGGAGGCGAGCCAGATGATGGCGTCGTGGTGGGTGTTGGACTCGGCCACGTCCGGGAAGCTCACGTCGGTTTCGGGGTCGGTGGTGGGGTCGAGGGCGCGGTAGAGGAAGGACGCGAACTCGCCACGTTCCACGGCACGGTGGGGCTGGAAGGTCCCGTCGGCATAGCCGGTGGTGATCTCCTCGGCGGCGCCCCACTCGATGGCCTCGAAGTGGGTGGAGCCGGCCGGGGCGTCGGGGAAGGTGGCCTCGCCGGGGGTGAAGTCCGCGTTGAGGTAGCGGTAGACGAAGGCCATGGACTCGCCGCGGTCGATGTCGGCGCCCTTGCGGTAGGTGTTGTCCGCGTAGCCGGTGGTGATGCCGGAGCACTGCATCCAGCGGACGTAGTCGAAGTACTGCGAGCCGGCCTGGTTGTCGGCGAAGTTCGCCGCGGTGCACTCAGCGCCGGGCTGGGTGGTCCCGGCGGGCTCGGGGGTGGTGGTGGCGGTGGCGGTGGCGGGGGTTGCCAGGAAGCCGATGGTCATGAGTCCGGCCAGGGCGGCCGCGGGTAGCTTGCGCTGCATGTTGGGGGCTCCGATGTTCAGGCCTGGGGCGCCTGTCCGTGCGGGGGGCCAGGCGCGAGTGATGAGCGGCGGGGTTTCCCCACCGTGACCTGGACAGTTCATCGGTCGCCGTCAACGCGCAGGAAAGCGCCCGGTGAACACCACGCCAAGACTGGTCTCCACGCTGGTGGTTCTCCTCGGCCGGGCAGACCGGCGAGGCAGAAGCCGTCAGCGCCTGCGTCCAAACGTCATGGTGGCGTTGCGCGTGTACACCTTGCCGTGGGCTGCCGTTCACGCGGCGAGCACAGGGTAGGTGAGTCAACGGTTACCCCCGGCCGGAACCCTATCCATCGGAAGGTACTTCGTGAACGCGATCACTCGCTCCCCACGCCATCGATCAGCCCGCCTGGCGGCCGGGGTCCTGGCCCTGGCCACCACCGGCGCCCTGCTGAGCCCGGCCGTCACCGCCGCCGCGGCGACCCCCATTACGGCCACCCCCACCCCTATTACTGCCCAGAAGTCTGAGACCGCGCAGACGGCCCAAACTGCAGAAACTGCCGAGACCGCCGAGCAGGCCGGCGCCGCCTGGGATGAGAGCGCCTACCGCGGCTCCGTCGAGGTCATCGAGGGGACGAACGAGACCCCCAAGGTCCTCGAGGGCGTGGTCTTCGATGACCAGAACCAGAACTCCACCCAGGACGAGAATGAGCCCGGCATCGCCGACGTCACCGTGTCCAACGGCCGCGACGTCGTTACCACGGACGAGGACGGCGCTTACGAGCTGCCGGCCTTCGACAACATGACCGCGTTCGTCACCCAGCCGGCCGGCTACCAGGTGCCCGTGGACCAGGACAACGTGGCCCAGTTCCACTACCACCACCTCCCGGCAGGCTCCCCCGAGCTCAAGTACGGCGGCCTGGAACCCACCGGCCCCCTGCCCGACGCAGTCAACTTCCCGCTGGTCGAGAGTGAACTCACCGCTTCCTCAGAACAGCACTGCGCCATCGGGGCGGACGTGCAGACCTACAACCAGAAGGAGGTCAACTTCGCGCGGGAGGGCGCCTTCGCCGACCTGGCCGCACGTGACGACTACGCCGGTTGCGGTGCACTGTTCATCGGCGACGTCGTCGGAGACGACCTGTCCCTGTTCCCTCAGACCCACGAGCTGACGAGCATGCTCAACGGTCCGGCCCGTTTCCTGCCCGGCAACCACGACCTCGACTTTGATTCCCTGGACGGCGAGCACGAGTTCGACACCTTCCGCGCCGAACTCGGCCCGGAGTACTACTCCTACGACGTTGGGCAGGCCCACGTGGTGGCCCTGAGCAACATCGTCTACCCCAAGGCCCCGGGCGAGACGAGCGGCTACACCTACGGCCTCGGGGAGAACCAGCTCGAATGGCTGCGGCAGGACATCGCCAACACCCCCGAGGACAGCGTGGTCGTGCTGGCCGGCCACAGCCCGCTGCTGGAGTTCTACTACTCGGACTCCCACACCCACGGACAGCTCGAGGAGATCTACGAGACCCTCGAGGGCCGGGAAGTCATCTCGCTCGGTGGTCACACCCACATGTCTGAGAACCTGCGCGAAGGCGACCTGATGGCAGGTTGGCGCGATGAGCTCGGGGACGCCGGCCTGCCGTTCACCCACCTGACGGTTCCGGCCATCTCGGGCCAGTGGTACAACGGCCGCGTGATGCCGGACGGGTACCCGACGGCCGTCCAGCGGGACGGAACCCCTCCCGGGGTGCTGACCCTGGACATCGAGGGCACCGAGGTCATGGAGCGCTTCACCGCCACCGGTCTGGATGACCAGGACCAGATGGCGTTGGGGCTGAACACGCCGGAGTACCGCGAGTGGTTCGACACCTACCAGGATCAGCGCGGTGAGGCGCCGGAGCTGGAGAATGCACTCGCCGCGGAGCAGGGCGATCTGGCGGAGACCTGGTTGACCACCAACTTCTGGATGGGCTCCACGGGGGCCACCGTGGAGGTGTCGGTGGACGGAGCGGATCCAGTTGAGGCCGAACGCACCCAGCAGATGGACGGCGAGGAACCCAATATCGGAGCCGCCTACACCGACCCGGTCGCCACCCAGGAGCAGCTGGTCCACGGTGGCGGGCTGCACGATCGCACCATGCACCTGTGGCGGCTCCCGCTCTCGGAGGACCTGGCCGTCGGCGAGCACACCGCAGAGGTGACGGCCACGGACGTGCACGGCCGCGAGTTCACCGAGACGCTGGCCTTCAGCGTCACGGAGGACGGGCCGGAAGCCGTCGAGTTCTCGGACAATGAGCCGGGCTCGGCGTTCTACGCCCCGGTGCAGTGGATGGCCACCAACAACATCTCCACCGGATACACCGACGGCACCTTCCGCAAGGGCCGCGACGTCACCCGCGGCGAGACCACCGCCTTCCTCCACCGCTACATCAAGCCGGACTTCACCGCCCCGGCGACCAGCCCCTTCGAGGACATCACGGACACCGGATCGTTCTACGAGCCCATCACCTGGGCCGCAGCAGAAGAGATCACCCTCGGCTATGCGGACGGCACCTTCCAGCCCCACCGTGCCGTGACGCGCGGCGAGTTCGCCACCTTCCTCTACCGCCTCGACGCACCCGAGCACACGGCCCCGGAGGACAGCCCCTTCGAGGACCTGCCCACCACCAGCAACCACTACGAGGCCATCACCTGGCTCGCCTCCCAGGGCATCACCATCGGTGACACCCACGGCCACTTCAACGAGGCCGATCCCGTAACCCGCGGCGAGATCTCAGCCTTCCTCCAGCGCTACGACAACACGCAGCGCTGACCCACCCCTGGCATCTGAGTCCCACGAATTGCCGGAGATCCACAGGGTCCCCGGCAATTCGTGGGACTTCGTTGCGTCAAGAGGTCACAGGCACCGCACAGCATGGGCAAAGGCGAGACCGAAGGACCAGTGATGATCTGGTCATCGAACACGTCGAACGACGGACCAGACAACAAGGGACACCCCATGGCGACCACTGGCAAGACTCTCTCGCATCAGCCCACGGAGACGTTCGCCCGGAACCACGCAGGCCGGACACTGTATGAACAGCGCGCGCGATGGCTGCCCGGACTGGACCAGCCACCAGCACCCTCCTGGGACGATCTGGACGAGTCCGTCCGCGAACGCTGGCGTGAGAACGCCAAGGCATGATCCGCTGCCGCACGCGGGAAAGGTTCCGGAATGGCACCAACGGTTCCCCGCCATAGACTGGCTGGACCATTCTTGAAAGGCGGCAGCCGACCATGAGCGGACGCAATCCCGACCATTCGGTTCGTTTCCCCGTCAATTTCCAGGACTGGGAAGACCTCACGTTCCTGCACTGGCCCTACGAGGCCGACGCCGTCCAACGCCTGGTTCCCGAGGGTCTCACGGTGCAGGAATGGGATGGGCTCACCTGGGTCGGCATCACCCCGTTCCGCATGGCGCGGGTCCGCGTGCCGGGCCTGCCGCCGCCCCCGGGATGGGGCGCCTTCCCGGAACTGAACGTGCGGGCCTACGTGCGCACCCAGGATGGACGGGACGGCATCTGGTTCCTTGGGATGGTCGCACCCCGGCTCACCTTCATCGCTGCCCGCGCACCCTCGGGCTGCCCTATGAGCGTTCCCACTCGTCCCTGTCCGTGGACGGCTCGCGGTGGACCTACCGGTTCGGCACGCCGCACGGGATCCGTTCCCGCCCGGGCGACTGGTTCCAGGCGGTCGTGGACGTCGGTCGGCCGATGGACACCGCCGAGCGGACGCCGCTGGCGGACAGCCTCACCGGACGGTGGACGGCCTTCCACCGGAGGGCACGCGTGCTCTGGCGGACGCCGGTCGTGCATGAGCCTTGGCCGTTGCACACAGCCACCGCCACTTCCACTGCTGCCGGGAGCCTCACCGCGCCCCTGCACTGGGTCGGGCTGACGTCACCGAGCGAGGACCCGATCGTGCACGCCGCACCTGCCGTGCACAGCCGGATCGGTGTTCCCCGACCAGCCTGAGCACGACACGCGGCTTCGAGCGTGCACGTGACCGTTCAGGCCGAACCGGGCCGTACGTCGTCGTCCCAGCCTTGCTGTGGAGCCGTGCACGTCTCGCGGAAGACGAACTGGGAAGGGCGCCTGCGCTCTCGGCTGGACCAGTCGATGGCGGGCCGGTGGGTCCGCTCGGGCAGGTAGCCCAGCCGGTAGACCGCCATCAGTTCCAGCTCGTCCGGCACCTGCAGCATCCGCACGATGCGCTCCCAGTTGCGTGGTGCCTCCATGGGAAAGGAGACGAACTGGATGCCCATGCCGAGTTCCACCGTGGTCAGCCACAGGTTCTCCATCGCGGCACCCATGCTGAAGACCGAGTAGAAGCCGGACAGCTCCCCGGGCCGGTACTCACCGCGTTCGAGCATGACGCCGATCAGCAGTGGTGAGCCGGCGACCAGCTTGCGGTTCTCCTCGCCGAGAGTCTGCGGGACGCGCAGCCGGTTCATCAGGGACTGGCCCGAGGGCGTGAACGCGCGGGAGGTGAAGGGCCGCAGCAGGGCGGGCAGCTTGTCGAAGAGCATGCCGCTGCGGGCCGCGTCCATCTCCTTCTGGCTGAACCGGAAGTACTTCTTGTAGCGATCAAAGAACGTGCCGGCGCCCATGACCTCGGTCATGCTCTGGCCGCTGATGGCGCCCACCGTCTCTATGGTGGTCCGGTCCTCGATGAGCACGAACCGCCACGGCTGGCTGTTGAACTGGGAGGGCGCGGCCGCCGCGGCACGGATCAGCAGCTGCTGGTGCTCGGGGCTGACGGGGTCCGGCCGGAACGGTCCGTTCGTGGTGCGCCGGTTGAACACGGCATCGAGCAGTTCCATGGATTACCTCCAGGCCAGTAGGAGCGCGGCCGCATAGTAGGGGGCCGCCGCCAGGGCGTCGTGGGTGTGCCGGTTCAGAGGTCTCGCCCCGTGCCTCTGCAAGAGGACCAGTGGAACGGCGGCCGGAACCAGGGCGACGGCGGCCGGCGACCGCCGCGCTGTGCAGGCCAGAACCGCCACGGCCGTCGTCGTGACGGTCACGGTGTATAGACCGTGATGGACCCAGCGGAACGTTGACGTATCGATCCACCGGAGGGCCACCGCGGCACCGAGTGCGCAGTTCGCCGCATAGGCACCGGCTGCGGCCGTGACCAGCGTGCGGAGCAGCATCATGGCCCTCCTCGTCAGCCGGTGATCATCACGCCCATCGTGCCACACGCCGGTGCGCCCGATTCCGTCCTCAGCTCCGTCTTCAGACCAGTTCTCGACTCCCTCTCCATCGAGCACTCAGCTCAGTGCCGAACTTGCACGTTCAAGCACTGGTCGGGCAACCGTCATGGTGGCGTTGCGGGTGTACACCCGGCCGTGGGCTGCCGTTCATCACGTGACCACAGGGTAGGTGAGTCAACGGTTACCCCCGGCCGGAACCCTATCCATCGGAAGGTACTTCGTGAACGCGATCACTCGCTCCCCACGCCATCGATCAGCCCGCCTGGCGGCCGGGGTCCTGGCCCTGGCCACCACCGGCGCCCTGCTGAGCCCGGCCGTCGCCGCCGCCGCGGCCACCCCCATCACGACCAGCCCGGTCTCCGCCCAGAAGTCCGAGACCGCGCAGACGGCCCAGACCGCAGAAACCGCCGAGACGGTAGAGGCTGCCGAGCAGGCCGGCGCGGCGTGGGACGAGAGCGCCTACCGCGGCGCCGTCGAGGTGGTTGAAGGCACCAACGAGACCCCCGAAGTCCTCGAAGGTGTGGTCTTCGACGACCAGAACCAGAACTCCACCCAGGACGAGGACGAACCCGGCATCGCCGACGTGACCGTGTCCAACGGCCGCGACGTCGTCACCACCGACGAGAACGGCGCCTACGAGCTGCCGGCCTTCGACAACATGACGGCCTTCGTCACCCAGCCCGCCGGCTACCAGGTGCCCGTGGACCAGGACAACGTGGCCCAGTTCCACTACCACCACCTCCCCGAGGGCTCCCCCGAACTCAAGTACGGCGGCCTCGAGCCCACCGGCCCCCTGCCCGACGCAGTCAACTTCCCGCTGTCCCAGGATGAGGACGCCGCCGGCGCACAGCAGGAATGCCTGGTGGGCGGAGACGTGCAGACCTACACCAAGGAGGAGGTGGAGTTCGCTCGCGTGGGCGCCTTCGCCGATCTGGCCGCCCGCTCGGGCTACGAGGACTGCGGCATCCTCTTCGTGGGCGACATCGTGGGTGACGACCTGTCCCTGTACCCGGATGTCCGCACCCTCAGCGAGATGCTCAACGGTCCGGCGCGTTTCCTGCCCGGCAACCATGACATCGACTTCGATGCCACCGAGCAGGGACACGCCTTCGATTCCTACCGTGCGGCCCTGGGCCCGGAGTACTACTCCTACGACGTCGGCGATGCCCACTTCATCGCGCTGAACAACGTGGAATACCCCTTCGCCGGGGACACCCTCTACAACGGGGCGATCGACGAGGATCAGATGGAGTGGCTGCGTCAGGACATCGCCAACACCCCTGAGGACAAGCTCGTGGTGATCGCCGCCCACATCCCGCTGCTGGGATTCGCGGACCAGGGTGGCACGCAGCACCAGACCGACCAGGTCAAGGAGATCTATGAGCTGCTCGAGGGCCGCGAGGCGATCTCGCTGGCCGGGCACGTGCACGCGATCGAGAACATGCGCGAGGGCGACAGCCTGAAATCCTGGAAGGACCTCTTCGACGTCGACGAGCTGCCCTTCCCGCACATCACCGTGGGCGCCATCTCCGGCGACTGGTACTCCGGGGAGATGCTCGAAGGCGGCTACCCGACCGCCCTGCAGCGTGACGGCGCCTACCCGGGCGTGCTCACCATGGACATCGAGGGCAACCAGGTCTCCGAGTACTTCACCCGCACCGGTGATGACGGCTCCGATCAGATGTCGCTGGGCCTGAACACCCCGGCCTACCGCGACTGGTTCGAGGAGAACATTGACGCCGACGAGTCGGCTCCCGAGTTCGAGAACCCGCTCACCGTGGCCCAGGGCGACCTGGCGGACACCTGGCTGACCACCAACTTCTTCATGGGCGCCACCGGCTCCACCGTGGAGGTCACGGTGGACGGCGGCGAGCCCGTGGCTGCCGAGCGCACCCAGCCGATGCAGGGTGAGGAGCAGTTCTCCGGTGCCGAGTATTCCGACCCGGTGGCCGTCCAGGAGCAGCTGGTCCACGGCGGTTCCGTGGCGGACCGCACCTCTCACCTGTGGCGCCTGCCCGTGCCCGAGGACCTCGAGCCCGGCGAGCACACCGCAGAGGTGACCGCCACTGACGTGCACGGCAAGGTCTCCACCGAGTCCATGACGTTCAAGGTCCAGGAAGGTGCCACAGAGCCGGAGGTTCCGGTGTTCTCGGACAATGAGCCGGGCTCGGCGTTCTACGCCCCAGTGCAGTGGATGGCCACCAACAACATCTCCAACGGCTACGCGGACGGCACCTTCCGCAAGTACTGGGACGTCACCCGCGGGGAGACCGCTGCCTTCCTCCACCGCTACGTGAAGCCGGAGTTCGATGCCCCGGAGCAGAGCCCGTTCGAGGACGTCACGGACGCCAACTCGTTCTACGATCCGATCACCTGGGCCGCCGCCGAGGAGATCACCCTCGGCTACGCCGACAACACCTTCCAGCCGTACCAGTCGGTGACCCGCGGTGAGTTCGCCACCTTCCTCTACCGACTGGCCGCCCCGGAGCACAACACACCGCAGGATAGCCCGTTCGAGGACCTGAACACCGGCAACATCCACTACGAGGCCATCACCTGGCTGGCCTCCCAGGGCATCACCATCGGTGACACCCAGGGCCACTTCAACGCCTCCGAACCCGTGTCCCGCGGCGAGATCTCAGCCTTCCTCCAGCGCTACGACGACAACATCCAGCGCTGACTCAGTAAGCCGCTGATGCAGTAATCCGCTGACGCGGTCCAGCTCCGCCCCCGTGCCGTCCGGCTCGGGGGCGGAGCTGTTTCCTCCAGGGACCCACCCTCACACCAGGATCAGAAAGAACACCCCGACGAATCCTCCGAGGATGGAACCGAGCACCACATCGCTGACCTGGTGGCGGTCGAGGTAGAGACGTGACCAGGTGACGCCCGCCCAGCCCAGGACCGCCAGAACCAGCACCACCCAGGAGGAGAGCATGGCCGGAAGTACGACAGCGGCGACGGCGGCGATGAGGGCATGGATGCTGATCTTGATCCGGGTATTGATGGCCATGACCGCCAGCAGTGTCCCGACCGAGAGGGCTGAGACCACGCGGAGTTCCATACTGGTGGGGATCACGAACACCAGGGCGGTGCCGAGGAGCACGGACCCCAGGGTCAGGGCGTAGAACAGGTGCCGCTGACGGCGGTGGCGGATGAACTTGTCACTGGCCAGGCCGCGGTGGGTCAGGTACAGGGAGATCCCTTGCGGGACAACGGCGATGGGCACCACCGTGATGACTGCACTGCGGACCCAGTGCGGGTCAGTCAGCAAGGCGACCACGGTGAGCAGAACGGCGACGACCGTGAAGGGACTGAGCGCCTCGGTCAGGAGGCGCGCCAAGGGGTACAACCGCTTGCGCGGCCACACCTCGCTCGCTTCAGACCTGCCGGCGACGTCGATTCGTTGAGACAAAGTGGCACTCCCCTCCGGCCCCAGGCTATCCGGCGACAGATGCCGAACGAGCCGATCAAGCCGGACGAGCAGGGTGCACCGTGCCGCCAGCCCTCATTCTCACGGGGCGTCACCTGATCCTGGCGCCGGGCCGCGAAGGAGTAGAGCCCTGGCGGCGGCCATCGCTTCTTCTGCAACGATCTCGTAGTTATCGACCGGCGCTCCGAGAGCCACGGAATGTTCGCCGTACTTGTCGAACGCGAGCTTTACGAGCTCTACGGCCTGCTCAATTCCCAATGCGAGAACTATGTGTCCGAGATCCTCGATATCTTTGGTGCGCCCGGCGGCCATCTTCATCGCGGCCAGAGTGGGCAGGTCGGCGAGCCTCACCGCTGAGGATGTCCCCTCGGGTCCCGCAATCCATTGGGCTTCGTCGGGCAGGAAGGCCGCCGCGTTACTGTTCAGCCACTTCGGGGGCAGATCGTACTCCTGCGCCATATCAGCAACCACCTCTTCGACAATGTCACCACGGGCGTATCGCGCGTCGATGTCCCCAGTCGCGCGGTCCAGCACGCCATGGAGCAGGAGGGCGGCTCCGCCGACTATCTGGATGTCCAACGTGACTCCCCGGGTGGCGAGTCGCTCTTCCACCTCACGCAGCAGTTCGACGACGTCATCCCGCCGAAACTCTCGTCCGACGCTCAAACCGTTGCCAGATCCCGCTCGCGGATCCAAACATTCATGGCTGCGATCTCGCTGGGCGTCTCACGCCGGATGAGGTCTTTCATCCGGTCGCTGACAGGATGCAGCTTTTCGGCCAGAAAGACCGGCTCGGACGACTTCTGTGCCCGCTTGGCCCAATCAGGGACGGGGGTCTGAGTCTTGGCGGCTACCCAGCGGGTGACTGCCCCGACCGCCGCCCGGTAGGCATCATCGTCCAGGGCCGGCGCGAGGGGCATCAGCACCCGACCCGCTAACAGAGACGCGCTGGCATACTCTCCCAACAGACGGATGGCGAAATGATAGTCGCCATCGCGGATTGTTCGGGCGAAGTCACCGGCGAACTCGCGGGTCGCCGTGTCATCTGCCGTGATGTCCAGACCGAGGACCCGCATAGCCTTCAGCGCCAGACCAAAGGACGCGCCTTCCTTTCCCCATTCCAAGTCCACGATGAACTTGCGGGAGGTTCCGATGGCGTCGGCAAGCGCCTGCTGAGTGTAGCCCTGAGCCTTCCGCCGCTCGCGCAGCGTGCGGCCGATCGCCTCCGCATTCATGTCCATAACCTCATTATGGCACCAAACGGTTACATTTCCACTCGTGGTTCGAGGCTCATCCATTGACAACTTCTGCCCGCAAAAGGCAAGGCCAGGTCGCCGAGAGCTCAGCCCAGAGGCTCCACTCCGGCCCACCGGGGCCCATATCCCAGCACGACGGCGGTGCGCGTCTCGTCCGCACCGGTGCCGTCCTCGTCGGAGAAGTCGGTGACGATGGTCCCGGCTTCGGCGTCGGCACGCGTGCCGGCGTCGCCCGGCTCGCCGCTGCCGGTGGCGCGGATCAACTCGATGTCCAGCCAGGAGGCGGCCGGGTCATCAGGCCAGCCCGCCAACGACTCAGCCACTCCCCGCCCCCACTCGACCACGGTCACGGAGCGGTCCACGGTGGCGTCCAGGTCCAGGTCGGACAGTTCTCCGGCCGAGCCGAGCCGGTAGGCATCGACGTGCACCAGGTCCGGTCCCGCACTGCCAGGGCCGCTAGATCCGCCAGGACCGCCCGTATCGCCCGAAACATCCGACAGTTCCACCAGCGAGGGGTGGATGCGAGAGATCACGAAGGTCGGCGAGATGATCCCCTCGCGCACGCCGAGCCCGGCGCCGAGCCCCTGCGTGAAGGTCGTCTTGCCCGCGCCGAGCTCACCGGTCAGGATCAGCACGTCCCCGGCCCGCAGCACGGACGCCAATCGGGCGGCCCACGCCTGTGTTGCCTCGGCCCCATCGAGCTGCACCTCCAGGAGCAGCACCGGCTCGGGCAGTCGCGAGGCTGCCCCGGTCAGGTCCCTCATCGGCTCTCCCTCACCGGCTCTCCCCCGTCGGGACACCCACGTCTTCGCCCGGCCTGGTGTCCACGTGAATCCGCGGCACCCGGGAACCGATCCGGGTCACGAGTTCGTAGTTGATGGTGCCGGCGGCGGCGGCCCACTCGTCGGCCGTGATCCCGGATTCGGGACCGAACACCTCCACGGTGGCTCCGACCGGTGCCACGGCGGGGTCATCGGTCTTCAGGTCCACCACGAATTGGTCCATGGCGATCCGCCCGGCCACCTCATACCGCTGACCACCGATCGCCACGGGTGCCGCGATCGTCGGGCGCGGGATGCCGTCCGCGTAGCCGAGCGGGATGAGCGCGAGGCGTGTGGCCGCGGAGGTGCGGTAACGGTAGCCGTAGGAGATTCCCTGACCGGCGGGCACCGCCTTGTTCTGCGCCACCGTGGTGGTGACGGTCATGGCGGGGATCAGGTCGAAGTCCGCGGCGGGGCGGTCGGAGAACGGGGTGAGCCCGTAGATGCCCAGCCCCGCACGGACGAGGTCCAGGTGGGAGTCGGGGCGGTGCAGGATGCCGGGGGTGTTGGCGATGTGCCGCACGTCCGGGTCCACCCCGGCCTCACGCGCGGTCTCGACGGCCTGGTGGAACAGTTCGAGCTGCTCATCGGTCTCGGACTCGCGGTCCTCCTCATCAGCCACGGCCAGGTGGGAGAAGATGCCGACCACACGGATCAGACCCGATTCCTGCAGCTCAGCAGCCCGCGCCACCACGGCCGGCCAGTCCTCGATGGTGGCACCGTTGCGGCCCAGCCCCGTATCGATCTTCAGGTGCACGCGGGCCGGACGCTCCAGGCGCTGGGCGGCCTCGGCGATGGGCTCGAGTTCCCAGCCGGAGACCCCGAGGTCGATGTTCTCCTCCACGGCCCGGCCGAAGGGGGTGCCGGTGGTGTGCAGCCAGGCGAGCATGGGCGCGGAGACGCCGGCCTCCCGCAACTCGAGGGCCTCGGAGACGTGGGCCAGCCCGAGCCAGGTTGCCCCGGCGTCCAGGGCAGCGCGGGCCACCGGCAGGGCCCCGTGGCCATAGGCGTCCGCTTTGACCACGGCCATCAGCGCGGCCGGCTGCACCCAGGAACGCAGCGTGGCCACGTTGTGCCGGATGGCGGCCAGGTCCACGACGGCGGCGCGCTCGGCCGGCCCGTTGCGCTTCAGTGGTCCCGTGGTGCTGGAGGTGCCGGTGGGCCCGGATTCGGGGCGGGTGCGGTCCCGGAAGGGATGACGGTGCTCGGGCAGGTAGTCAGTCGACATAGTGCCTGCCATTCTTCCACCCGCCGGGGACGCGGTACCGGCAGGCGGGCCGCACACCGCACAATTTCCTGGACGTCGGAGAAGAAGTCGGAGAAACTCACCTGAGCGGCGACCTCGAGAGTAAGCCGCCCAACACGGGCGGCCCGGTCACGTAGGGGACGAGTACGGACCCGCCTTACCCCCGGCGGGCTCGGCCCCTAGGTTCGAGTCCATGAAGGGCATCATCCTGGCCGGGGGCACCGGCTCCCGCCTGCACCCGATCACCCTGGGTGTGAGCAAACAACTGGTCCCGGTCTATGACAAGCCGATGATCTACTACCCGCTGTCCACCCTCATCCTGGCCGGCATCCAGGACATCCTCATCATCACCACCCCGCACGACGCCGGCGCCTTCCACCGCCTGCTCGGCGACGGTTCCCGCTTCGGCATCAACCTCACCTACACCGTCCAGCCCTCCCCCGACGGCCTGGCCCAGGCCTTCCTGCTCGGCGAACACCACATCGGCACCGACACCGTGGCCCTGGTCCTCGGAGACAACCTCTTCTACGGCTCCGGCATGGGCGAACAACTCCAACGCTTCCAGAACCTGACCGGCGGCGCCGTCTTCGGTTACTGGGTCAAGAACCCCTCCGCCTACGGAGTCGTGGAGTTCGACGAGAACGGCCGGGCCATCTCCCTCGAGGAGAAACCCGCCGCACCCCAGTCCAACTACGCCGTGCCCGGGCTCTACTTCTATGACAACGACGTCATCGAGATCGCCCGGCACCTGGAACCCTCACCCCGCGGCGAACTCGAGATCACCGACGTCAACCGCCACTACCTGGACCACGGCACCCTGCAGGTCTCGATCCTGCCCCGCGGCACCGCCTGGCTGGACACCGGCACCTTCGACGACCTCAATGACGCCTCCGACTTCATCCGCACCGTCGAGAAACGCCAAGGCCTCAAGGTCTCCGCCCCCGAAGAAGTCGCCTGGCGCCGCGGCTTCCTCACCGACGACGACCTCCGCCGCGTCGCCGAACCCCTCCTCAAATCCGGCTACGGCCAGTACCTCCTCCAACTCCTCGAACACGAGCGCAACATCCCCGAGCTAAGCCTGCGCGCCGCGTCCTAGAACTCGGTGCCGGCCCCCGGTCCGGCACAATGAAAGTCATGCGACACCTGACCTTCGGCGGACTGGCCATCTCGTTCGACGAGCGAGTGCTGGAACCACGCCCCTGGACCGAGGCGCAGTCCGCGTGGGCGGCCGAACTGCTGGCCGAGGCGGCACCGGGCCCGGTGCTGGAACTCTGCGCCGGCGTCGGGCATATCGGTTTGGGCGCCGTGCGGGACACGGAGCGCCGCCTGGTCCTGGTGGACGTCAACCCCGCGGCCGAGGAGTTCGCCCGGCACAATGCGGCGGCGAACGGCCTGGCGGAGCGTATCGACTTCCGCCTGGCCCGGCTTGATGAGGCCCTGGCGGACGGCGAGCGCTTCGCCGTGGTGGTGGCGGACCCGCCGTGGGTGCCCTCGGCGGACACCTCGCGGTTCCCCGAGGATCCGGTGCTCGCCATCGACGGCGGCGACGACGGCCTCGACCTCGCGCGGACCTGCGTGGGCCTTATGGACCGGCACCTGGCCGACGGCGGCTCTGGCCTGCTCCAGCTCGGCACCACGGCGCAGGCGGAGACGATCGCGGCCGAGGCCGCCCGACGCCCGGAGGGCTCGGTCAGGGTCGCCGAGACCCGTGCCTTCGACCGCGGCGTGCTGGTGCGCCTTGCGCGCTGACCCGCCGCTGATCTGCCGCTGATCTGCCGCTGATCTGGCGCCGGTCCGCGACCGCTGGCGGGGATAACATGTATGTATGACTGAGACGGAGCAGGGCACCACGAACGAGTGGCTCTATGACTTGTTGCTCGACAGCCCTGATTTGCAGGCGTTCCTGGATGAGTTCACCACAGCGTTGCATGATGGTCTCTCCACGAATCCTGGCGTTCTGTGGTGTTCGGTGACGGTCTTGCGCCAGAAGCGCGCGGCCACTATGGCCTCGAGCGCGGACTGGGTCAACGATCTGGACATCAAACAGTACGAGTTGGGCGATGGTCCCTGCCTGACCGCGGCGGCCGAAGTGGTGCCACAGTACATACCGGACTGCGCGTCCGATGAGCAGTGGCCCGCCTTCTCGTCATTGGCAGCGGAAGCCGGAGTCAGTTCCATCCTGGCGTTCCCCTTCGACCTCGCCGGTGAGGCCTCGGGTTGCTTCAATATCTACTTCTCCGATCACCAGAGTTATGACGACCTCTCGCGCCACGAGATGGAGAGCATCCTCGGCATCGCCTCCAAGGGTCTGCGCTTGGCGGTGCGGTTGGCAGCTCACGAAGAGACGCAGTCGGACCTGGACGCGGCCCTGCGGTCCCGTACGTCCATCGACCTGGCGGTGGGCATCATCATGGGACAGAACCGGTGCTCGCAGGATGAAGCCTTCAAGATCCTGACCGAGGTCTCCAGCCATCGCAACATCAAGGTCCGCGACCTGGCCGCCAGTCTGGTTGGACAGGTAGGCCAGGCGCCGACCGAGACGCACTTCGACCGTTAGGCGCTGCCGGCACCAGGCCTGGTGAACAGGCCGACGGAGGTCATGCGGTGCGTGTCCGGGGCCAGATCGTAGACCTGCACGGCATCCAAGCTCCACCCATGCTCATTGAGCCAGCGGGTGTCCTGGGCGAACGCCGCCGTCTCGCTCGAGACGTAGACGATCTTGCCGGGACTGAGCTCGTGAACACGGCTGAGCACCGCACGCCCAGCACCTGACCGCGGCGGATGCATCACCACGGTGTCCACGCGGCGGCTCTGGAGTCCCCCTTGAGAGAATCCGGTGACCGGAGCATCCAACCAGCGGCTCAGCACCTCATCGGCCTTCCCTTCGAGCACGGTCGCTTGGGGGACGTCTTGCAGGTTGAGGCGAGCGTCGCGGATCGCGCTGGGATCGGCTTCGACGGAGAGGACTGCCCCGTGCTGGCCGACAGCGTCGGCGAGAAACGCCGAGAACAGGCCCGCCCCGGAATAGAGGTCCGCGACCACCTGGCCATCCTGGGCATCGGCGGCCTGCATGACGGCCTCAACGAGCGTCGCCGCGGCGTCTCGGTGGACCGGCCAGTACCCTTCACCGGTGACCCGGAAGGCCTTGGTGCCGTACCGCTCCGAGCTGACGTCCTCCTGCACCCAGGAACGGCCGCGCAACTGCAGGTTCTCCACCGTTCCGCTCGATGACGTCTGGCTCTGGGTCTTCTGGATCGTCCTGGTACTCCGGCGCACGGCGACCATGGCGGAGACCTGCTTCGAAAGCTTCGACAGCCGGCCCCGCCAGACATTCGCATAGCTCTTCAACGTCTCTGGTGAGTCGGAGATCTCCAGTACCGGGGTGATGATGATGAGGGCTTCGCGGCCGTGGCCCGGCGTGGTGACGTTCACGCTGGCTGCGCCGGAGAAGTCGATCTCCCACAGGTGCAGCTCATTGAGCTCCTGGACCGCCAGCGGGATGTTGCTCACCGGTATGGTGTCCTGGCCGCTGTGGACGGGGATGGACAACCGGCCGCCCGGGGACACCGCGAAGGTGGTGCGGGTACGCCAGTGCAGCCCTGCAGGTTCGTCAGCGTGCATCCCGTGGACGAGGACCTCCACATCCTCGACCGTCTGCCGGCCCAGCCGGACCATGGTGTCCCGGAAGACCTGGGCTTTGAGCCGACGCTGGTAGTCGAGAACGATATGGCCGTACTCCGCGCCGCCCACGGGCTGGCGGCCAGCCGGGTAGGACCGGAGTGAGTCGGCCAGCTTCCACTGGTTCAAACGGCGGAATTCCGACGCGCGAATCACCTTGACGGTGTCGGCCCGCCAGAACTGGCCCGATGGATCGGCAGCGGTGAGTTCAGCCACGACGGTCTCGCCGGGGATCGCGTGGCGGACGAACACCGGCCGGCCCTCATGACGGGCAACGCAGTGCCCTCCATGGGCCATGGGCCCGACCTTGAGAATCAGCTGGCCCAGATCAGGAGCCGAGCGCGGGCGGGGATGCGGAGCGCTGGTGACGCCGGCCGGGATCGGTCCGGTCAATGATGGGGCTGCCATGGGGGCACGCAGTGATTGCTCCACGATTCTCCTGAGAGTCGTTACGGAAGAGCCCACTGCTAGACCCAACTGTCACGCTAACGGATAACTCGTCACCGGCCTAGCCACCAGGACGGATCGTGCTCGGCAGCCCGAACTCTCGGCCCACGAGTGGGATTCCTCGAGAGCTCGGGCGCCGCGGCACGTCAGGGAGCGGGTAGATCAGTCGCGTCGATCGCGGCGGCTGGTGTCCGCGCCGTCCCCCTCCACCTCGATGTCCTCGTGTTGCACGGTTCCGGAAACCCGCTCGGTGTCCTGGACCTGGGTCTTGTCCACAGTGACCTTCTCTGCCGTGGCCGTCTTGTCCACCACCGGGACCTCTTCGTGGGCGGTGACCTCCACGTCCTGGTCACCGGTCTTCCGCCGCGCTTCAGCGGAGTCCGGGTCCACCGGCTCCCGCTCCACCACGATCTCCTCCCGGCTCACCGGAACCTCCACCGTCTCAGTGTCGGTGTAGGTGTGCTTGCGCAACCGCACCCGGCCGGACTCCCGGACCTC
Source organism: Citricoccus muralis (assembly GCF_003386075.1). Lineage (GTDB taxonomy): Bacteria > Actinomycetota > Actinomycetes > Actinomycetales > Micrococcaceae > Citricoccus > Citricoccus muralis. The sequence continues at coordinate 1,773,012 of NZ_QREH01000001.1, forward strand.
GGTGCCGACATTGAGCTGCTCATTGCGGGCCGTGACGGACTCGGTGTCAGCGCTGGCATCGCGGTCGACATCGGCCCGGGTATCGCGTCCAGCATCATGGCCGGCGCCGGGGACAGTTCCAGCCGCCGTGCCCTGACCGGTGCCTGCCGCCGTGCCCTGGCCGGTGCCGGCAGTGGTGCCCGAAGAGTCGATGGAGTAGTACTCGTAGATCCGCTGTTCCTCCTGCGGAGTCAGAGACCCATCGGCGTCAACGTTCGGGGCGTCCTTGACGAACGCCTTGTCGAAGGGAACCTGCAGCCCGTCCCGGGACGGGCTGGCCTCCGAGATCGGAATAAAGGTCTCCTTGGCTCCGAAGAGTCCCGTCTTCACCGTGACGAAGGTCGGCTGGTTCGTGCGGTCATCGAGATAGACCTGGCCGACGGAACCGATCTTCTCGCCGTCAGTGCCGTAGACGGTGGCATCCTGAAGTTGCTCGACAGTGTTGTAGTCCTGCATGGCATGCTCTCCTGACTTGTAGCGTCCGGCGTGCGTCCACACACCGGTGGAGTCGGGGCTCTTCCCGCGTGGTGACCGCGAAGGCCCTGCATCTGCCACCCCTTCTGCCGAGTCCCCCGAAACCCGCCGAAGATGATGGCATGCGTTCAAGCTAACGAGGGCTCAGTGCGGGAGCAATGAATGCGGAACGGTGATTTAAAGCGCCGAGAAACAGCCACAGTAGGCGCGGTGGAGTAGCCCTCAGCCTGCGGTGAACCAGCGCGTCGGTGGGGCGGGGGCGGGTGCTGTGCGGCCGTCACCGAGGAAAGCCCCGGGCCAGCTGGCACCCGAGCTTTCCTCCGAGGCAGGTGACTGAGGGACTCAGTCCGTCTAAGTCAGGGCATCGTCTGCCTACTCCTTGTTGAGTTTGTCCTGGACGGTGCCGGCGGCCTTCTCCACCGTGTTCGGCAGTTCAGTGGTGCCGTAGAAGCGTGCGTCCGGATGGGTGGGCGGCGGCATCGGAACGCCGGCCATGGGCTCCGGCTGGTAGCCGAAGGTGCCCTTGCCATCCGGCGCCGGGCCGGCGGCCCAGGTGCCCTGGTCCATCGCCTGACCATCGGAGAAGTTGTAGGCGGTATAGGCGTGCTCCGAGGCCTCCTTCGACTGCGGGAAGTTGCTCGGCACCGGCATCTCCTCCAAGCCGTCTTCCTGCAGCTCCCGGACGGCGGCGACCCATTGGTTCTGATGCATGGTGTCCCGGGCCAGCAGGAAGGACAGCAGATCACGGATGCCCGGATCATCGGTCATGTGATACAGCCGGGCCACCTGAGTGCGGCCCTGCATCTCCGCATTGACGTTGGACGTCATGTCCGCCAGCAGATTGCCACTGGCAGTGACGTAACCCGCCGTCCACGGATTGCCCATACTGTCCACCGGACGAGCCCCCGCGCCGGAGACAATGGCCTGCTGCATATCGGTCCCGCCGATCACCGCAGCGACAGCCGGATCGTCCTGGATGGCGTCCTCGGTGATCCCCAGCGGTGCCTTCTCCAACAGCTGGGCCACCATCGTGGCCAGCATCTCCACGTGCCCGAACTCCTCCGCGGCGGTGCTGAACAACAGATCCCGGTACTTCCCGGGGATATGGCTGTTCCACGCCTGGAAGCTGTACTGCATGGCCACCGTGATCTCCCCGTACTGGCCACCGATCACCTCCTGGAGCTTGCGCGCATCCACGGCGTCAGGCTTCTCTGGCGAGGAGTTGTACTGAGTTTCTGCTGATGAATGAACACAGTCGTGAACCTTCCCGTTGAGAAATTGGTCGCGAGAGCCGAGGCCCGCACGCGAGACCAAAGTAGGCGCGGCACATCTCTCGGATCCAGTGTTCAGCGACGTGAAATCTCGGCGGGTGCCTCAGGGCTTCTGATCCGACGCTACTGGGCGGTTTTGACGATGTAGACGTCACAGGAGGCGGAGTGAGCGACGCTGCTCGCGACGCTGCCGAGGACGCGGCCGAGGCCCTTCATGCCCACGTTGCCGACGACGATCAACTGCGCTCCGGAGCGGGCAGCCTCGGCCACGAGCACCTCTTGCGGTTTACCTTTGACCGCCATCGCGTGGACTGTCGCTCCGGGCGTCACCTCGCGGAGCCTGGAGGCGATGCTCTCGGCGAGCTTCCGGGCCTGATCTGCGTCGTCGAGGATGAAGGTGTCTCCTCCGCTGCGGATCACTTCGGTATTGTCCTTCGCATGCGCGGTGACAACGGACAGGTCCGCCCCGAGGCCGGCTGCAATGGCGACGGCTCGCGACGCGGCCTTGAACGACGTCTCACTGCCGTCAACGCCGACGATGACTGTTCCTGACATGGCGACTCCTATGGATGCACTCTGCCGGCTCGGCGCCTGCGGTCTTCGGCAGGGGAGGCCGGATGCCTGACACTCTATACAGCCAGCCCGCGGAACACGGCCCCTGGGCAGCCGCGCGCATCAGACGGCCTCTCCGCGCATCAATTCATCGGGCCCCGTGGATCTTCACGTGGACGCCAACCCGGGGTCAGCATGGAGGTATGGCTGATCGTCTGCAGCCCCGTTCAGATGGCCGCGCTGGCCTTCGGCATCGTCTTCCTCCTGGTGGGCATCGCCGGGTTCATCCCGGGGATCACCACCGGCTACGACACCATGCAATTCGCCGGCCACCACTCCGAAGCCATGCTGATGGGGATCTTCCAGGTCTCCATCCTGCACAACATCGTCCACTTGCTCTTCGGCATCGCCGGATTACTGCTCGCACGGACGGGAACGGCGGCCCGGCAGTATCTGCTGTGGGGTGGCATCATCTACTTCGTGCTCTGGCTCTACGGCCTGTTCATCGGGCACGAATCTCCGGCCAACTTCGTGCCACTCAACGATGCCGACAACTGGCTGCATCTGGGCCTGGCGCTGATCATGGTCGCCTTGTCCTTCTTGCCCCGCGGAACGCAGCACATTGTCGGGGCTCCCTCCCGGTCAACAGGTCGTCATCCCTGATCCCCATCGCTTCCGGATCAGCTACTGATCAGGTGGTGCGCTTGCGCAGGACCTTGTGCGTGCCGTCGCACCACGGCTTGACCGCAGAGGCCCCACAACGGCAAACGGCGCTGACCGGACGCCAGGTGTGGTGCTCATTGCCATCCTCGTCCTGCACCACGTGATCACCACGCAGCAGCATCGGCCCGCCGGGACACAGGATCACGTCAGGGTGGTCCTCAGAGGGCTCCCCCGTGCCGCTCGTGCCGCTCATGCCGCCCACTGCGTCAGCATCCGTTCGGCATAACGGTCCGCCAGGTCCAGCGCTGAGAAGGCGCCGAGGTACACGTCGTCATGCAGGTCCGGTTCCTCCTCCAACAGGGCACCGCAGATGGTGCGCACCGCCAGCTGCTCGTGCACCGCATCGGCTTCCACATGCTCGGTGTAGTACTCGATCATGGACTCCGGGAACCCGAGGCGCTTCAGCCCCTGGGCCATCCGTCGGGAGGGGCCGGAACTGGTGGCCTCGAATGCCGCCAGGAACCCGAGCGAGGCGGCCCGGAGCCGGCGGTTCAGCCCGAACAGGGACATCGCATTGTTCTCTTCGAGGACCTCCAGCGGCGCCTCGTTGATGTAGGCACCGTATTCGGAGTTGAGGCCGCTGTCCTGAAGGCCACGGACGAACAGGTGGGCGTGCAGGAGGTTCGGGTCCCCTCCCCCGTACTCATCGAACTGCAGCTCCATCACGGCAGACTTGACCCGGTCAGACAGGCGGGGAATCACCCACGTGGTGTGGTCCGCCTCCTTCAGGTGGTAAACGGTGCGATGCCGCAGCAACTCGCGCACCTGCTCCTCGGTGGCCTTCCGGTGGACATGGGCGGCCAATGAGGGGCCGTCATGGTCGGCCACGAAGTCGAAGAACCTCTCCGCAAACCCCTCCGGTTCCGGCACCTCGGGCATCCGGGCCCGCAGGGTCCGCTCGAACTCCTGCTCCAGGCCGCGCCGCACGCCGATCAGCTGCGGGTCCCATTCCAGTTCCCCGGCCACGTCCTCGAAGCCGCGGTAGTGCTGCTCGTAGAGCGCCCACAGCGTGAGCTGCGCGTCCTCGGCGGTGTCCGACGGCGGCGCCTCGGCCAAGCCCGACGTCTCACCGGTGCGCATGGCCCGGAAGACAGCCTCGCTCAGCGAGCCGCGGCTCTCGGGCATCAGCATGATCCCCCCTCCATCCCGATCGACATCGGCGGGACAGCCACAGGCCGGCAGCTGGGGTGGGGCATCCTGGTCCTCTACGTATGGTTGCGGGAAGTCGGTTCGAAGAGCGTTGGAGCGCCCTCGGTGTTTAACCTATACGGAAATCTGGACCGAAATTCGCCTCTTTGGAGGGGGTGATTCCGCCTTGAGAGGGATGGTTGATGGATGCGCTCAGTGGGAGCGACTGCGGGAGCGGTTACGTCCGGCCAGACCTTCAGCAGTGCCGATCAGGGCTACTGCGGCGACCACGGCCACGATGAAGCCCAAGATGTTCAGTTCGAAGATGTCCCCCGTGCCCAACAGATTGGCCACCAGGCCCCCGATGACCGAACCGGCCAAGCCCAACAAGAGGGTGGCGAGCAAGCCGAGGTTCTGCTTGCCGGGTTTGACTAGGCGCGCTAAGGCGCCGATGACGAGGCCTGCCACGATGAATCCAATCATGCTGGGTCCTTTCCCAAGAAGTTCCGAATGTGCTGTTGCCCCGGTATGTCGAGAAAACGGCGCCGGGCAGGATATCGAAACTACCCGATACTCCCCGAGGTAACCGACCACCGCCGCCCAGGACGGTCAGATCCCGGGCGGCGGTCAGCAGAGGTGCAGGGTCAGGAATCCTGGGCGGCTCCCTTGACGTTCTGCGCCGACTGAGCGGACTCGTCCTTGAGCTGGCCCGCCTTGTCCTGCCCCTCGCTCTTGACGTGCTCAGCTCCGCTGGCCGCGGTCTCCTTGACGGAATCCATCGCCTCCTGGGCCTGCGGCTTCAGGTGCTCACCCATGTCCTGGGCCATGGACTTGGCTTCGTCCACCAGAGGCCCGGCCTGCTCCTTGACCTTGGTCGCCGCCTCTTGTTCCGGGCGGGAGGCCGGGATCAGGGAACCGATCAGCCAGCCGGCGCCCAGCGCGATCAACCCGGCCGCCAGCGGGTTGCCGCGGGTGCTGCGGCGGACCGCCGTCGGGGCTTCCTGCACGGCATGCATGGCGTCCTCCGCCCGGTGTTGCGTGCCGTCCGCCACGGCCTGGGCACGGTCCGCAAGGCCGGTGGAGCCCGGCTGGTTCGAGTACGGGTCGGTGGGGCTACCCATCACGGATTCCTTCATGGTGCTCAGTCGTTCACGGACACGGTCGCCTTGGCGGTGGACGGCCTTGGTCGGGTTGGTTTTCTCGGCCAGGGCGTCCACGTCATTACTGAGCTCATGGCGGGTGCGCTCGATGTCGGCGCGGATCTCATCGGGATTGTTGCTCATGGGGTCTCCTTGTCCGGGTTCAGGGTCGCGGGGATCTCCTGGACCGTCTGTTGGGTCTGCGGCAGACCCTTGATGCGTTCGAAGTGTTTCTTGCCCATCAGGGCGAGCACGGCGGCCACCACACCCCAGAGCACGGCGACGATCAACGCCGCCCAGCCCAGGTGCATCAGCGAGCCCAGCGCCCACATCAGTGCCGTGGACAGGAACAGCAGCACGAAGAAGGCAGCCCAGGCGGCTCCGGCGAACATCCCGGCGCCCTTCCCGGCCTTCTTGGCCTCCTCGGTCGCCTCGGCCTTGGCCAGCTGGATCTCCTGCCGCACCAGCGTGCTCAGGTTCTCCGAGAAACTCCCGAACATCTCGCCCAGGGACTCCTTCCGGGCCCGGTACTCAGCTTCGGGTTCTGATGCCTGGGTGGATCCGGTACCCGGGGCCGCCGGGCCCGTCCCAGCGGCACCGGCAGCCGCGCCGCCGGTCGGCACGCCGTCATAGCGGGGATCGGTGGTCACGGGCGGCCTCCCGAGGGGGGACGTCCGGTGCCGTAGGGATCGTTCACCGCGGGCGTGGCCAGGCCTTCCGAGGCCGGTGCGCCCCTGCTCAAGTCAGGTCCGACCACGACCGGTGGCTCCGCCGGTGGGAGCGGAATGTCCCGGGCGGGGCCAGTGGCCGGCCGGCCGGGCAGCGGCGGCCGATTCGTCCGGTCACCGTACTGTCCACCGTGCTGACCGTGCTGGCCGTGCTGGCCGTCGTCGTGGGCATCCTTCACTCCGCGGGTGAGGCGGCCTGCCACGAGCCCGACGCCGGCCGCGATCGCCAGGAACGTCCCGGGGCGGCGGGCCGCGAACCGTCGGACGTCATCCAGCAGGTCCATGGGCTCCTTGGACTCCAGCTGCTCCGTAAGATGGCGGGCCCGTTCCGACAGCTTCGAGACCGCTTGGTTCACCAGGTCCGATTCGGGCTTCTCCCCGCGGGAGATGCGCTCGAGGTCGTCCGAGACGGTGCGGGACTGGGCGGCCAGACGGTCCTTCTGCGTGGACAACTGGGACGAGGCCTCCTGCTTGGCCGAATCCGCCAGGTCCTTGACCTGGGTCATCGTCTCGTCCTTGAGGTGGACAGCCTCCTCCTGGGCGGTGCCCGCCACGTCACGGGCCGCGCTCTGGGCTTCCGAGCCCAGGCGTCCGGCCTCCTGTTGTGCGGCGTCCCGCGGTCCGCCGCCCTGCTCTGTGGGGTGATCCGGGTTCAGCGTCATGGGGTGTCCTTCCGATAGACGGCCATGGCCGCTGAAGTCCAAACGGCCTGTAGTGCGGGAGACTAATGAGTGGCCAGTTCCCCGGCGAGGGTTGCGCCACGGTCAGTTGCCATCGGTTCCGAGCGGTAGCGGTCAGCGGTCTCCGCCGCGGTGGTGGTCGGCCCCGTACTGGTCCACCTTCCGGTGGTAACGCATGCCCAGGATGCCGCCCAGCACTGCTCCGGCCAGCGCCAGCAGCACGGCGACGACCAGGGCGATGATGCCGCCGGTGGTCAAGGCCTCTGCCTCGATGGGCATGCCGGTCAGGCTGCCCAATTGGCCCACGAGGTCGAACTGGCTGCCGGCCACCAGGCCCACGACCGCCAGGATGATGGTGATGACGATCGCCCACAACCAGACGGCGATGCCCTGCTTGGCGCCGTCGAAGCGGGCCATCCGCCCGGCCACGTAGCCGCCGCTGAGGTAGGAGATCAGCAGGATGACGGCCAGGATGACCGCACCGGTGATACCTACGGCCGTGGGTGACTGGGTGGCCTCCTCTGTTGCCTGCCCGGCGTCCGTGCCCGTCGCCAGACCCACACCGACGCCGATGGCTGAGAGCACGGCGGCGAGCAGCACTGCCATGCCGGTGGCGGCCAGCCAGCCGAAGAAGGCCGCGCCGATCTTCATGCCGCCGAACTTCTGCCTCTCCGCGGTGACGATGTCATCTCGCCGCCCCCGGGGTGTGGTGGATCCTGATGGATTCTCGGTGCTCATGATGCGCTCCTCATGGTTGGGGCCCCTCAAGGTGGGGGTCGAATCGCCAACGTGGGCTCAGGTTTCCTCATCTACCCCGCCGGAGGCAATCATTCGCGAGCGGTGCGGACCAGCATCGCCCCAGAGTGGACTCCGGGCATGCCAGACCACATCATGGACGCGTCAGGCCGTGGCGATCGGAACGGGTGCCACGGTGCGGAACGAGGGAAGGAAGTGCCATGTCGGGAATCAGTGACGCGGCTGACAAGGCCAAGCAGTACGGTCAGGACAACCCCGAGAAGGTCGACCAGGCCAAGGACAAGGCCATGGACTTCGTCGACGACAAGAAGGACAAGGATCAGCAGGGCGGCGAGAAGTAACCGTCGCGGGGGTCCCCCGCAGTCGATCAGGCCGGACCGCCCCTCGGGTGGCCCGGCCTGGTCGTGACGTCATGAGCGGCGGCTGACGCTGAGACAGGGACGCCGGCTCCCGCACCCTTCCACGAAAGGATCCACCGTATGGGAACTATCACGGGGGCCAACGGAAACGAACTGCACTACGAGGACACCGGGGGCACCGGGCGGCCGGTGGTCCTGGTCCACGGCTGGCCGCTGAACGGCCAGTCCTGGAAGGACCAGGTCGGGCCCCTCGCCGAGGCCGGTCACCGGGTGATCACCTATGACCGCAGGGGGTTCGGCCAGTCGGAGCCACAGCACCCCTACACGTACGACGCGCTGGCCGGAGACTTGTCCGCTCTGATCGACGCCCTGGACCTGCGCGACGCCGTCCTGGTCGGCTTCTCCATGGGCGGCGGTGAGGTCGCCCGCTACCTCGCGCAGCACGGCACCGACCGCATCTGCTCTGTCGTCTTCGCCGCGGCCGTGACACCCTACCTGCTGCACACCTCCGGAAACCCCGAGGGGCCGCTGAAGAAGACCGAGGCGGCGGCCATGGCGGCACAGCTGACCGCCAACCGGGAGAAGTTCTTCGACGGCTTCACCACACAGTTCTTCAGCGCCGGAGACACCCTCTGCGTGACCGAGGAACAGCGCCAAGAGGCCATCGCCCTGTGTCTGCAGGCCAACAAGCTCGCCGCCCTCGAATGCATGGCGTCCTTCGGTGCCACGGACTTCCGTGAGGACCTGGAGCAGGTCTCCGTGCCGACGCTGGTGCTCCACGGCGACGCCGACGGCGTGGTGTCCTTCGAAGGTTCCGGCCAGCGCACCCATCAGGCCATCCCCCACAGTGAGCTCGTGGTAATTCCCGGGGCGCCCCACGGCCTAAACGTCTCCCACCCGGACGAGTTCAACGCCGCCCTGCTCGGCTTCCTCAGCCACTGACCACTGACGGCAGCACTACGGGGCGGTGAGGTGATCACCGCCCCGTGTCGTCGATATCGCCGTCTGGGCGCCGGCATCACTGGCCGGTCAGGATCACTCCGAGCAGGACGGCGATGATGACCACGGTGAGGATGATGGCCGCGATCTGCAGCTGACGAGCGGAGAACCGCTTTCGCTTGACGTACTCGGTTCGGTATTTGATGCGTTTCTGTTCTTCAGACATGTGCACCCCTCACTCTCGAGTTATGTCTCAGGCGACACCGCAACGTATCACCGCCCAGTGCACCTCATTCAAGCTGAAACGGGGCGGGCGGGTACATGCCCGGTGAACTCCCAGCTACCGAGCGGTTAGGGTGTGACGCACGGCACGTGCCACCGACGATGCGCCGAAGGGTCCGCCGCTGGCCGCCTTCGATCCAGCCGTGCCGTGCAGCCATGCGGCCGCAGCTGCCTTCTCTGGCGTGGCGACCGACCCGCCCTGACTGCTTCGGGCCAGGGCCGACGCCACCAGCCCGGCCAGGCAGTCGCCGGTGCCGGCGGTCGCCAGCTCCGCCCCGCCCTCGTTCTGCACCAGCGTCCTGCCGCCGGGCGCCGCACTCACGGTTGTGGATCCCTTGAGGAGCACGACGACGGCCAGTGCCTCGGCCGCGCGGCGCGCGGCGGCTACCGGGTCGGCTTTCGCCAGGTCCGCGAAGCCGTCGGCGATGTCCGGCACCAGCCGGTCCACGAGTTTCACCAACTCCCCCTGGTGGGGCGTCAGCACCACCTCGCATCCGGCGTTCCGCAGCCGAGACAGCTGATCCAGGGTCACTAGCCCCAGCGCCGAAGCGTCCAGGACCAGCGGCAGAGCACCGTCCACGCAGGTTTCCACGACCTCGGCGAGCCGAGACTGGGCATCCTCGTCGGACCCGAGTCCCGGTCCGGCGACCCAGGCCTGGGCCTTCCCCTCCACGCCCGAACCGGCCACCACCTCGGGGTGGGCCGTCAAAACCAGATTGGCCGCTCGCTGTGGTCCGGCGTACTGCACCATGCCGAGTCCGGAGGCCAGAGCGGACGAGCACACCAGCACCGCCGCTCCCGGGTACTGCTCCGAGCCCGCACACACGCCGAGTACCCCGCGGCGGTACTTGTGGTCGTCCCAGGCGGGCGGCGCGAAGACCGCGAGCGCATCGTCGCGCTCCAGTGAGGAGACGTCTGGTTCTCCCAGGTACGGTTCGATGCCGATGTCCACCAGTTCCACCCGGCCGGCGGCATGGGCGCCGGCGCCGACCACCAGCCCGGTTTTGAGAGCCCCGAAGGTCACGGTCAGGTCAGCCAGGATCACTCCCCCGGCCACCTCGCCGGTGTTCGCATCCACCCCCGAAGGCAGGTCGCAGGCCACCACGGTGATCCCCGCCGGCACCGGCGGCGGTTCCCAGCCACCGCGTGCACCGGTGCCCAGGACGCCGTCGATCAGCAGTACAGCATCGTCGGGAATCCGATCCGCCACCCGTCCACCAGCGCGGCGCAAGGCGTCCAGCCCGACCTCGTGCATCCGATCTCCGGTCGGTACGGCCACGGCATTCACGCCGCGGCGGCGCAGGAAGGAGAGAGCCCACAGGGCGTCTCCGCCGTTGTTCCCAGTACCGACCAGTGCCGCCACTGTCGAGCCAGCCACGGGCCCGTGGGAACGCAGTTCGCGCACCACCCCTATAGCCAGCTTCCACGCGGCGCGGCGCATGAGCGCTTCGCCCTGGCCGGCACGCAAGACTGGGCTTTCGGCCGCCCGCACCGCATCACCGGTGTACGCGTGGATCACAGCAAGCTTCCCTCCGCTCGGCAGCTCAGCCCTCGGCAACGACCATCGCGGTGGCCACGTCCCCGTCATGGCTGAGGGAGAGATGCCACTTCTTGACGCCCTTGGCATCGGCCACGTCGGCCACGGTGCCGATGGCCACGATGTGAGGGGCACCGGCGGCGTCGATGTCGATCTGGCAATGCTGCCAATTCATGCCGGCCGGAGCACCGAGGGCCTTGGCCACGGCTTCCTTGGCGGCGAAGCGGGCGGCGAGGGACCGGGTGTTGAGTTCGCGTTCGGCCGGCGTGAAGAGGCGTTCCCGCAGGGCGGGCGCCTTGGTCAGCTGCTGCTTGAAACGGGTTACCAGGACAACGTCCACGCCAATGCCGATGATCATAGGTCCATCGTATGCAGTCTACGGCGGCATACCCGCCCCTTATGTGGAGAAACTACCTCGGCAGCCCACTTCTTATGCGAGCCTCGTCTAGATCACTGAGGCGTTAATCGGCGATTGGACGCCGTGGCGGATCTTTCCGCACACTGAATCACAGTCGATACTTCATCAGTATCCCTCAGATGATACAATCGAAGTCATGGGAGTAGCTAAGGTTGCAGCGCGGACATCAGAGCTGGCAGCTCGCCAATGGGGTCTGCTCACAACCGCACAAGCTGAAGCGGATGGTGTCACACGGCTTCAGCTTGCCCGGCTCGCCGATGCGGGTGTGATTGAACGCGTCGATCGAGGAATCTACGCGACACCGGCGGCTGTGGATGAGCACACGCCGCTGCGCGCCGCCTGGCTGTCTCTAGAGCCCAAGATCCTGGCAGAGGAGCGACTGGGCGATCCCGTCGCGTCGGGGGTGATTTCGCATACCTCAGCAGCGGCTCTGCATGAGGTCGGAGATCTGCTGGACGACGAACCCGAGATCACGCTGCCTAACAGGAAGCAGAGCCGTCGCGGCATTCGCCTGCATCGTGGCACGCTCAGAACTGACGACGTGACGATCGTGGAGGGCCTGCCGGTCACGACGCCTGCCCGCACGCTCGCAGACCTTCTGCAGGATGGGCAAGACCCCTCTCACGTCGCGGAGATCGCCGGCGATATGCTCCGGCGCGGTCTCGCTTCACGTAAGGACATGGCGATCGCGCTGGAACCGCTCGCACACAGGAACGGGCAACCGACCGGCGCTGCACTTCTCGAGTACCTCCTCGATCTGGTGGGGCTCAGTGGCGCGGCGCTCGCGGCGAACCTCGCTGCCAGCGACCTGGGGAAGGCGCTCGTCTCTGCAGGACAACTCGAAGCGATCAAGAGCATCATCGAAACCGTCGCGAAACTCGACCTTCCAAAGAACGTGCTTGGTCCGCTAGGTACCGCCGCAATGGCAACACTCGCGAAAAACGCTGCGCTCCCCCAGTTCCCCGACGGCGTGCTGCCGAAGATCGATGTGTCCGCGATCATCGACGCGGCAAAGTTCACGGTTCCTCTCGACACCGAAGAGTTCCGAAACGCGCTCGGCGCGAGCGTTCCCGCTTGGCTCCCCGAGATCCTCCGGTCGATACCGGCAGATTCATGGCCTCCGTCCACACTGACGACGGTGGACACCGGCAAGGAGGCACCATCAACTTGACGGACAAACTGCCATACCGAGACGGCAACGCCCTCTGGGCGGCCGTCACCGCACGAGCCAAGATGGAATCACAGGCGACCGACGTGTCAGCAGGTGTCTTGCTCCGACGGTTCGTCGTTGACCGTTTCCTTGCAAGGGTGTTCGCGCTTCCCGTCAACGAATGGGTGCTCAAAGGCGGCAACGCCGTGCTCACCCGAGTGCATGATGCGCGCACTACGAAAGACATCGATCTCCTCGCCGAGCTGGGCGACCTCGACGCCGCGGTCGAGAGACTACGCAGAGCAGTAGAGATTGATCTGAACGATCACTTCCGTTTCGTGATCACCGGAACACGTGCAGCGGGCGGTGGAACGATGCAACCCGACGTGGAGGGCTACAAGGTCTCTATCGACGCATACTGCGGCGTCAAACGCCGTGAACATTTCAGCGTTGATCTCGTCACCGGCTCTCTGATGACCGCAGAGCCTGACATCCAGACCCGTCCCACACTCGTGCCCACTGTGCCGCCCGCGCAAGTGCGGCTCTACCCGGTGGTCGAGCACATCGCCGACAAGCTCTGTGCCACGCAGAGCACGTACGGCACCGCCGGCGACCAACCATCGAGTCGGGTTCGTGACCTTGTCGACCTCGTCGTGTTTGCTCGTACACAACGCATTGACGGAGCCGAACTGATTGAAGCCATCACCGCGGAATGGACGCACCGAAGCCTCCCCGGTTCCCCATTTTTCGAGCCGCCTGCACATTGGAACCGTCTCTACCCGGCGGAGGCACGGCGAGTGCCGGCCTGTGGCGACGTTCTCACGTTCGCCGGCGCGGTGGAACTCGTCACCGCTCTCCTGGCACCCACATTCGAGCGATCCCCGAACGGCCAGCATTGGTCACCGGAGACAGGCGCGTGGACAGTCGCTAAAACACAAGACCAATGATGCTCCCTATCCTTTCCATGCGGCGACGCCACGGACGACGGCTCACGCACTTTCAAGCTTTGCCCGGAGAACGAAGAGATCGGGAAGCTGCCAATACCGGTCTCCTACCTGTCCAGCTTGAAATGATCGATCGGCGTCTGCATCCACTGGGGCGGCTCAGCGGAGCACCCCGGCGTGACAAACGTCTTCGCATAGGCCGCCATGGCATAGACGAAGTCGTACATATATCCGCGTCGGCCGCGGACGGGCTCAAACTCGTACATATGCAGCTCGCCGTCCCAGCACCGGTCCATCAGCATGCGGGATCGCTCGATGTGGTGGTCGAACGTCAGCACCCCGAGGCTCTCCACCCCGTGCTCACGCGCCAACTCCGTCCCGACGATCGCCTCCCCCTGCGTCGTCACCGGGTCCGGCGAGAAGCACTCCACGGTGGCCCCGCCCGGTGACTCCTGACAGAGGCTCGCCGGGGCATCCTCCGGAGTCGAGACCAGCAGCCGGTCGGTCACGCCCTCCTCAGCCAGTCGCCGGGCCTCGTCGTGGGCGCCGGACTGGGTCGAGAGCACGATCAACGCGTCCACCTGTGGCGCCGGGTTCAACCGCGGGTTAACTGTCAGCCATGCCAGCACGACGCCGACCCCCAGGAACACGATCACCACAAGTCCCGCTCCGCGCAGGATCCAGCGGCGCGCCCGACGTCGACCGGTCGCCTTCCGTAGGCGCCGGACCCGAGCATCGCGTCCCCTGCCGTCGCCGTCCCGGCCGTCCATCAGTTGATCCAGTTTCACCGCTGGGCAGACCGCAGGATCACGATGCCCCGGCCGGGCACGGAGATCCGGTCCCCGGCGGAGAACTCGGTGGTGTCCGGGGTGGCGTCGGCGGTGTCCACCACCAGATCCCAGGCGTCCGGGAACGGCTCACCGGGCAGGGTGTACTCCACGGGCTCCCAGTACGCGTTGAGCAGCACGTAGAAGTCGTGGTCGCCCCCGTTGCCGTCCGCATCAACACCCCGCTCGGACTCTGCCAAGTCGTGCCCGTTGAGGAAGAAGGCAATCGACTTGGCGTAGTAGGTCTCCCAATCGGACTCGTCCTTGGCCGTCGCGTCCGGCTCGAGCCACACGATATCCGGCAAGGCCATCGAATCCGCGCGCGCGGCTGGCCGCCCGTCGAAGTACCGCCGGCGCCGGAACACGGGGTGATCCTGCCGGAGTGACACCAATCGCGAGGTGAACTCGATGAGGTCCTCGTCAGCGTCATCCCAATGGACCCAGGACAACTCGTTGTCCTGGGCATACACGTTGTTGTTGCCCTGCTGCGTCCGCCCCAGCTCGTCGCCGTGGCTGATCATCGGCACCCCCTGGCTGATCATCAGCGTCGCCAGGTAGTTCCGCTGCTGCTGGGCGCGGAGCTTGAGGACCTCGGCGTCCTCGGAGTCCCCCTCCACGCCGCAGTTCCACGAGCTGTTGTGGGATTCGCCGTCGTTGTTGTCCTCGCCGTTGGCTTCGTTGTGCTTCTCGTTGTAGGAGACCAGGTCCCGCAACGTGAAGCCGTCGTGGGCGGTCACAAAGTTCACCGAGGCCCGCGGGGTGCGCCCGTCGTCCTCGTAGAGGTCAGCCGAGCCGGTGATGCGGGTGGCGAACTCGGCCAGCGTCCCAGGCTCGCCGCGCCAGAAGTCCCGCACGGAGTCCCGGTACTTCCCGTTCCACTCGCTCCACAGCCCCGGGAAGTTGCCCACCTGGTACCCGGCCCAACCCACATCCCAGGGCTCGGCGATGAGCTTCACGGTGCGCAGGACGGGGTCCTGACGGATCACGTCGAAGAACCCGCCCATCATGTCCGGGCCCCGCTCGCCGTCCGAACGGGTCAGCGTGGTGGCCAGGTCGAACCGGAATCCGTCCACATGCATCTCCTGCACCCAATAGCGCAGGGAGTCCATGACCAACTGCAGCACCATGGGGTGGGAGAGGTTCAGCGAGTTCCCGGTCCCGGTGTAGTCCATGTAGTGGCGCTCGTCGCCCTCCACCAGGTGGTAGTAGTTCACGTTGTCGATGCCGCGGAAGGACAGGGTGGGTCCCATGTGGTTGCCCTCGGCGGTGTGGTTGTAGACCACGTCCAGGATCACCTCTAGCCCCGCGGCGTGCAGATCCTTGACCATCTGTTTGAACTCGCGCACCTGCCCGCCGGTGTCCCCTGCCGAGGAGTAGGTGTTCTGCGGGGCGAAGTAACCCAGGGTGTTGTATCCCCAGTAGTTGGAGAGCCCCTTGTCCTGCAGGGAAGAGTCGTTGGTGAACTGATGCACCGGCATCAACTCCACGGCCGTCACGCCCAGCTTCGTGAGGTGCTCCAGCACCGCGGGATGGGCCAATCCGGCGTAGGTGCCCCGTGCTTCCTCGGGGACCTTCGGGTGCAACTTGGTCATGCCCTTGACGTGGGTCTCGTAGATGACGGTCTCATTGAAGGGGATATCCGGTTGCTCGTCCTCGCCCCAGTCGAAGGAGTCGTCCACCACCACGCCCAGCATGGTGTGACCCAGAGAGTCCGAGGTGTCGATCGCGTCATGATCCTCGAAGTCATAGGAGAATTGGTACTGGCCCCAATTGAAGTCACCCGTAATCGCCTTGGCGTACGGGTCCAGCAGGATCTTCGCAGCGTTGTACCGCAGCCCGGAGGCCGGGTCCCAGGGCCCGTGCACCCGGTACGCGTACAGTTGCCCGTCCCCCACACCGGTCACGTGCGCATGCCAGGTGTTCCCCGAGCGCTCCGTCAGCTCCACGCAGGTCTCAGCGCCATCAGCGTCCACGAGGCACAACTCCACCTTCTCGGCATCCTCGCCGACGGAGAGCGCGAAGTTCGTCCCGTCCTCATCCAGTGTCGCGCCCAGGGGGTACGGCACGCCGGCAGTGGTCTCGACCATGTGTCTCCTCGGATGGAAGCGGATTCCGAGGAACAGTCTATGTTGATGTAGCCCAGATGCCGGTGTGACCCGGGTCTACGCCTAGGGGGCCGCGAGGTACTCCTCGAGGGCCTCCCACTGGTCCCGCGGCGTGAATCCGGAGGCCTCGATCTTGGTCAGGTTCAGCACCGAGTTCAGCGGCCTGCGCGCCACGGACTTCCCTGCGAAGTACTCCTCGGTGCTCACCTCGGTGACGTCCCGCGCAGGCCGGTCTGTGTGCGTGTAGACGCACCGGGCGACCTCCGCCCAACTCCCCGGTTCCCCGCTGTTCGTCAAGTTGTACGTCCCATAGGGAGCGTTGCCGTTGCGGAGGTGAATGATGGCCTCGGCCAGGTCCTGGGTGAAGGTCAGCCGGCCTATCTGGTCGGAGACCACGGACGGGGCGATCCCGCGCTCGGCCAGTTGCTGCATGGTGCGCACGAAGTTCTTCCCGTCCCCGATCACCCACGAGGTCCGCAGCAGATAATGCCGCGGCACCACACCGACGGCCAGGTCCCCCGCCGCCTTGGAGGTGCCGTAGGCGTTGACCGGACGCAGCGGGTCGGACTCGGTGTAGGCGCCGTCCTTGGTGCCGTCGAACACGTAGTCGGTGGAGACGTGGATCAATGTCACCTGATGCTGCGCGCAGGCCTGAGCCAGCCGCGCTACCCCCTCCGCGTTGGCCGCCCATGCTGCCCGGCCGCCGTCCTCGGTCTCGGCCTCGTCCACCGCGGTGAAGGCGGCCGCGTTCACCACGGTGCCCACGCGGCGCCATTCGATGCGTCCGACGGCGGCCGGGTCTGCCAGGTCGAACCGGTCCCGTCCCAGGAACTCCACGCCGGGACGGTCGGCCAGCTGGCGGACCAGTTCCCGGCCGAGTTGGCCGGTGGCCCCCAGCACCAGCGTGGTCGCCGGGGCCATGGGCACCACCTCGGCCAGTGGTGGATGGGCGCGGTCCTTGTCCGAGAGTTCGGCCTGATCCAGGGGGATGGGCCAGTCGATGGCCGCCGTGGAGTCGGCGAGGTTGAGGAAGGTGTACTGCGCCTGGGCCTCGGCGGACCAGTGGTCGTTGACCAGGTAGGTGTAGGTGGTGTTGTCCTCGAGAGACTGGAAGGCGTTGCCGACACCACGGGGCACGAAGATCGCCGTGGACGGATTGATCACGGCGGTGAATACCCGGCCAAAGGTGCTGCCCTGGCGCAGGTCCACCCAGGCCCCGAACACGGAACCGGTGGCCACGGAGATGTACTTGTCCCAGGGTTCGGCGTGGATACCGCGGGTGGTGCCGCGGCTGGCGTTGAAGGAAATGTTGTTCTGCACCGGCCCGAAATCCGGCAGGCCGAGCTCGGTCATCTTCTGCCGTTGCCAGTTCTCCTTGAACCAGCCGCGGTTGTCACCGTGCACGGGCAGGTCGAACAAGGTGAGCCCGGGGATGGTGGTGGGCTGGGCGGCGAGGGGCTTCGAGAATTGGACGGCCGCCGCAGCGCGTTCCTGCCCCGTATCCCGAGCTGTGCCCATCACTGTCCCGTCAGCTGATACTTTGCCTCCGCGGCGGCCTTCTGGGGCCGCCACCACGGTTCATTATCCCGGTACCACTGCACGGTGGCCTCCAGACCCCCGTGGAAGTCGGAGTATTGCGGGAACCAGCCCAGCTCGGTACGCAGCTTGGTGGAGTCGATCGCGTAGCGCAGGTCATGCCCGGGGCGGTCCATCACGTGGTCGTAGGCACCGGCGGGCTCGCCCATGATCTCGAGGATCGACTCGATCACGGTCTTGTTGTTCTGCTCCCCGTCCGCCCCGATGAGGTAGGTCTCCCCCAGCCGGCCGCGCTCGAGGATGGTCAGCACGGCCGAGGAGTGATCGTTGGCATGGATCCAGTCCCGCACGTTGAGCCCCTCCCCATAGAGGCGGGGGCGCACGCTGTCCATCACGTTGGTGATTTGCCGCGGGATGAATTTCTCCACATGCTGGTAGGGACCGTAGTTGTTGGAGCAGTTGGAAATAGTGGCCCGCAGGCCGAAGGAGCGCACCCAAGCCCGCACCAGCAGGTCCGAGCCGGCCTTGGTGGAGGAGTAGGGGCTGGAGGGGTTGTACGGAGTGCTCTCCGTGAACCGCTCGGGACAATCCAACTCCAGATCCCCGTAAACCTCGTCCGTGGAGATGTGGTGGAAACGGACGTCATGCCGACGGGCTGCCTCAATGAGCGCGTAGGTCCCCAGAATATTGGTGTCCACGAAGGGCCACGGGTCGTTGAGCGAGTTGTCATTGTGTGACTCGGCCGCGTAGTGCACCACGGCATCCACCTGAGGCATGAGCTGGTCCAGGAGGCCGACGTCCGCGATGTCCCCCTGAATCATCATCATCCGGTTGGCGGGCAGCGCCTCCAACGATGCACGGTTGCCGGCGTAGGTCAGCTTGTCCACCACGATAACGCGGTGGTCAGTGGACTCCATGACGTAATGGACGAAGTTGGACCCAATGAAACCAGCGCCGCCCGTGACTAGAAAGGTACTCACCCGTTCAACGTATTCGCAACGCGGTGGCAAGCCCCCGGTGGCTGGTACTCGATCACCACGCGCAGGTGTAGGCCCAGGAGCCCTCCGCTATGTAAGGTCCTTGATTTCCACGAATCTGGGAAGGGAGAGTCCGGCAGCGTGTATTCGACCGGTTCCCAATGGGTGTTAAGCAATCCGTAGAAGTCATGGTCGGCGTCGTCCGCGGCGCGCCGACCGCCCGCCGGCAAATAGTGGCCGGTGAGATAGAAGGCGATCGAGTTAGCCCAGTATGACTCCAAGTCCGATTCATCCTTGGCAGTGGCATCCGGCTCGAGCCAGAGGATGTCCGGAAGTGGGCCGGCATCGGCATCCTCACCAGCCATGGGGTGCCCATAAAAGTACTGGCGACGCCGGAAGACAGGGTGCCTATCACGCCATTCTATGATCCCTTAGCGATAAAGCGACTCCTTCGAGCAGACCCTCTCTTGCAGGATCGCACGGCGTCAAGAAACCACCATGAGGTAAAACGGCGGAGCATCTCGTGGAGAAATAGTCATGTAACGTGGGTGTGGTTGCCCCCAGTAGTCGTGATGTAAGTCGCCATGGTCAGATCGCAGGGAATTGATCGATGAAACGTCAACCGATGCGGTGGCTAAACTCGTTTCGTGACTTCGCCCGCAAAGGGCTCTCCAGCAAGAGGTCGTACGGTTCCGTGGCCAGCACGGCCTTCTCTAGCGCCTCTAGTCTCTTACTATCGATCTTTATCGCACGCTCGGGGACCATTGCAGATGTCGCCATGTTCGCGATTGGATTCGCCGGATATATGGCCATCACAGGCCTCACCCGAGCAATGGTCAGCGAACCCTCGGCGGCACGACTCATGGGAATTCCCAACCTCCGCATTTCAGGTCGACAGGTCTCCGCCTATGGCCTGCTCATAGGTGCAGTTGCCCTTGTTGCGGGATTCCTGGCTCAGCAACCATATTTGGTAATCGTGGGAATTCTCAGCCATTCGATCGCCCTGGCAGACTATGCAAAGTTCGTATCCATGGTTTTCGGGCATCCGAGGATGGCGGTTACCCAAGAATTTATGAAGTTGGCGATTGTGTCGTCAGGTCTCCTAATACCCAGCATCCGAACACAGCCCCTGATTCTATTTACACTCTGGCTGATCGCCTCAGCCGCAACTGGATATATAAGCTGCGTGCTTCAGAAAATTAGCCTCCTGCCTTCATTGCGGGGACGCCAGGTCTCCATCAAGGAATCGAGTTCCTACGCTACTGATTACGCGTTAGGCTCTGGTGCGACGCAGTTGACAACCTTCTTGCTCGGAGGAATTGCAGCACACAGCGTAAACGCATCGGTGCGAGGAGCAGGAACCCTATTAGGCCCGATCACGGTAGTCGCAACGAGCATTCGGGCACTGATCATTCCATTTCTTTCAAGGGGACTACAAGCTAACGCCAATAGCGTCACTCCGGCCGCAAATGTCACTATTGCACTATTCGTCGCCGCCATTCCACTAACCATTGGAGTGAACTTAATTCCCGATTCATGGGGTCACATGCTACTCGGAGAGACCTGGTACATAACGCGGAACGTGCTCCCCATCCTGTCTGCTGAGCTTATATTCTCTCTCGTAGCAAATGTGCCCTTCGCCGGCCACAGAAGCTTAGGGGCGCATCGCCGCACGTTGGTCATCCGGACAGTAATGGCCCCACTGCGAGTAACAGTCATCGTCACGGCAGCGGTGATCGGCGGCTATATATGGGCGGCATTCGCAATGCTCCTCACCTCGGCCGTCAGTGCAACAGTATGGTGGATTAGCTATCGCTCACTAGTGAAGGGAAATTTATAATGGAATTTGGAATGATACTGCTCGGCGAGGCGGGCAATTATGGGGATGACCTAATCCTCATCTCTGTACTCCACTCGATCTCCAAGACCTTTCCGGAATCCAAAGCTACTTTTCTTTCATTCGGAAACCCTATTCCACTCGAAGAGGTGCGACAGCATATTTCGCTACCCCGGGAGCTGAAGCGTGTCGCACCAGTACGCGATTGGCCATGGAGCCGCGCACTTCAAGAGAACTTTGCAGAGGCGGATGTGATGATCGTGGGCGGCGGGGGCCTCATCCAGACTTGGCAGCACTCACTCAAGCCCTATCAATGGCTTCGCCACCTTCCAGACACGCCAGCGCCGGTTATCGGCGTCGGACTGGGGCTTGGTCCCGTCAGTAAGGACTGGGTTCAGTATTTCCGGAAACACGACAGTCCTTTTGACGTTTTGCACGTCCGCGACCGCCAGTCCCAGGAACTCGCCTTGGACTTCGGCTGGAACGCCGAAATTGCTGCTGACTTCATCGACGAGCACTTTCTGGAGCAACTCATTACTCCGATGCGGCCCAAGGCGCCAAGCAACTCTCTCGGCGTTGCACTAAGGGCATGGCCAGGGCTTTCTGCTCAAGAGCTGGCCAGCCACATAGAGTCCGTGCAGGCTCAGCATGAAATAGATGTGGTCAAGTTCTTCGTCTTGGAATCCAAAGCCGGAAGAGGGCCGGACGTCGAGTTCACTCATCAAGTTGCCACCTTATTGGCATCTACCGCCACAGAAATTCATATTTATACCTCCGACAACATCGTTGACTTTACTCAAGAAATATGTTCCACACGGATTGCAATTTCTATGAAACTTCATTCCAGTGCAGTTTGGGGATACCTGGGCGTTCCGATGTACCCGATCGTATACGCGCCAAAGATTTCGTCCTACTTCGGAGTTCCATACACCGGATTAAGTGTCTTCAAAGAGACGGTTGACCCCGCGCCTCATTCGGACTACCCCCGGTCGGAAGACGCCCTTACACAAGCATTGAACACCCTAGGGTCTATCTCAGCCCCCGTTCAGAGGACGACGTTCACTCCTGCAAGTCGGCTGAGATTCCAGCTCAAGGGCCTTGTGATCGACGGCACCAACAAAATTCGCCGTTCATTGCGTAGGCGCTAACTATTTTCTGAACACAAGACGCGAGCCGCGCCGCAGCTGGAGTGTATTGAGTCAATGACGTGCGGTTCAATCAGGACAAACTCTACGTGTGCGCCCCGCGGGTCCGGAGAATCGTGGCGACTCAATTGAGTACGCGAAAACCGTCGGCTAGGCTGCACCCCGCGCCGCAGGACGCCATAGCTCCACGCCCACACAACGCTATGGTTTCCGACAGCTATCGGATCGAGCTTAGGATCAAAACCTGTAGGTAGCGCGATGTTATTGCGTGTTCGATAGCAACGTCTCCAGCAAATGGGATTGCCACTTAATGTCGAACTGTTGCTCCGCTCGCTGCCTACCGGCCCACCCCAACTGACACGCTCCAGCTTCATCTCGTAGCAAGGATTCAAGCTCTCTGGAAAGCGCAAGGATATCGCCTTCCGCGACAAGCAGGCCAGTCTGCCCGTCTTGGACTGCATCAACGACCCCGCCGGACTTATACGCTACGCATGGCAGGCCCTGTAGAGCCGCTTCAAGATAAACCATGCCGAAGCCCTCACGGACACCAAGGGAGTCTGCCTTAGACGGCGCGCAGAAAATCCGTTGACTCGACAAGATTTCCGGCAACTCATTAGTTGCGAGCCAGCCTGTGAACTGAACGTTCAGACCGGCATCGATCGAGAATTTCTCCAGTTCAGATCTCAGGGGGCCGTCCCCGACGATTGTAACCGGAACGCGCCGCAACTTAGCCGGGAGACTGTCGACAGCTCGAAGGAGATCCATCGGCCCCTTCATCTCAATAAGTCGCCCAACGAATATGATCCCTTCGCGCGAATCGGAGAACACCTGTGGGACTATGGGCGTCCCTATATGTATGACATCTACCCTATTGCGCGGTAGGCCTGCGGCGATGACAGCGTCAGCCACATATCGCGAAACCGCGACGAAATGACACGAAGATCGCATCAAACCACTGAGCCTATGCCGATACACACCCCTAAAGTGGTCGGGTACCCCGTATTCCTTAGGCGTAACGCGCGGATTGTGAAGAGTCGTCACCAGAGGAAGCCTCAGTTCGCTTGACAAAGGAGCGATCGTCATTCCTCCAGAAAGGAAGTGAGCATGGACGAGGGACGCGTCGAAATCCTTAATCTTCGAAGCATATCGACTTCGGTGAAGAGAAGTTCCGAGAAGCTGTCGACTCAACTTGTCCAGTCGCCTTCTCCCATATGGCGCAAAGTCAGGCGTAAGAAGCGGATCTTCGGTCTGATGGAAGCCCATCTTCAAGAAGTCCCATGACTCCATAGTGGCAAGTTGGTCGCGGATAAATGTCTCAGAGTGACCAAGCCACGTTTCCTTCCAAACGACACCCTTTTCGTGACTCATGACTCTCCCAGTCTTTCGTATTCGCGCTTACTAATATTGGTGCCCATCTTGCTTCGATTGCACGGCCTCAACGGATATCTTGACGATAAGTCCCTTGTCGGGCGAGATATTCGACGGGAGGACCTCCTACTCACCCTCGATTGGGAAGACTCCCATGTAGCCACTTGACGGCATGGTTACCGCGGGCAGCGTCCTCGTCCTGCTGCGCATTCGCAACGACCAAGAAGAGAGCAACGACTACCCACGTGACGGTAGCGATTCGGTTCCCTGTGAGTACCGGCAAACCAAATGAGCCTCCAATCAATACTGCCCAAAAGGCAAGTGCAGTCAATCGCAAGCTGCGGTCTGCAATTTTAAGCATTCCTCGCAACAGCACGAACAAGGTCAGGGCGATGCCGGTTGTCGCGAATATTCCGCCCATGACGATGGACTCCGTCCACTGGGAATCGTAAGGAACTGCCAGGCCTCCGAGCCCCATCCCGATCAGCGGGGAGGCAGACAGTACGAACCCGATCGTTTGTAGGGTAAACGATCCTTCATCCCAGCGATTAGCGGTATACAGCGCCACCGCAGACTGCCCTTCTTGAAATTCGAAGAGCCGGCTGAAGTATGAGAACCCATCCCATTGTTGAAGGAATCCAGAAAGAGCGACTAAGGACACTGCCATGACAGCCGCAAGGACCAAACCGCTCCGTGCAGCCCCGCGATTAAGTAGCCAAAGCAACAGAAGAACTATCGGCAGCCCAACGAGAATGAAGATCTTGGATACGGTCAGGATGCCACCGACTGTCAGGACAGACAGCAGTATGTACATCAATATCGGGTGACGAGAGAATCTCCAGACGGCCAGTATGACCGCTAGAGAATACATGACTCCTGCTTCGGCTGGCTGTCCGAAAATTCCAGAGTACCTGCCCATAATCATTGAATTCTCGGCGACTGACACAGCTGTGTCACCGCCGGTCCAGAATCCCTGAAGTGACAGTGCCAGTGAAGGCGAAATGCTGGTGGCAATGGCCAACACGGCGTTGGCCGTAGAAGCGATGGTTACAACAGCTGCCGCCATTCGAAGTGACGAAATAGCGACAGCCGGTGGAACGAATGTCCAGATTACGAACATGACGACCAATGGCAGCGCGAGATTGTCAAGCCCGGCCAGTGGTGAACCTGCCGATCTCGGCATTCCTCCCATATACGGGAACACGTATCCAAATAGAGACGATACGATCACGAAAGACCAGAGAATGAGAATCAGAATGTTCCAACGACGCAGATTGGGAGCCAGTAATAGGGCAATTGGCGCCAACGCGTAGATAATCAGCTGCTCGGTTCTGATTGGTCCGGCGACATACGGACCAAACGCAGCAAGGCACATAAGGCCCACTATTAACTGCGGTACGCCCGCGATTCGTCTCGACTGTCTCCGCCGATTATATAAGGCCTTGTCATGAGTTCGAGTCAAAGACGGTTCCCTATCTGCCTCGAAACCTTCCCTCGAGTATCAAGGAAAAGCCTGGACTTGCGTGCAAGAGAATCTACATCGTAGTCCCCATGCGCTTGGAGCAAGATACAAAGATCAGAATCAGCAATGGCAGCTTCTATGTCACTAACGCTTTCAATAGTTCTATCGTCTATATTCCACTTTTTGATTTTGGGATCATGAAAAAGTAGCTCAACGCCCTTCTCAGCCAATAGCGAGGCGATCGGCACGGCTGGTGACTCACGCTCATCCGCAATGTCCGCCTTATAGGTGACCCCTAGAAGAAGAATCTTGGCGCCCCTAAGCGCCTTACTATGTTGATTGAGAAGATCCTGCGCTCTGGAGACAACATATCTTGGCATAGAATTGTTAATCTCCTGCGCCAATTCAACAAACCTGAACGGATACCCTAAACGGCGTTCGACTTCATAGCTGAGGTAGTTAGGGTCGATAGGAATGCAATGTCCACCAACACCTGGCCCTGGATAGAATGCCTGGAATCCAAACGGTTTGGTCCTAGCAGCCTCAATTACGTCCCACAGATCAATTTCAAGTTCATGACAGAATTTAGCCATCTCATTGACAAGCGCGATATTGATGTGTCTGTACGTGTTCTCAAGAAGCTTCGCGGTCTCTGCCTCACGAGAACTGCGAACCGGAACCGTCTTGTCCACTACCTGATCATAGAAATTTACGGCCGCCACCGTAGATTTCGCTGAGACCCCACCTACCACTTTAGGCGTATTACGCAGGCCGTACTTTGAGTTCCCTGGATCGATTCGCTCTGGAGAAAAAGCCAGCCAAAAGTCCCGATCAAGTTCCAGTCCGGACTCCCTGAGGATGGGAAGGACGAGGCTTTCAGTTGTCCCTGGGTAGGTGGTTGACTCCAGAACTACCGTGGTGCCCGGCTTCAAATTGCTGGCAATCGACTTCGTGGCTCCCACCACTGCCCCCAAATCTGGGCTTCCATTGTCCCCGAGGGGAGTCGGCACGCAGATAATGACAGTGGAAGCCTCGGAGATGATGTGTGGGTCGCTCGTCGCTACATAACCGAGACGAAGCATCTCCTGGACCTCTGAATCTGAAATGTCGTCCACGTGAGATCGTCCCGAATTAAGATCATCGACTACCTGGGTATTGAGGTCTAGGCCCACCACACTCAACCCCCCCAGGGCCGCTTCTTTTGCCAATGGGAGTCCCACATAGCCTTGCCCGATCACAACGGTCTTGCTCACTCGCTCGTCTCCTTCGAATTCATCTGCTGTCCCGCAGCTTCGGCACCATTCAGTAGCCACTGAAAATAGTTGGTCGGATCAAACGGCCCCGCATCAGGGTCGGGCACACGCTGCAAGGCTTCAGTCACAGCGGTCTTCAAACTGGCTGTGTCACCGCGGCGGTATGGTCGAAGGGCTCTCCCCGCGATCTCATGATTTTGTGCTGTGTCCTGAGCTATGACCGCTCGTCCATAGACGCGGGACTCGGCCAGTGCATAACCAAATGACTCAAACGCGACGGGGAAAAAGACGGCACCGCATCGGCGCCACCAAGTTTCCAGCTGGGAAGAAGTCTGCGGACCGATAAACACTACACGTGGGTGACCCGCAACCACCGAGAGAGCATCGGGAGTTGATGGGACAATGAGACGAATCGGTTCCCCGTCTATTTCGTCGGTGGCGTTGAGAAACTCCGGCAGGTGTTGGTCCAGGTTCTTGTACGGTTGCGGCACGATTGGGACTAGCACATCGCGGGGCTGTTCCGGCGCTTCTCCAGCCCAAGACGGCTTGGCGACTGGATGAAATCTAACGGTCAACTTTCGGTCGAGCGCAGGCGAGATCCGACGTACCTGGTCCGCCATCCGCGTACACGGGACCACGAGTACGTCTGACGCTTTGGCCAGCGTGCGCACCACCGGCGTCTGCAGCCTAAGCCGTCGAGAGGGGGAGAACCCTAGCTGGTCCATATCCTGCTGCGTGGCGAACTGCAGGATGTTGCGTAATAGTGTGATGTTATGTCCCCGCGGCATAGCGAAACCGACGTTATTGAGAGATATCCTCTGAGCCGCGGACGCTGCGATCGCTTCTCGGCGCAACAACCATCCGGGCGAAAGCTGACGGTCATCGCCAAGGAGCATGACATCTTCCGGCTGCTCCTGGACTAGGAAGCGCTTGAGCTCTCGAAGGAAACGAGCTGACCCTCCGCCGATTGCACCGGCGCTGTCAATCACGGTGGATGAACGAGTCATTCTCTGATTCCCTTTCGCTCGTGATGCGTAGTGGCCATGGACCGGATGAAGTTCACCACGCGCCGTGAGGAATCGGCAATTTGGTAGTCCGCAGGGATGGTGGTCCGTCCGTCGACGCGGTGCTGGTCGATGGTGATCCTGACAGCGTCAACAACGTCATCCGGGTCCAGGCCGGTGGTGATGATGGCGCCGGTGTCCAGGGCCTCCGGCCGCTCGATGGCGTCGCGCAGGGTGACGGCTGGGAACCCGAGGATCGACGACTCCTCCGAGATGGTGCCCGAGTCTGAGATTACGCAACGAGCCGCAAGTTGCAATTTATTGTAGTCGTGGAAGCCGAGGGGCTCGTGGAGATGGAGGTTGCTGTTGGTCTCCAACCCGTACTGCTCAATCCGTTTGCGCGTCCTGGGATGGGTTGAGACGAGGAACGGTACGCCCTGATCGGCGGCCACCGCCTGCAGGGACGCCAAGACCTGCTCCAGGCGGTCCTTACGGTCCACGTTCTCCTCGCGGTGCACACTGGCCAAGAGGTATCCGCCCTGTTCCAGCCCGAGCCGGTCCAGCACGTCCGAGGCGTCGATCTGATCGCGGTAGCGCGTCAACACCTCCAGCATCGGCGAACCCATCACCATGACATCGCGCGGGTGCAGTCCCTCCGAGAGCAAGTTGCGCCGCGAGTGCTCCGTGTAGACGAGGTTGTAGTCGCTCACGTGGTCCACGAGGTGTCGGTTGATCTCCTCGGGAACGTTCGGGTCGAAGGATCGGTTTCCGGCTTCGAGGTGGAACACCGGGACCTTGAGCCGCTTGCCCATAATGGCGGAGACACAGCTGTTGGTGTCCCCCAGCACCACCATGGCGTCGGGCTTTTCCTCCAGGAGCACCCGCTCAGTGCCCCGCAGCACGTCTCCCAGCACCGCCCCGAGGGACGAGGTGTCCACGTTCAGGACATGGTCCGGACTCCGCAGCCCCAAGTCCCGGAAGAACACCTCGTTGAGGTTGTAGTCGTAGTTCTGGCCCGTGTGCACCAGGATGTGGTCCGTAGTGGCCTCCAGCCGGCGGATCACGCACGCCAGCCGAATGATCTCCGGCCGGGTCCCCACAACGGTCATGACTTTCAACTTCTTGGTCACAGCAGCCTCAGACTTCCTGGTAGAACGTGTCGGTGTCATCGGGGTTGAAGATCTCGTTGGTCCAGAATTGGGTGAGGACGTCATCGTCCGTGCCCGTGTTGCAGATGTTGTGCACCCAGCCGATGGGCATATCCACAGCCTGGGGCTGGTCGCCGTTGACGTTGATCGTCATCGTCTCCGTGGAGAACATGCGCCGCAGCCCGAGTGAGGCCTCACCGGCCAGAACCACAAAACGTTCGATCTTCCGCAGATGATAGTGCTGCCCGCGGATCACGCCCGGTCTCGTGGTGGAGAAGAACGTCTGTCCCTCGCCACCATGGCTCTTGACCGTCTCCACCAGGTGTCCCCGCTGATCGGCGCGCGGTTCGAGCGGCTGGGCAGGCCGGGCCTCAAAGGCGAAGGACCGGTAGGTGTTGAACAGGTCCCGGTCGAAGGAGTCCGTCAGATCTGGGATCTCCGACCGAGAGTAGATCTCGTGGAAGTCGGACAGCTTCTGGGCGAGCTCCGACACGGTGACGTCCGTTGTCCGGTAGGTGTCAAGGTCTTGAGACGCCCGGGCGTCCAGGAGGGCTTCTGCCGCCACCTGGGCGTGCATGAGCTGGAGTTCCTTGTCCTGCTGCACCTGGACAGGTTCCCCGTTGGCCGTCAGGTGGCAGAACGTCGCCACCACGGAGTTGTAGAACGGCTTGCCGTGCTCGCCGAAAAGGTTAGGGAGGAGCAGGTCTACGAACGTCAGTCCCAGCTCTTTGCAAGCGTCCTCCAGGATGCGCGCTGCATCCTGCTTGGCAGAGCCGTATTCGGAGCCGTTGCCCGCCTGGATGGAGTTGGCGAAAACCACCACCTCCGGCCGGCTCGGAGCGTTCCTGAGGGTCTCGGCAATTTGCCTGGCCATCAGGCGATTTCCCCGGGCGACCTCTTCAGCGGTGCCGCGGTTGACTCCCGCCACATGGACGAGCCTGTCAGTACCCTCAATGGCCGCGGTCGCATCAGCCAGATCGAAGTCATCACCGAGGTGAATGGAACGGACGTCTTCACCCGTCCTGGAGAAGTTGCGGATCCGTAGATGCCACCCCAGAAATCCACCGGCACCGGTTGCCGCGATGATGCTCACGCCAGCCCCCAGTTCTTCCGCTCGAGTTTGATCTCAGGGAGACTCAGGAGAAGGTCTTTGGTCTCCTCGACATCCATGTGCCGGGCAGTGTGCGAGTCGTAGTCCTCGTAGGTGTTCACGGTCTTGCTGCCCTCCTCGAAGAAGGGTGTGTAGTCCAGCTGCCGCTTGTCTGCAGTCACCCGGAAATAGTCGCCATGATCCACTGCCCGCGCCAATTCCTCGCGGGTGGCCAGTTGCTCAGAGAGCTTCTCGCCGTGGCGTGTGCCGATGATGTTCATGTCCGGTACCCGGTCGAAGAGCTCACAGACAGCGGCTGCCAACGTCCCGATGGTGCACGAGGGGACCTTGCGGATGAAGAGGTCGCCTTGTTCGGCGTTGTTCATGGCATAGTGCACCAGGTCTACGCTCTGATCGAGACTCATCATGAAGCGCGTCATGTCCGGATCCGTGACAGTGATCTTCTTGCCGGCCTTGAGCTGGTTGATGAACAAAGGGACCACACTGCCCCGGGAATACAGGACATTGCCATAGCGCACGCAGGAAACCACGGTCTTGGCCTGCGGATTCTCCAAGCCGTGCGATTGGGCGACCTTTTCCATCAGGGCCTTGGTCATGCCCATGGCGTTGACCGGGTACACCGCCTTGTCCGTGCTGAGGCACACCACGGACTCGACGCCGACCTCCTCCGCGGCCTTGACGACGTTCTCGCTGCCCGTGACGTTGGTCTTGACGGCCTGCATCGGGAAGAACTCCGCCGACGGCACCTGCTTGAGTGCCGCCGCATGGAAGACGTGAGTCACTCCCAGCATGGCCGCACGGATGCTGTCATAGTCTCGGACATCGCCGAGGAAGTAGCGGATCCGGTTGTCACCGAGATCATGGCGCATCTGATCCTGCTTGGCCTCATCCCGGCTCAGGACGTGGACCCGTTCACTGCCCTGGTCGAGTAGGTAACGCACCATACGGTGGCCGAAGCTGCCAGTGCCGCCGGTGATCAGCACGGACTCGGGAACCGCCTGCTTTGGTTCGCTCTTGTCACTCACTGTTGTCCTCCATGCTTGCTCGTCATTGTCTGTCTGCTGACCGATCTCACCGGAACAGCACCACCTTTGCGGTGTTGCCAAGAATTTTCAGATCTCCCACCAGAGACCTACGCTGCACGTAGTCCACGTATGCAGCGGCCTTTCTCGGAAGGATCGAGTCCACATAATGCGACTCAGGATCCCGGGCCAGCGCCAGTTCGTCGCCCTCGTTCCGAAACTCGATGGACGCCGGATCCGTGATTCCCGGCCTCACTGACAGGATGATCGGTCGCATCTCGGTGGGCCATTGGGCAACATACTCGGGAACCTCCGGACGAGGTCCCACCAACGACATATCTCCGCGGAGCACATCGTAGAACTGCGGGACCTCGTCCAGCTTGGTCTTGCGGAGGATCGCGCCGATGCGGGTCACCCGTGGATCTCCGGTGCCGGATACGGCGAGTCCATCGTGGTCGGGTCGCATGGTCCGGAACTTATGAATCTTGAACGTCCGGCCGTACTGCCCGACACGTTCCTGGGTGAAGAGCA
Source organism: Citricoccus muralis (assembly GCF_003386075.1). GTDB lineage: Bacteria > Actinomycetota > Actinomycetes > Actinomycetales > Micrococcaceae > Citricoccus > Citricoccus muralis. Next base: position 1,803,457 of record NZ_QREH01000001.1, read on the forward strand.
CCGGGCCCGGAGACGTCGCCTTGATGGCGACGGCCACGACAGCCAGTGCGGGGCTGGTGACCACCAAGGCCGCTGCCGAGACGACCGTATCGAGGACCCGTTTGATCACCTCGTCAGCACCCGCCCGACGGCGCCGATGACCTTGTCCACGTCCTCGTCGGTCATGGAGGAGAAGATCGGGAGGCTCACGGCCCTCTCGAACTCCCGAGTGGCCACGGGGAAGTCAGCATCGTCCACACTGCAGGCGTCTTTCCAGTAGGGGTGCAGGTGGAGAGGGATGAAGTGGACCGAGGTTCCGACACCTTCGTCGCTCATGCGGTTAATGAACTCGTCACGGTGCAGTCCCGCCGTCCCGGCGTCGATGCGAAGCATGAAGAGGTGCCAGGCGTGATTCTCAGGGTCCTCGGGGACCAATGGCAACTCGATGGGCAGGTCCCGGAACGCCTCCAGGTATCGTTGAGCGATCTCTCCTCGTCTGTCCCGCATCTCCACGGCTCGACCAAGCTGGACACGGCCCATGGCCGCGGCAGTGTCCGGAAGGTTGTACTTGAACCCGGGTGCCACGACATCGTAGCGCCAGGCCGGCACCGTCGACTGGTAGCGGTTGAACACGTCTCTACTGATCCCGTGCAGGCGCATGGTTCGCATGCGCTGGGCGAGGTCCTCGGTTCGAACCATCACCATGCCGCCCTCACCGGTGGTGATCGTCTTGGTCGCATAGAAGCTGAACACCACCGCGTCCGAGGTCGAGTTGCCGACGAGCTTTCCGTTCGACCTCACGGGGAAAGCGTGGGCCGCATCTTCGACCACCAGCAGCTGATGCCGGTCCGCGAAGTCCTCCAGCTCGCGGGCATCCACCGGGATCCCGGCCAGATGCACCGGCATTACGGCCTTGGTGCGGTCAGTGATCTTCCGCTCGGCGTCTTGGAAGTCGATGTTGAGAGTCGTTGGGTCAACGTCTACCAATATCGGATCCGCGCCCACATACCGGACCACTTCTGCCGTGGACGTGAAGGTCCAGGTTGGGACGAGCACTTCGTCACCCGGACCGATTCCTAGTGCTTCCACGGCCAGGTGGAGTCCAGCTGTCGCCGAGTTGACGGCCACACACGTGATGTCTTCGCCGCCCAGGAACTCCGCCATTTCCTTCTCGAAGGCGGCGGCATTCGGGCCAGTCGTCAGCCAACCCGAACGAATCGTCTCGGTGACTGCCTCGATCTCAGCCTCGGTGATGTCCGGCCGGGCGAACGGCAGGAAGGGGACGGTCTCAATGTTCTCAGGCATCCTCAGAGATCCTTTCGGAGGCAGACGTGTTCACTGCTTTGACGTATCGGTTCATGCGTCGGTTCTCCGGCGTCGAATACTCGTCATGCAGGGTCCACCCGAGCCGGCTGTAGAAGGCATTCACGCTGTCATTACCCTCTGCGTCGGTGGTCAGCATGGCGGACGAGGCACCTTGCCGTTGCGCCTGGTTGGTCCAGGCGTCCAACAGCTGGCGCCCGGCACCCTGTCCCTGCAGGTCCGGGTCAACACAAATGGAACTCAAAAGGGCCGCTCCGGGCAGGTTGTCAGAGACCTCCCCACGGTAGGCCACAGCGCGCAACAGCCGCGGCGCGTGCACCGGGTTCTTCAACGCGATCGCCGCACTCTTGGTGGCGAAGCCCACGAGTCGTCGTTTCAGTAGGCGTTTGAAGAAGCCCGCGGGTTCTGTGGTTCCCACCGCCGCGCCCCGCACTCTGCCGGAACCATCGAGCAGCACTGAGGATACCGCCGTCGGGTCCTCCAGGAAGCCCTGGTAGAACTCCCCCAAGAAACCCGGCCCCAGCTTCGTGAGGAAGAACTCCGGGAAGGCCTGTTGATGAAGTCTCGCGACCGACTCAATATGCATCCTCCGCAGCGGAACGGTGCGCAGGGGCGAGGTGCCGGTGTCGTCCAAATCGGTGCGTCCGGCCGCGACGGCCAAAGTGTGTTCGGCGAGATCCGTGGTGGCGGCGAGGCTGAATTGGTCTTGGTAGGTCTTCCGCGCGGTGGCGCCCATCGTTGACAACCCGTCTCGTCCCAGCGCCGCCAACTGCCGAATCCCGGCAGCAATTCCGGCCGGGTCCCTCTGGTCGACGGCCAGTCCCGCACCCGACGACGACACCACGTCGACCACGTCACCGCTGGCGGCCACCAGCGCGGCGGTTCCGGAGGCAAGGATCGCCTGGGTCTTGCTCGGCATCGTTAGGGGAGTGAGTGGGTCCTCCACCAGGCTGATGTAGGCGATGTCCGCCGTCGCCATGAGATCAGTCATTTGCTCCTGTGGGACACGGCCGATGAAGCGCACAGAGGGTGCAGACTCGGCGAGGGAGCGAAGATGTTCCTCGGTATTGCCTCCGCCCGCCATGAGACACACGAACCGCTCAGGGTCCAGAGATTGGCACGCCGTCATCAAGGTGTCGAGTCCCTGGGCCTGTCCCATGGCACCCGCGTAGACGAGGACAATCTGGTCCTCACCGATGCCCAGTTCCCCCCTCATGGACCGACCCCCGGGATGGAACACCTGCTCATTGGCCGGCTTCGGGATATAGGTGATCTTCCCAGCTGGAACTCCTCGTTCGGCGAGGATGCCTCCCACACTGGGGGCGATGTGCACGACCGCGTCGGAGGCCCGGTACATGGAGGAGACCCATGCGTTGAGCACCGGTGCAGCGACCTTTCCGACGACGCTGCCCGCCGGAAACCCAGACACCATGACGGTGTCCGGCCACAGGTCGGCCACTTCGCTGATGATCGGGGTGCCCCGCAGATACCTCTGAACAAGCATCGGGAGGGCCACCGTAATCGGAGAGTAATTGACCCAGACCACATCCGCCTCGCGGAGGGAGTCGAGCCCCAGCGCGGTGGCGCTCGCCCCGAAGGAGCCGTAGTTGATCAACCTCTTAGCCAGCGAATCGTCGTGGCTCGGAAAGAGGAAGGTTCGTGTGACGTTGACCCCGTCGAGGGTTTCCCGCAGGCGCGGTTGGAGCCGGTATCCGTCGGCCAGCAGTCCTTCGGGATAATTGGGAAACCCTGTCACCACGTTGACGCTGTGCCCCCGCTTGACCAGTTCTCGGGCGAGGACTCCCGGCAGGGAAGCCGGGCCGGGTTCCGGGTCGTACCACTGAGTGATCATCCCGATCTTCATGCCGCCGACCATCGTCCTTGAGTCGTAACCGTGTCCATCAGGGTCGTATCCATATGGAGATTCACGCGACACCGGGGGATTCATGCTGGGGCTGGTGCTTGCCACAGCGCTCCAACCAGACGTGTACATCCATGTCACTGGGCGACAGGGTATGGACGTGGGCGTGGGAGATTTTGGGGTGGAACGGACGCTCGTCGCCCTCCCCCAAGCCCACCAACTCCTCGTGCATCTTCTCGCCCTCGCGGAGGCCAGTGAAGGTGATCTCGACATCCTTGCCGGACATCTCGATCATCCGCTCCGCAATGTCAAGGATCTTGACCGGCTCGCCCATATCCAGGATCAGCACCTCAGCGGGGGCTCCGATGGCACCGGCCTGGACGACCAGCTGACAGGCTTCGGGGATGGTCATGAAGTACCGGGTGACGTCCGGGTGGGTCACCGTCACTGGACCGCCCCTCTCGATGAGCGACCGGAAGGTCGGCAACATGGAGCCGCGGCTGCCGATGACGTTGCCAAACCGGACGGAGAGATAGGGGCGGTCCGTCTCCTGTGCCGTCCAGGCCGTCAACTTTTCGGCGACCCGCTTGGAGTGCCCCAGCACGCTCGTCGGGTTAGCCGCCTTGTCCGTGCTGATGTTGATGAAGGTCTCCACGTCAGCATTTCGCGCCGCATTGAGTACGTTGAGGGTCCCCAGAACGTTGGTCTTCCAGGCCTCCTCCGGATACTGCTCGAGCATCGGCAGATGCTTGAGTGCCGCCGCGTGGTAGACCACCTGCGGCTTGCGGTCCTGGAAGATCTTTTCCAGCGCATCTGCCTCGCGGATGTCAGCAAGCACCACATCGCGGGTATGAAGCAACCCGTGCCCGACGGTCCCGAGTTGAGCCATTTGGAGGCCGGTCTCATCTCGATCCAGCATGATGAGTTCGGTAGGGGCAAACTTCGAGATCTGCCGGCAGAGCTCCGATCCAATCGAGCCCCCAGCGCCCGTGACCAGGACTCGTTTGCCGGCGATGTAGTCGGCGATGGACTCAACTTCAGTGTCCACGGGATTCCGGCCGATCAGGTCCTCTATGGAGATATCCCGCAAGTCTGAGAGCTTGGTATGACCCGCCATGATCTGCTCCAGGAGCGGGAGTACCCGGACGTGAAGTCCGGCTTCACTGGCAGCGTCGGAGATCTCCCGTACCAGAGCCGAATCCGCCCGGCCGATCGCCAGTACGAGTTCTTTGGCACCGGTCTTGTCCGTAACCTCTTTGAGGTCATCGAAACCACCCATCACCTTGACACCGCGAATCTCCAAGTTGGACAGTTGCGGGTCATCGTCCAGGAGGGCTACGGGGCGGTACTCAGACTCAACGTCTGTCTGCATACGACGAATCACCGTCTCACCCAGGTAGCCAGCACCGTAAACGATGGTGGCCGCGGCCCTCTTTCCCGGCTTGCGACGACGCTCCATCATAAGCCGGTACATGTATCGCACGCCCAACATGCACAAGAGGGCCATGGGAGTCGCGATGATGCCTGTGCTTCGAGGGGAGTCGAACACGTTGCCCACCACGAGCATCAACACCGTGGTGATCAGACCCACCAGAACCACGATGTACGTCAGGGTCTTGACCTCGTCGAAGGTGCCGTAGACATGCCGACCGCGGTAGATGCCACTGAGTAGGCCGAGAACCGACTGAAGGAATGCGGCGACCACACCGAAGAGGAGTAGCCCACCCCACCCCATCTGGCCGAAATCGAATTCATACCTCAGCCACGCGGCCAACACGATCATGGCGATCCAGCTCACCACGTCAACCGTGAAGAAAGTCGTTCTAGCCACGCGCGTTCGAGTCCGCCGATTCATGGTCCTCCAAGGGTGTGCAAGTTCTGGCACGCCCTAGGCGTTCCAGCTGTGCCGTGCTCTACCCAGCCCCCTCAGGCGGGCGACAGAGTGACAGATAAATACTACGTCACGGGCTACAACCTGAAACATCAAATCGGACTACGGCGCTTGCTGGAAGCGATTCAAGGCCGGTTCCACCGATGTGGAAGTTACACCTTCCTGAATGCCAGGTAAAAACTCCTTGTCAGAACCGTTTTGTGTTTCGTCTCACTCCACCGTCACAGACTTCGCCAGGTTACGTGGCTGGTCCACGTCGTAGCCCTTGGCCGTGGCCAGCTCGCAGGCAAAGATCTGCAGCGGAACAGTGGTCAACAGCGGCATGAGCATGGGCTGGGTCTCCGGGACGTAGAAGACCTGTTCCGCGTAGTCCCTGACAGTCTCATCGCCAGCTTCGGCCACCACGATGGTCTTCGCGCCCCGGGCGCGGACCTCCTGGATGTTGGAGACCACCTTCGCGTGGAGGGAGTGGCGATCCATCGGCGAGGGCACCACCACGAAGACCGGCTGGCCTTCATCGATGAGTGCAATCGGGCCGTGCTTGAGTTCGCCAGCAGCGAAGCCCTCAGCATGGATGTAGGCCAGCTCCTTGAGCTTGAGCGCGCCTTCGAGGGCCACAGGGTAGCCGACGTTGCGGCCCAGGAACAGCACAGAGGAAGCCTCAGCCATGGAACGGGCAAGTTCCTTGATGCTGTCTGCGTTGTCCAGGATCTGCTGGACCTTGGCCGGGATGTCGGCGAGGTCGGACAGGATGTCCTTGATCTCTTCGCGGTAGAGCTTCTTGGTCAGCTGGGCCAAGTACAGGCCCAGCAGGTAGGCAGCCGTGATCTGGGCCAAGAAGGCCTTGGTGGAGGCCACGGCGATCTCGGGGCCGGCGTGGGTGTAGAGCACGGCATCAGATTCACGCGGGATCGTGGAGCCGTTGGTGTTGCAGATGGACACCGTGCGGGCGCCCTGCTCCTTGGCATAACGCACCGCCATGAGGGTGTCCATGGTCTCGCCGGACTGGGAGATGGAGACGATCAGGGTGTTGGCGTCGATGATCGGATCGCGATACCGGAACTCATGGGACAGCTCCACCTCGACGGGGATGCGGCACCACCGTTCGATGGCGTACTTGGCGACCATGCCCGCATACGAGGACGTGCCGCAGGCCAGGACGATGATCTTCCGAATGTTCCTGAGCTCGTCCTCGTCGATCCGCAGTTCGTCGAGGATCAGGTTTCCGTCAACGTCGCTGCGGCCCAGCAGGGTGTCTGCCACGGCAGCCGGCTGATCGTGGATCTCCTTCTCCATGAAGGAGGCGAAGCCACCCTTCTCGGCAGCGGAGGCGTCCCAGTCGACGGTGAATTCCTTGCCCTGGGCGGGGTTGCCGAAAAAGTCGGTGATCTCGACTGAGTCGGCGGTGATGGTGACCACCTGGTCCTGCTCGAGTTCGACCGCGCGGCGGGTGAAATCGATGAAACCGGAGACGTCCGAACCAAGGAAGTTCTCCCCCTCCCCCAGGCCGACGACCAGCGGGGAATTCTTGCGGGAGGCCACGACGCGGTCGGGATGATCGGCGTGAACGGCCAACAGGGTGAATGCACCCTCGAGGCGCTGGCTGACCAGCTGCATGGACTTGGTCAGGTCCTGTCCGCCCTCGTGGCGGTAGATGTGGCCGAGCAGAGCGGCGGCCACCTCGGTATCGGTCTCCGAACGGAAAGCGACCCCGTTGGCCAGCAGTTCCTTCTTGAGTTCGGCAAAGTTCTCGATGATGCCGTTGTGGATGACGGACAGCTGGTCACCGTCGGCCAAGTGCGGGTGAGCGTTGAGGTCCGTGGGACCACCATGGGTGGCCCACCGGGTGTGACCGATCCCCACGGATGCCACCGGCACCGGACGGGATTCGAGTTCTGCCGTGAGGTTGGCCAGCTTGCCGGCCTTCTTACGGTGCTCCACAGCACCGTCCGTCACCACGGCAACACCGGCGGAATCATATCCACGGTATTCGAGGCGCTTGAGGCCTTCCATGAGCACGTCCAGGGACGAGTGCTGATCCAACAAAGAGGGCTGGCCAATGTAGCCGACGATTCCACACATGGGGACTAGGTTATCCCGCCGGGAACCCCGCACCGTGCATCGACCACGCCCAGGGGGTTCACACATGCTCCCCACCACCCATAGCGTGACAACCATGAAGGCACTTACATGGCAAGGCAAGCGCAAGGTCAGCGTCGAGAATGTCCCGGATCCGGTGATCCAGGCCCCCACGGACGCGATCGTCCGCATCACGTCCTCAGCCATCTGCGGCTCGGACCTGCACCTCTATGAGGTCCTCGGCCCGTTCATGGACAAGGACGACGTCCTCGGTCACGAGCCCATGGGCATCGTGGAGGAAGTCGGCTCGCAGGTCACCAACCTCTCCCCCGGTGACCGGGTGGTCATCCCCTTCAACATCTCCTGCGGGCACTGCTGGATGTGCGAGCGCGGACTGCAATCCCAGTGCGAGACCAACCAGGTGCGCGAGCAGGGTTCAGGCACCACTCTGTTCGGCTTCTCCCGCCTCTACGGTTCTATCCCCGGCGGCCAGGCCGAGTACCTGCGGGTCCCGAACGCGGACTACGGCCCCATTAAGGTTCCGCACACTGGCCAAGACGAGCAGTGGCTCTACCTCTCGGACATCCTGCCCACCGCCTGGCAGGGCGTGCAGTATGCCCAGGTTCCCGAGGGCGGCTCACTCGCCGTCCTGGGGCTGGGCCCGGTCGGCCAGTTCGCGGCCAGGATCGGCAAGCATCTGGGCTACCGGGTGATCGGCGTGGACCCGGTGGCCGAGCGCCGGGGCATGGCCGAACGCCACGGCATCGAGACCGCAGACCAGGACGAACACCTGGTGGAGCGCCTGCGCCTGGCCACGGACGGCCGCGGCCCGGACGCGGTGCTGGACGCCGTCGGGATGGAAGCGCACGGCTCCCCGGTCGCGGGAGTGGCCCATGCCGCCGTCGGGCTCCTGCCGGACGCCATCGGCCGGTTGGCCATGAAGACCGCCGGGGCGGACCGACTCAACGCCCTGCAGACCGCCATCGAGGCCGTACGGCGCGGCGGGACCATCTCCCTGTCCGGCGTCTACGGTGGCATGGCGGACCCGATGCCGATGCTGACGCTCTTCGACAAGCAGATCGCCCTGCATATGGGCCAGTGCAACGTGAAGCACTGGATCGATGACCTGATGCCCCTGGTGGACGATCCCTCGGATCCTCTCGGCACCCTCGACCTCGCTACCCACCAGGTGCCGCTGGATCGCGCCCCGGAGATGTATGAGACGTTCCAGAAGAAGCAGGACGGCTGCATCAAGGTGGTCCTCAAGCCCGAACTCAGTACGAACGCAACAGGTGGCACGGAGGGCACGACCACCCGGTTCCCTGCGGACACCGGTTCGCACGAAGTGGACGGAGATCGCTGATGCGCGTCGTGGTCCTCGGCGCCACCGGCAACGTAGGCACGGCCCTGCTGCACCGGCTCCAGGCTGCGAAGACTGCCGGTGAGGTGGACTCCATCGTCGGGGTCTCCCGGCGCGGCCCGGACCGTGCCGGTCCGCCCTTCGAGGGCCTGGAATGGCTGAAGATCGACGTCACGGATCCCGACGCTGGCCCCCGGCTGGAGACGGCAATGCGCGGCGCCGACGCGGTGGTGGATTTAGTGTGGGTGATTCGTCCGAACCGCGACCGCGGCTTCTTGCGCGCGGTCAATGTGGAGGGCAATCGGACGGTGTTCCAGGCGGTGGCCCATGCCGGCGTCCCACACCTGGTCTACGCCTCCTCCATCGGTGCCTACGGCAAGGGCTCCAAGACCGTCCCCGTGGACGAGTCCCATCCCACCACCGGGACCCCCACCTCCCACTACGGCGCACAGAAAGCCGAGGTGGAGGACCTATTGGACACCTTCGAGGCGGAGAACCCCGGGGTGCTGGTCACGCGGCTGCGGCCGGGGCTGATCTTCGGGGCCGTGCCGGCACCGGAGATCAAGGACTACTTCATCGGCGATCTGGTCCCGGCGCGCCTGCTGACGTGGTTGCTGGCTGTGGGACGGCTACCGGTGCTGCCGTTCCCGGCCGGCATCCGGTTCCAGGCCGTGGCGGCCGTGGACATCGCGGAGGCGTACTGGCAGGTGGTCCGGCAGCGGGCCGGCGGGGCCTTCAACGTGGCCGCCGAACCCGTGCTGGACGCCCAGACGATGGGCCAGTTGATCGGCTCACGTCGGTACCTAAAGTTGCCGGTGCCGGTGTTCAAGGCGCTGGCCGCCGCTACCTACGCCGCCCGGCTACAGCCGACGGACCCCGGCTGGGTGGACATGGCAGAGACCGTGCCGATCATGGACACCACGAAGCTGCGGGAGACGACCGGCTGGAGCGAGACGATCAGTTCACAGCAGGCTCTCCGAGCGCTGCTGGACGGCTTCGACGGCGCCGAGGGCCTCGGCAATGCCGGGCACCGCTCGAGCTCGCCGCTCGAGTAGTCCCTCGGAATCGTTGCATCACGGCCGCACCACCTGCGCCGTGGAGTCATTGCCTGCACCTGGTGCCGGGCGTACTGTTCTCCCACCACTTCAGACCCTCACGGGGAGAGCCATGAGTCAAGATCCGACTGAGACCGACGGTGACCTCTACGCCACCATCTTCGAGAACGAGAAAGTGCGGGTCCTCGAGTACCGGGATACGCCGGGCACCCGGACCCACAAACACCACCACGGCGACAGCCTGATGGTCACACTCAGCGACTTCCAGCGGGAGATCACCGTGGCCGGGTCCACTCGTCCGGTGCCGCTCGCCGCGAACCAGGTGCAGTGGCTGCCAGCCCAGGACCACGTGGGCCACAATGTGGGGACCACGGACACGCACGTGTTGTTCGTCGAGCTGAAGTAGCCGCTCCCCGCGCGGAACCTGGCCTAGCGCACCAGGGCCGGCGCCCCACTTCCAGTGCAGCCCGGGGCGGGTCCGGTGTTTGGAGCAGCCAACGATCCAGGGGTTCATCTTTCGGCTAGCCCGTCTCCCGTCGGGCGGTGCCCCTCGCTCAGTGGGTTAAGAACCGGGTGTCCAGCGTTTCGTCGCTGATGCGGCGCACCCTGGCCTGCTGGTCCTGCGCCTGCTGGTAGAGGACCTTCATCCGCTGGCCGTCCAGGCCGGCGTCGGGAAAGCGCTCCGCCAGCTTGGCCAGCACGGCGTACATGCCGGCCTTGCCCTGCAGAGCGCTCTGGAGGATGTCCATCTCCACCTGGGTCATGCCTTCGGACTTCGACCGGGTGATGTTCACCGGGTTGAGCCGGCCAGCCGTCTCAGCGGCGAGGCCCAAGGCGTTCTCCACCACAGACTGGCGCAGACCGAGCCGGTCGATGAGCTGCTTGAGCTCGTCCTGTTCTTCGCTCACCTGCCTCGATATCTCCAGGAACTCTTGCTCGAACTCGGTGCCGTTCCAGGTGCTCGCGGCCGCCTGGAATAGGCGGACTCCACTCTTGGAGCCGAGCAAATGGTGGTTGAGGTAGTCCTGAAGCTCGTCGCGGTTCATGGCGTCGTGGGGAGTGTTCATATCCCCATGGGTACGCGTCCGGCCACCCCCCTGGCAAGGGATGGCCGGACGAAGGCGTCTGATGCCTGACTGCCGAGTGACGGTTCAGCCCGAGAAGTACCCGCTGACCGCTTCCGCCCACACCTGGTGGCCATCCTCGTTCGGGTTGACCTCGTCCGCCAGCAGGGACTCCCAGTCCCCGGAATCCTCGAATGCGCCCTCGATGTTGATCACCGGCAGGTCACGCTCCTCGGCAGCGGCGCGCATGGCGTCCCGGTTCGTGTCCGCGTAGCCCACCCACGTGGGCTGCGCCGGGTTCTGGGCGGTGAGGACCACGGGAGCGGCACCCTCGGCACCGGCGTCCAGGGTGTTGAGCAAGTCCTCCAGCGAGGAGGCCACGGTTTCCGGGGCACCCCAGTGCCCGTAGTTCAGGATCGTGAGGTCGGCCTCGAGTTCAATCATGCCGTCCAGCTCGAGTGGGAAGCCGGGAGTGCCCTCGGCAGCGGAGCCGTTCCAGATGGTGATGGCCCGATCGCCCCCGCCGTAGGTGCGGGGCTCCAGGTACCAGGTGCCAGCCTCGGGGTTCCAGGTATGGACCGTCACGGCGGCGTCCCCGCCGAGCTCCTCTGCCCAGCGGTACACCCATTCACTACTGGTGTTGGACGTGGAGTCGCCAAGCACGTTGATGACGGAGTCATCGTCTCGGGTGACCACGGCCTGGGCTGCTGTGGTGACGGCGTCCACCGGATCAGAGGAGGCATCCTCAGATGCCTCCGTGGCTGAGGGGCTCGCCGAGGGCTCGGCGGTCTCCGCTGGGGACTCCTGCGCCGGAGCGGTCGCATTGCCCCCGCGCGCGGCCTCAGCGTCCGTCCGGTAGTCCTTCTGCTGGGTGAACAGGACCACCAGCAGGGCCACAATGGCCACCACCAGAACGACCAAGGCCGCCCATTGAAGCTTCGACGTTGCGCCCAATTTTTCTCTCACGAGGGCTGATACTACCGGCAGACAAAAGGCATTCGACGAGCCAGCTTTGAGGCGACTCCCACCGAAGGACGCGCCACCGAAGAGTCCGCCGTCACAGTGAAGGCCCCGATGGATGGATAATGGATGGGTGAATCCACCCGACGCCGCCGGCTCCGGAATCCCGCAGGCCACGCCTGTCACTCCCGCCGGCCCCGCCAGCTGGGCAGGCTCCCCACCGGAGCCCGCCGACTCCGAGAACCACTACTCCCCCTTCATCGAGCTGGAGCGGGAGACCTGGGCTCGGCTGGCCAATGAGATGGAACAGCCCTTCGACCAGTCGGACATCGACCGGCTGCGGGGCATCGGCGAGCACCTCTCCCTGCGTGAAGTCGCCGAGGTCTATCTACCGCTCTCCCGGCTGCTGAGCATCCAGGTGGATGCGGCCGCCCATCTGCGGCGGGCCTCCAACGAGTTCCTCGGCGAATCAACCCGGCGCACGCCCTTCGTGATCGGCGTGGCCGGTTCGGTCGCCGTCGGGAAATCCACCACGGCCCGCGTGCTCCAGGAGATGCTGCGCCGCTGGCCCAACACCCCCCGCGTGGAGCTGCTCACCACGGACGGCTTCCTCTATCCCAACGCCGAGCTGGAACGCCGTGGCCTCATGCAGCGCAAGGGATTCCCGGAGTCCTATGACCGACGCCGACTGATGCGCTTCGTGGCCGACATCAAGTCGGGTGCCCCGGAGGTCCGGGCCCCCATGTACTCCCACCTCACCTATGACATCCTTCCGCACGAGGAAGTGGTGGTGCACCGCCCGGACGTGCTCATCATCGAGGGGCTCAACGTCCTCGCCCCGCCCCGCGTCCGCTCCGACGGCACCGCGGGCCTCAGCGTCTCCGACTTCTTCGACTACTCCATCTACGTGGATGCCAAGACCCCCGCCATCCGGCAGTGGTACACCGAACGGTTCATGCGCCTGCGCTCCGGGGCTTTCGCGGACCCGAAGAGCTACTTCCACCGCTACTCCACCCTGTCCGACGCCGAGGCCATCGCCACCTCCTCGGACATCTGGGACCGCATCAACGGACCGAACCTCACCCAGAACGTGCTGCCCACCCGCGGCCGCGCCAAGCTCGTCATGACCAAGGACGTGGGCCACACCGTCACCCGCGTGCTCCTCCGGAAGGTCTGAACGTGCGCGGCGCCCGCCCTCTCCTGACTCTCAGTGTCTTGGCTCTGCTGCTGACCGGATGTTCAACGACGGACGAACCGCCGATCGGCTCCGCCACGGACCGCGCCACAGTCGCCGCTACGGACAGCGCCACAGCTCCCCCAACGGTGTCCGCCTCGCCGGAGACGCCCACGGCCAGCGCGGTGCCCGACGAGCCGGAGCTGGACCACGACTCCCCCGACTCGCTGCACGTCCTGGTCAACAAGCTCCACCCCCTGGACCCGGCCGACTACGCGCCCCAGGACTTGCACGGTCCGGACCTGCCGGCGTCGAAGGCGGGCATGGAACTCCGGGAGGAGGCGGCGGGGGCGGCCGAGGACCTGTTCGCCGCCGCAGCTGCCGACGGCGTGGACCTGACCCTGGTCAGCGCCTACCGCTCCTACGGCTACCAGCAGAGCACCTACGGAGGCTGGGTGGAACGGTACGGCCAGGCCGAGGCAGACCGGATCTCCGCACGCCCCGGCTACTCGGAACACCAGACCGGCCTGGCGATGGACGTCGGAGCTGCGGATGGCGCCTGCACGCTCGAGCAGTGCTTCGGAGACACTCCGGAAGGCGCCTGGGTGGCCGAGCACGCGGCCGAGCACGGGTGGATCATCCGCTACCCGGACGGCGCCGAAGACGTGACCGGCTACTCCCCCGAGCCATGGCACCTGCGGTACGTGGGCACCGAGGCCGCGGCCGGCGTCGTGCAACCCGGCGGGGTACTGGAGACCGCCTGGGGTTTCGCCCCGGCGCCGGACTACGGACCCGATTCCGCCCCTTGACCGAACCGTAGCCAACGGCCGGCACGTCCGCGGATTTGGGCGCCGAATCGCAATGCATTGGGAGCCCGGCCGGGCTGTCCCTCCACCGCCACCCGGCGCACAATTCTTCCACTTGGCGCTGCAGCTGCGGTGCCCCGGGAAGAAGGCACGGCCATGAAGAAACCACTTGCAACCCTCGGGACCTTCGTCCTCGCCGTGGGACTCGCCACGGGCATGAGTGCGGCCGCCCCACCCCCGGCAGCGGCGGCCCCGTACTGCGGCATCACGTGGGGCTCCACCGCCAAGTCCGTCTCCACCATGTCCAGCGCCCAAGTCACCCGGGTCCGTACCGGTCGGCACGAGTGCTATGACCGGTTGGTCGTGGACCTGAACTACAAGGTCAAGGGCTATGCGACGCGCTACGGATCCATCCAGGAGGTCGGCACCGGCACCCATATCCCGATGATCGGACGGGACCTGAGCATCACCGTCTACGCCAACGCCTACACCTCCGCCGGCCGGCCCACCTACAACCCGTCCAACTGGGACAGCGTGGCCAACGTGGCCGGGTACTCCACCTTCCGGCAGGTGGCCTACGGCGGCAGTTTTGAGGGCCACACCGTCTTCGGCATCGGCAACCGCGCCCAGTTGCCGTACCGGGTGATGATTCTTGACGGCCCGGGCACCGGATCACGCCTCGTCGTCGACGTGGCGCACCGGTGGTGATGCCCCTGACCTGCACGCCTCTGTAGCAAGAAGGCCGACGTCCCCGGCGTGTCACCCTCAACCTGTCGACCGCCGGGGACGGGTCGGTCTACCTTGAAACCATGCTCCAGGGATTCAAAGATTTCATCATGAAGGGCAACGTCGTCGATCTCGCCGTTGCCGTCGTCATCGGCTCCGCTTTCGGCGCCGTCATCACCGCCATGGTCGATTCGGTGTTGATGCCATTCATCTCCGGCTTGGTGGGATCACCGAACTTCGACTCATTCGCCGTGGTCACCCTCAACGGCAATGACATCCGGTTCGGGGTGCTGCTGACCGCCGTCGTCAACTTCCTGCTCATCGCCGCCGCCATCTACTTCGTCGTCGTGATGCCCATGAACAAGATGATCGAGCGTCGCAACCGCAAGCTCGGCATCGACCCGGACGCCGTGGAGATCTCCGACGACGTCGTCCTCCTCACCGAGATCCGCGACCTGTTGGCCTCGAACCGTAGCGGTGGCGCCGTGCCGCCGCGCACGGAGGTCTGACCCACCCGTCTCCGCCCTTGCCCTTCGCCACCGAACACACGGTGCGGTTCCCCTCCCGGGGAGCCGCACCGTGTGCGTTGTGGGCTGTGGGCGGGTTACTTCGGGGGGCGGATCAGCTCGGCGGCCTCCGGAGAGAGGTCTTGGCTGTTGACGTAGGCCTGGTCCGATCACCGTGCCGCTCGAGGCGGACCGCATCGATATCGCCTATGACAGCGTCTCCTACATGCTGTACGCCGCCAATCACCAGGCCGACCAGTTCCGGATGGTGGGCGAGCCGGAGCTGCTGGCTCCCATTGCCTTCGGCGTGAAGAAGGGCGAGCAGGAGAAGGTCGACCTGCTGCGCGACTCCGTGCAGGCGCTCATGGACGACGGGGTGTACGAGGACGTCATGGCGGAATGGAACTAGGAGGACCTCTCGCTGGACCAGGTCTACGTCAACAGCGAAGGCATGCCGAAGTCCTGACCCCTGCCCCCTCGGAGCACGGCCACGCTAGAGGTCGAGACTCGCCGAGCGACTCGACAGCCAGCGCGGCCGTGATCTAAGGGACGACGTCAACCTCGGGTGGCCTACAGCGCTTGAAGTCGGTCCAGTCTCGATTGTGGCTCCTCCCCGCCTCCCCGCCAATCGACCTCATAGCCCAGCTGTCGGAGAACTTCCACCGCCGATTGCGGATCATCTCTGACGGCGCTCTTCGTTTGAGTTTGACGCCAAGCCTGCCGTCCAACGTGTAGAGCTTCCCGAGCGTCCTTTGCGTCGTCAATGCCAAACTCGTCGATCAACATTTCCAGGACATCTTCGAGCGCCGGACGAAATCGGTGTCCTCCCACCGGAAAATGAAGGTCCTGCATGAGCGGTACTTGCTCAGAGTCCGAACGGCGACGGCCGCGCCTAGTCCCTGCCCCCGACTTCGTCATGACGTAGGTCAGGGCGTCACGATGCGCATGGATCTGGATATGCGCCGCTGGCACCTGGGAGGCTCGACGTTCATATTCATAGCGAAACAGGGGCTGCCCCGGTGAGACCGATGCGAAGACGTGGACCCTTGAGGAATCAACTGCCAGAAAGCGACTGTGTCCATCGAAACTGCATCTGAAACTCACCTTGAGCAACAGGTGGGGCTTGCCATCCACGGTGAGGACGATACCGTCGCCGGGTTCCTGCTTGACAGAGACCACGGACCTTTCAGGCACAACCTTCGCAGTGAACGGAACACTCCCGGGAACCACAGTTTGCACCCTCGTCGTCAGATCATCTGCGAACACCTGGGCAAGCTCCACGAGCGACGGTTCGTCACTGCTCACCGAGCAAGTACTCCCACTCTTTCAACTCGTCGTACTTGATCAAAGCAGGAGCCTCGACGTCAAATCGATGAGCGCGACGACGAAACTCTCCGATGTTTCCGTACTCGACTTCGATCTCATGACGAAGCTGCGCGTAGCGTCGACGCGCGTCTTCAAGGCTGACCATTTCAACAGTTGCCACGGTGATTTCCTCCTGTACGCCAGCATATTCCTGGAAGATCAAGACTACGAGGGGCCAAGGACACCTTTAGCACCGCCGCCACAATCCCCGCATCCCGTCCTCAGGTCAAGGCCCGATGCACGGCGCCCAGGAGTTCGGCGGATCCTCACAGTCCGGCAGGCTGATGGCGAAACAGACCAGTGCCACGAGCACCACGGTGGCGGCCGCACACACGAGGAAGACCATCCACTTGCCGATCGGGGACACTTCCTCGGCGGGGTCCGTCTCTGCCGGATCGATCTCGGCCAGGTCAAGCTCGGCCGGATCTGGCTCCGCCGGACCCTCCTCAGCCGGGCGTTCCTCGGTCACGCTCAGACCGGGTCAGCGGAGAGCGCGAGCTCGCGCTCGACCACCGCGGCCAAGTCCTCGGCCTCGCGGCGGGCCTGCTCCTCGTCGGAGGCCTCCACCATCACGCGGACCACGGGCTCGGTCCCGGAGGGGCGCAGCAGCACCCGGCCGGTCTCGCCCAGGCGGGCCTCCGCGTCAGCCACGGCGGCCTGGACCTCGGCATCCACGGCTGCACGCTCCCGGTCCACGTCCTTGACATTGATGAGCACCTGCGGGAGGCGTTCCATCACGCCGGCCAGCTCGGCCAGGGTCTGGCCGCTGGCGGCCATGCGGGCGCCCAACTGCAGGCCGGTCAGCACGCCGTCGCCGGTGGTGGCGTAGTCGGAGAAGATCACGTGGCCGGACTGCTCGCCGCCCAGGGAGTAGTTGCCGTGCTTCATGCCGGCCAGCACGTACCGGTCCCCCACCTTGGTCTCCACCAGGCGGACGCCCTCGCGCTGCATGGCCAGCTTCAGCCCGAGGTTGCTCATCACGGTCACCACGAGGGTGTCCTCCTTGAGGCGGCCGCCCTCCTTGAGGGCCACCGCGAGGATGCCCATGATCTGATCCCCGTCCACCACCGTGCCGGTGGCGTCCACGGCCAGGCACCGGTCGGCGTCGCCGTCATGGGCGATCCCGAAGTCCGCACCCGTCTCCACCACCTTGGCCTGGAGCTTCTCCAGGTGGGTGGAGCCGTAGCCGTCATTGATATTGATGCCGTCCGGGTCCGCACCGATCACCACGACGTCGGCGCCGGCGGCCTTGAAGACCTCCGGCGAGCACCCGGCGGCGGCACCGTGGGCGCAGTCGAGCACGACCTTCAGTCCGTCGAGGCGGTGCGGCAGGGTCTTGAGCAGGTGCAGGATATAGCGGTCCTCGGCATCCGCGAAGCGCTGGATGCGCCCGACGTCGGCACCGGTCGGCCGGTGCGGTGCCTCGTCCATCTGCCGCTGGATGGCGTCCTCCTGCTCATCGGTGAGCTTTTCGCCACCGCGCGCCAGGAACTTGATGCCGTTGTCCGGGGCCGGGTTGTGGGAGGCGGAGATCATCACGCCGAAGTCGGCGTCCAGGTCGTCCACCAGGAAGGCTGCGGCCGGGGTGGGGAGCACGCCGGCGTCGTAGACGTCCACGCCCGCGCTGGCCAATCCCGCCGAGACCGCGGAGATGATGAACTCACCGCTGATGCGGGGGTCACGGGCCACCACGGCGACCGGGCGGCGCCCGTGGGTCTCCTGGTGTCCCAGCACCACGGCTGCGGACTGGGCCAGCTGGATCGACAGTTCGACGGTCAGGATCCCATTGGCCAGGCCACGGACGCCGTCAGTTCCGAATAATCTGCTCATCACCGTGGATTCTATGCCCGCCGACTCGATAATCCTCGCCACGGCGTGGCTCGGGTCCTTCAGACCAACGCCAGCAAGCCCCTGACGAGCGCCACGGCCCCGCCCAGTCCGGCCAGGGTGATGGCCACCGTCCGGGCAGTACCCAGCGAGACCTTGCCGGCGAGCCAGGCACCCAGCCGGATGCCGACCACCACGGTGACCACGATGACCGGGAACAGCCACCACGGCGGAAGCTGATCGAACGTGGTGGCGCCCACCATCAGCTTCGTGGCCACGGAGAAGATCCCCATGGTCATGAACGTCGGCTGCATGGTGGCGGCAAAGGAACGCTGGTCCCACCGGGCGAAGCGGGAGTACATCACCATGGCCGGTGCCGCCACGCCGGCGCTGGTGTTGAGGAATCCCCCCACCGCTCCGGCAGCGGCGGTCAGGAACGGCGAGCGGATCCGGGGCACGGACGGCGTCCCGAAGGTCAGGGCCAGGGCTATCAGCACCACCGTACCGATGACGATGTTCAGCCACGCGGGATCGAGTTCCCGCACCATGAAGGCCGCCGGGACGGCCCCCAGCAGTGCCATGGGCAAGAAGAGCAGATAGCGCTGCCAGTCCACGTCCCGGATCACGGCGAGCATGATGAGGAAGCCGGAGACCACCGTGGTCGAGTTCGTCACGAAGACACCGAGCGCCGGGCCCATCAGCAGGGCCAGCACCGGGGCCACCACCAGTCCCACCCCGGTTCCGGAGAGTCGCTGCAGCATCGAACCGACCAGGATGGCGGCCACGGCGGCGAGCACGATGCCGACGGTCATGGCTGTCCCGCCCAGCCCATGGTGTACAGCCGCGCCAGCCGGTGCCTCAGAGGTGTCGCCATGACGCCCCGGGCGAGGCCGTCCCGGCCGCGGCAGATGATCGCGGCGAGAGGGCGCCCCAGCAGCATATTGGCCTCCGCCTGGCGGGCGGCCCGGAGCGCGGCGCCTTGCCGGCTCCGCTCCCAGGCGGCGAACCCCGGCCGGCCCTCCAACGGTCCCGACGCCGGCCCGGCCGCCAGCAGCGGTGCCAGGGCCAGTGCGTCCAGCCAGCCCAGCGTCATTCCCTGGCCGCCGATCGGGCTGATGGCATGCGCCGCGTCCCCGATCAGCACCGTCCGTCCGGCCACCATGCGCCGGGCCAGTTGCCGGTACACGGAGAACGAGCGGACCATGGTGGCGGTCGCGGGATCGGGCAGTTCCGGTAGATCCGACATGTTCTCCTCCCGGCGTTTGCCACGGCGCTCTCCCTGGCGCTCGCGGAGCAACGCGACCAGGTCCTCGGCGCGCTCCGGCCGCTGGTGCCGGCTGGTGTGCACCACCCAGCGGCGCTGACCGCCGGGCAGCGGGAAGGACTCGACCACGCCGTCCCGGTGCAGTTGGATGACGGCGGTCGGCTCTGTACCTCGTCCACCCGGACCTTCACGGTCGGCGAAGTCGCCCATCAGGTAACTGTCTCCCCAGTCCTTGCGGTCCGTGCCGATGGCCGCCAGGCGGCGCACCGTGCTGTGGGCGCCGTCCGCGGCCACGACCACGTCGGCCGTCCACTCCTCAGAGCCAGAGCCAGTCTCCCCCACCGGCCGCACGGACACGCGAACGGGGCCGCCGTCGTCGTTCCCGGGCTGGTCCAGGCCCACCACCTCCACCCCGCGGTGCAGCGCGCCGGGGGCCAGCCGTTCCAGGTGCTCGGCGAGCAGCCGTTCGGTCCGGGACTGCGGCAGGGTCAGGACGAAGGGGTGCCGGGAGTGCACCCCTTCGAATGTCATCTCGCCGAGGCGGCGGCCGTCCCCGTCACCGATCCCGCGGCGCACCGCCAGACCCTCGTCCACGGCGGCCCGATCCAGGCTCAGGACGGCGAGCGCGTCCAGCGCCGGTGGGTGCAGGCCGATGGCGCGCGAGTGCTCGCGGGGGTGCTCGCGGCGTTCCAGGACGATCACCTCCTGGCCCCGGGAGGCCAGCAGGCCGGCGAGGAACAGCCCGACGGGGCCGGCGCCGACGATGAGGATGTCAGCGTGCATCCCACACCGCAAGGTTCCGCCAGGGCAGCTGCGTCTGCACCCG
Source organism: Citricoccus muralis (assembly GCF_003386075.1). Classification (GTDB taxonomy): domain Bacteria; phylum Actinomycetota; class Actinomycetes; order Actinomycetales; family Micrococcaceae; genus Citricoccus; species Citricoccus muralis. Next base: position 1,823,523 of record NZ_QREH01000001.1, read on the forward strand.
CCAGCCGGGAGGCAGCACGGCGGCGAGCTCCGCCGGGGTGTAGCTGCGGCGGATCGAGGCGAGCCCGTCCGGGCGGATGAACGAGCCGGGGAACAACGGGGTCGCCAGGCCGGCCCCCGCCGAGAAGAGGGCGTAGGCGGTAGGGCTGCGCCGGATGTCACTGTGGACAGCCCGGCGCACGGCCAGCCGCTCCGAATCGGCCAGTAACCCGTCCAGCTCCGCCGGGTCCAGGTGGTGGAGCAGGTGGTTGGACACCACCACGTCATACCGTTCACCGGCGGCCACCAGGTCCCCGCTGGCGGCCCGGCGGAAGGCCAGCCCCGGCACGGCGGGGCGGGCTGTCGCCCAGGCGTGGGCCCGCGCGTCGGGATCAATGGCCGTGATGTTCACGCGGAAGCCGTCCCGCCGGGCCTGCCGCGCCAGCGCGCGGGGCCGGTCCCCGCCGCCGGAGCCGATGTCCAGGACCGTCACGGTGCGGGCGGGGTCCAGCAGCGGGCGGATCCAGCGCCGGTAGGTCAGCTGCCAGCCGGCGACCACCGGGTTGACCACGCCGAAGCCACGGTAGGTCCGGTGCAGCGCGTCCAGGTCACAGTCGGGATCGTCCATCTGCTCCACGGCGGCCGGCCGGCGCTCGCGCAGGTCCAGCGCGGGCAGGCCCCAAGCCGGCAGCCTCATCCCACCAACGTCATCAGGGCCGACTCCACCGTCAGGCCCGGCCCGAACGCCATGGCGCAGACGCGCTCACCGTCCGATCCTGCCCTCGTGCCGGCTCGGGTACCAGCCCCACCCTGACCGTCCTGACCGTCCTGACCAACCTCGCCCGCGCGTTCCAGGATGCGCTGTAGCACGAACAGGACGGTGGCGCTGGACATGTTGCCGTAGTCCCGCAGGGTGTCCCGGGCCGGCTCGAGCTGGGCGTCGGTCAGCTCCAGCCGGGCCTGCACCTTGTCCAGGATGCTGCGCCCGCCGGGGTGGATGGCCCAGTGCTCCAACTCCGTGTAAGGACGGGCGGCCAACTCGGGTTCGGCGGCCAGCAGAGGCTCAAGGGCGCCGGTGATGTGCTCGTCGATGATGTGGGGGACATAAGTGCCGAGGATCATCTCGAAGCCGTGATCGCCGATGTTCCACGCCATGGCCTCCTCCCCCACCGGGGTCAGCACCGTGGCGAAGCCGTCCAGCCGCAGGGCCGGCGTCCGGCCCGTGCCGGTGCCGCCCGCCGTCGCACCCTCCGCAGACCCTCTCTTCCCCGTGTTCTCCCCTGTGCTCACCTCTGTGTTCTCTCCCGTCACAATCGCGGCGCCCGCCCCATCCGAGAAGAGCGAGGCCCCCACGATGGTGTCCTGGTCGTTGGCCACGCGCACGTGCACGGTGCACAGCTCGGCACTGACCACCAGCACGACGGCGGCCGGGTCCGCCTCGCACAGCGCCGCGGCCTCGCGCAGGGCCGGGATGGCGGCATAGCAGCCCATGAACCCCAAGTGGATGCGCTTGGTGGTGGCGGCCAGGCCGAGGCGGCGGACCAGCTGGTAGTCCGGGCCCGGCGAGAAGAAGCCCGTGCAGGAGACGGTGATGACGTGGGTGACGTCCTCGGGGCCGAGGTCGGGGCAGCCGCCAAGCGCTCCGCGGGCGGCCCGCTCGTAGAGGTCGTTGGCGTGGTCAGTGAAGACCGTGTTGCGGACCCCCGTGCTGGGATTGAGGATGTGGCCGGTCTCCGGGTCGAAGAAGGTGCCGGCACCGCTGCCGGTGCCGCGGCCGCCGTCCTGCCATTCCTCCACGACCGTGTGCCGGCGCTCGATGCCCGAGGCGTTGAACGCCGCGGTGATCAGCCGGGTACCGAGCCGGCTCAGTCCGGGCTGCGCCGCCAGCACGTCACGCACCTCCTCCTGGTACAGCACGGTGTGTGGGACGGCGGTGTGCAGCGATCTGAGCAGGGCGGTCATGCCTCATTGTGTGGGGACGGGACCGGTGGGGACAACCGTCAGAGGCCGAAGTTGCGAGCCTGTTCGAGCGCCTCCGCCGCACTGGAGGCGCCGAGCTTGGCGTAGAGGCTGCGGATCTGGCCCTTGATGGTGTTCTCGGAACGGTAGGTGGACTCGGCGATCTCCCGGCGCGTCATACCGGCCCGCAAGGATTGGAGCACCTCGCGTTCGCGGGATGTCAGAGACGGGGCGGCTCGTTCGACCAGCGCGGGGCGGGTCAACTGCTGGAGCCGGGCTTGGCCGGCGTCGTCCACCAGGCCCGCGCTCCGGAAGACGGGCGTCCAGCCCAACGTGTGGAAGCCGGAGAGATCCGCCAGCTCACCGCCATAGTGGTGGATGGTCACCAAGTGGCGCACCACTGTCTCCGGCACCGTGGCAGGTGCGCACCGGGTCCGGGCCAGCACCCCGATCAGCGCGGACAGGTTCCGGTGCCGCTGACCGGTCCGCTCGGGCACGCGCAGGGCCCGCAGGGCGGCATCCGGGTCACCCTTCAACAGGCACCGCAGTGCCTCCAGGTCCGCCAGCTCCTGGCTACGGTCCCAGCCGGGCACCACGGTGAGGTCCCCGGTACTGATCCGCGCCGCGTGAAACGCCTCGCTGAGGATCCGCTTGGCCAGGGGTGATTGGGCTGCGGCAGGCCGTTCCTGACGCCAACCGAGAACCCACCGAGCGCCGTCCGCACCACGGCCTTCATAGCTCGCGGTCCGCACCAACAGCGCCGCATGGCTGGCCCAGAACTCATCCGTGTCCAGGTCTGGTGGCAACCGGTCCAGGACGGCATGGGCCGCCACGATGTCCAGTTCGGTCAACGCCAGATGTGCGCGGGCCACGTCAGCCGCGAATGCGGCGACGTTCCGCGCCACCCGCACCTTGGCCAGCGGTTCATCGACTTTGGCGACCCAGAAGCGTGCCCGGTCCGTGTTCCCCTGCTGGATGGACAGGAGGGCAAGCTTGCCGGCCACCTCGGCGATGAGGGGCTCGGCAGACCCCCGCATGGCCCAGTGAAAGGCCTTCTCATAGGTTGTCTTCGCCTCGGCCAGCCGGTCCGCCAGGTGCAGGGAGATCCCGGCCTGCAGTCCCACGAAGCCGGCCATCACCGGGCGCACGGGCGCGGAGGACAGGGCGGCGGACAGGGCCACGTTGAGTCGCACGGCGGCATCGGCCGACTCCGTGAACAGACCCACTCGGCGCAGGTAGGCGACCTCGATGGTGCCGAGGGCCAGGGCCTGCCGGTCCGGTGTGCGATACAGGCGTGTGGTCCCGGCGCGCAGGCCTTGCAATCCCTCATCGCGGTCGTAGTCCGGGCGGTGGGCGGGCAACGTGAACGGCACGGTGTCCGGGTCGGTGACGCTCAAGAGGCCGGGCATGAATCCGGTGACGTCCACTCCTCCCACCCGTGCACGCGGAAGGCTGCTGACCGCTGAGGCCAGGGCCGGCTCGTTCCACACGAAAAGGTCGGCCCAATGCTCCAGCAGCAGGTCCTCCAGGCGGTTCCAGTCCCGCGCATCCACGGTTCGCTGGACGACGGCCCCGATGTGGCCCGTTGCCGCGAGCGCCCGGTCCACGGCCCGGTTCAGCTCGTCAACACGATGGGGGTGGCTCTCCTGGATCGCGTCCCGCAGACAGTCCCGGACCAGCCACGGCATGAACCAGCCACCGGTGCCGTCCCGGACCAAGAGACCCAGGGACTCCAGGCCCCTCGCGCTCGGCATCGCCCCGAAACCCTCCGGGCGGAAGGCGTCGATGACCTCCTCGGTGAATTGCGGCAGGAACCCGGCCTGGGAGATGCTGCCGTCCACATCCTGCGGGTGCAGCCACCGCATCAGGGCGGAATACAGTGACTGCCGGGCTGTCTGCACTCCCAGCGGGTCCGCGATGAGGATGGCGGCCGGCAGGAACCAGCCCCCGGTCTTCAGGTGGATCCGGTGCGGGGTCAGCGGCAGCGGTGGCCGTCCGGGGTATCCGCCGGGCCGCCCACCTGGCTGCCCACCGAGGTGCCCTTCGGCGGTCAGGGTGCCCGGGTCCCGGTCCGATGCAGGGCCCGGTGCGGGGCTTGCGGCGAGGCGCACGGCGAGAGTGAGGATCTCGTCCTCCGTCAGGAACAGGTCCCGCGGCCCGGCGATGCGCGCGGGAAAGGCGGCGGCGAGGCGCCCCACGGGTGCCCCCTGATCGGCGACGACGGCGACCCGGCCGGCGTCGGGACCCTCCAGAAGGGCGCCCACCCGGCTGACAATCTCTTCCCCACTCACCGCCTGGCCGTTCTGGACGGGCCACGGCAGGACCCGGCCCGCTCCGCCCGCCCAGCCGTGGGCGAACCGCTGGGCCTCCGTCCCGGCCGGGGTGCGCACCACGAGGAGCCGCTCGCCGGCGTCGGGAGAGGCCAGGAAGCGCGGCAGGGCGGGATGGGGCAGGGACTCGGGATCAGGCAGTGACAACAGGGCCATGGGTGCGAGGGCCTCGATGCGGACAGGTGCGGTGGTTGAAGAACCAAGGATGGCACACCTAACACGGCGTTGTCCCTGAGCGGTCGCCCGTGATCGGTGAGGGCCGTCACGGCGAGGGTAAGCTACCCAACAGTCACCACTCCACCATTCGAAGGGACATCCTCGTGAGAGAGACCCGCTTCAGAACCGCCGTGAGGACCATCCTCGCGGCGTTCGCCACGTTGGGGGTGCTGCTGCTCGGTCTCGCCCCCGCGGCCACAGCATCCGGTTACGGTTCCGGGACAGGTGGCTCAGCCGCTGCGCCGGTCGCCGCCGCCGAGGCCAGCGGGATCGTGGCCGCAGACGCCCAGGCCGAGGCCGGTGGGACCGGCGAGACGTACGTCATCGGCACGGACACCACCTTCGCACCGTTCGAGTTCCGGGACGGCGGCGAGCTCGTCGGCATCGACATCGACCTGGTCAAGGCCATCGCCGAGGATCAGGGCTTCGAGGTGGAGTTCCGCTCCCTCGGCTTCAACGCCGCCCTGCAGGCCCTCTCGTCCGACCAGGTGGACGGCGTGATCGCGGGCATGGGCATCACGGAGGAACGCCAGGAGATCTACGACTTCTCCGACCCCTACTTCACCGCCGAACTGCAGTTGGCCGTCAACGGCACCAACGAGGAGGTGCAGGGCTGGGAGGACCTCGAGGGTGAGACCGTGGCCGTGAAAACCGGCTCGCAGTCTGAGGAGTACGCCAAGTCCGTCCAGGACGAGTACGGCTTCGAGATCACCGCCCTGGACCAGACCACCACCATGGTCGAGTCCGTCAAGGCCGGCTCCGCCACCGCCCTGATGGACGACTACCCCGTGCTGGCCTACGGCATCACGCAGGGCTCCGGGCTGAAGACCGTCACCGATCCGGTGCCGGTGGGCGACTACGGCTTCGCCGTGAACAAGGACCAGAACGCCGAGCTGTTGGAGATGTTCAACACCGGCCTGGCCGAGCTGAAGGAGAGCGGCGAATACCAGGAGATCCTGGACACCTACCTGGCCGAGGACGCGCAGACCGGTCCGGACGCCTCCTCCTTCTGGGGACTGATCACCACCACGTTCCCCGCCCTGATGGTCGGCCTCGGCAACACCCTGCTGGTCACCGGCATCTCCTTCGCCCTGGCCATGGCCCTGGGCCTGATGTTCGGCTTCCTCAAGGTCTCCACCAACCCCGTGCTGCGCGGCATCGCCACCGTCTTCGTCAGCGTCTTCCGCGGCACCCCGATCCTGGTCTGGGCCTTCTTCTTCTACTTCGGCCTGCCGCAGCTGATCGGCACCGAGGTGGATATCTGGGTGGCCGGCGTGCTGACCCTGACGCTGAACGGCGCGGCCTACATCGCGGAGATCGTCCGCGGCGCCGTGCAGTCCGTGGACCCCGGGCAGATGGAGGCCTCCCGTTCCCTGGGCCTGGGCTACGGCAAGTCCATGCAGCGGGTGGTGCTGCCGCAGGCCTTCAAGATCATGACGCCCTCGCTGATCAACCAACTGGTGATCATGCTCAAAGACTCCTCCCTGCTGCTGGCCATCGGCTTCGGCGAGCTGCTCTACCAAGCGCAGCAGATCTACGCGGCGAACTTCCGCGTCACCGAGGTGTTGCTGATCGTCGGCATCATCTACTTCGTGGCCATCACCCTGCTGACCCAGCTGGCCAACTTCGTGGATAGGAAGGTCAACAAATGAGCACCCCGGCACCCGATTCCCCGACCCCCGGCACCCCGGAAACCGCCGCGCCCGTGACCGCCGGAAGCCGCACCATCGGCGAGCGCGTCATGGTGGACGTGAAGGACTTGCACAAGTCCTTCGGGGACAACCACGTCCTCACCGGCATCACCGGCCAGATCCGCGAACGCCAGGTGGTGTGCGTGATCGGGCCCTCCGGCTCCGGCAAGTCCACCTTCCTGCGCTGCCTGAACCGGCTTGAGGAGGCAACGAGCGGCACCGTTCAGGTCGGCGACTACGACCTCACGGACCCGAAGGTGGACATCAACCAGGTCCGCCGGCACATCGGCATGGTCTTCCAGCAGTTCAACCTGTTCCCGCACATGACGGTGGCCGAGAACATCATGCTGGCCCCCGTGGAGCTCGGGAACCTGTCCAAGGCCGCCGCACGCCAGCGCGCCGAGGAACTGTTGAACCGCGTGGGTCTGGCGGACAAGGCCGAGGCCCGGCCGGCGTCGTTGTCCGGTGGCCAGAAGCAGCGCGTGGCGATCGCCCGTTCGCTGGCGATGAGCCCGAAGATCATGCTGTTCGACGAGGCCACTTCCGCCCTGGACCCCGAGATGGTGGGCGAGGTGCTGCAAGTCATCCGCGATCTCGCCGACGAGGGTATGACCATGGTGCTCGTGACGCACGAGATGGGCTTCGCCCGCGAGGTCGCTGACCGCGTGCTGTTCATGGACGGCGGGACGATCGTGGAGGCCGGCACCCCGTCCGAGATCTTCGACCACCCCCAGCAGCCGCGACTGCAGGAGTTCCTCTCCAAGGTGCTCTGACGGCTCGGCCAGTGGGCGGCCGGCGTAGGCTCGTCGACGTGTCCAGCACCGAGGCCCTCTCCGCACCCACCGGCCCCTACCGGCGGATGCCGTTGCAGCCGGCAGGCTCCGTGCCGGTGGACTTCACCAGCGTGGGCATCGCCGAGTCACTGGACACCGCCACCCGCTGGCCGGACCACTCGCACACGGTGCATGAACTGCTCTGGAACGACGCCGGCCCCTCCACCCTGCGCGCCGGCCCGCGGACCTGGACGGTCACCCCGACGATCGGGCTCTGGCTGCCAGCCGGGACCGTGCACTCCGCGCAGGCCCCGGCGGGCACCGTGTACCGGGCCACGTACTTCTCCCTTGAGGTGGCCCGGGAGGCAGCCCGGCCCCTGCCCAGCGAACCGGTCTCCCTGCGCGTCACCGGGCTGCTGCGGGAACTGCTGCTGCGGCTCGGCGAGGAGAGCCTGAACGAGCACTCACGCCGCCTGACCGAGACCATGGTGCTGGACGTCCTGGCCCCGGCCCCGCACCAGTTCCTCGTCCACGAACCCACCACCGGACTCCTGCAGCCGATTGTGGCGGCCGTCCTGGCCGACCCGGCCGATGCCCGGACCCTGGGCGACTGGTCGCGGCAGCTCAGGGTCAGCGAGCGCACCATCACGCGGGCGTTCCGGGCGGAGACCGGGCTGGGCTTCGCCCGCTGGGTCAGCTCGGTGCGGGTCCAGCGGGCCACCACCCTGCTGGCCGACGGTGAACCACTCGAGGACATCGCCGAGGCCATGGGCTACCGCAGCGCCAGCGCCTTCGGGGCGGCATTCCGCAAGCTGACGGGCACCACGCCGAGCTCGCTCCGGGGCTGAGCCCACGAGCCGATCTGTCCGAAATGCGACAGAACCCTGCGGTTCATCGCGATTGCTCATTAGCGCACGCCTGTCTACATTATTTAGGTAAGGCTTACCTGATTGTGGCCCAACCGCGGAGCCACCGTCTCAGTCTCAGCCAGTCTCACCCAGTCCCAGCCAGTCTCAGCCAGTCTCAGCCAGTGTCATCAGAGTGGAGTCATCATCGTGCGCACCTCCCGCCCCTTCGCCGTCTCGATTGCCGCCGTCGGCCTCGTCCTCGCCCTGTCCGCCTGCGGGTCCGGCACAGCGGAACCGGCTGCGGATTCCTCGGCCGGCTCCTCCGGTTCTTCCGACGCCGCCGCCTCGGGCGAGCAGTTCCCCATCGAGGTGGAGCACGCCTTCGGCACCACCACCATCGAGTCGAAGCCCGAGCGGGTGGCCACCGTCAACTGGGCCAACCACGAGGTGCCGCTGGCCCTCGGCGTGGTCCCGGTCGGCATGGCCGCCGCCAACTTCGGTGACGATGACGGCAACGGCGTGCTGCCCTGGGTCGAGGACGAGCTCGCCGAACTCGGCGCCGAGACCCCGGTCCTGTTCGACGAGACGGACAGCATCGACTTCGAGGCCGTCGCGGACACCGACCCGGACGTCATCCTGGCCGCCTACTCGGGCCTGACCCAGCAGGACTATGACACCCTGTCCGAGATCGCCCCCGTGATCGCCTTCCCGGAGACCGCCTGGGGCACCGACTGGCGGGACATGATCCGCCTGAACTCGCAGGGCATGGGCATGGAGTCCGAGGGTGACGCGCTGATCGAGGACCTCGAGGGCCAGATCGCCGCAACCGCCGCCGAGCACCCCGAGCTCGAAGGCACCTCCGCCATGTTCCTCACCCACGTGGACACCGCCGACCTGTCCACGGTGAACTTCTACACCGGCCATGACACACGGACCATGTTCTTCGAGGACCTCGGCATGACCGTGGCCAAGTCCGTCCAGCAGGTCACCGATGAGACCGACCAGTTCTCCGGCACCGTCTCCGCCGAGCAGGTGGACCAGTTCGACGACGTCGAGGTGATCGTCACCTATGGCGACCAGTCCCTGCTGGACACCCTCGAGGCGGATCCGCTGCTGTCCCAGATGCCGGCCGTCGAGAACGGGGCCATCGTGGCCATGGACGGCACCGGACCGCTCGGCACCGCCGCCAACCCGACGCCTCTGGCCCTGCCCTACGTCCTCGAGGACTACGCGGACCTGCTGGCCGAGGCCGCTGCCGCATCCGAGTGACCCTGTCCGAGTGACCCTCACCGCCACCTGCGCACCCGCCGGACTGCCCCCTGCCCTGCGCAGGGGGCAGCGGCACCGCCTGACCTGGCTCGGGGCCGGCCTCGTGCTGCTGGCCCTGCTCTGCGCCGCCTCCGTCGCCATCGGCTCCCGCCCCGTCGGCCTGCCCGCGATCATCGAGGCACTGGGCTCGCTCGGCGAGCCGGTCGAGGGACTGGACCAGGCCGCCGTCGTCAAACGCATCCCGCGCACCGTATTGGCCCTGGCGGTGGGCGCCGCACTGGGCGTGGCCGGGGCTGTGATGCAGGGCGTGACGCGTAACCCGCTGGCCGATCCGGGCATCCTCGGCATCAACATGGGCGCCTCGCTGGCCGTGGTGGTCGGTATGGCGTGGTTCGGGATGTTCGCCGCACGCCAGATGATCTGGATGGCCATCCTCGGGGCCGCCGTGACCGCCGTGCTGGTCTACGCCATCGCCTCGGCGGGCCGCAGCGGAGCCTCCCCGCTCAAGCTGGCCCTCGCCGGAGCGGCCCTGACCGCGGTGGCCACCTCTTTCATCACCGCCGTGGCCCTGCCCCGCGGGGACATCTCCGCGAACATCCGGTCCTGGCAGATCGGCGGGGTCGGCGGTGCGGCCTGGGATTCCATCACGCTCGTGGCCCCGTTCCTGGGGGTCGGGCTACTGCTGGCCCTGGCGAGCGCCCGCAGCCTGAACTCCCTGGCCCTGGGCGACGACCTCGCCGCCGGCCTGGGCGAACGCGTCATGCTCGCCCGCGGGCTGGCCGCTCTGTCCTCCGTACTACTGGCGGGCGCCGCCACCGCCGTGGCCGGGCCCATCGGCTTCGTCGGGCTCGTGGTCCCGCACGCCTGCCGCCTGCTCGCCGGCCCGGACCACCGCTGGCTCCTGCCCTACTCCGCCGTCGCCGGAGCGGGCCTGCTGCTCGCCTCGGACGTGCTCGGCCGCATCATCGCCCGCCCCTCCGAGATCGACGTCGGCATCCTCACCGCCCTGATCGGCGCCCCGTTCTTCATCCACATCGTCCGCCAGCGGAAGGTCCGTGAACTGTGACCGCGACCCTCACCCGCACCGAATCCACCGGCTCTTCCACTGGTTCTCCGACCGGCACCCACGCGAAGGTGACCGGTGCACGGCAGGGGCGGCGCCGGCGTCGTGCGCTGGTGATCGGCATCCTGACCGTGCTCGTGGTGGCGGTCTTCGCGGCGTCCCTGATGGTCGGGCGGACCTTCTACGGCCCCACCGAGGTGCTCGGCGTGGTGTTCGGGCAGGACGTGGACGGGGCCACGTTCACCGTGGGCACGCTGAGGCTACCGCGCGCGGTGCTCGCCGTGGTGGCCGGCGCCTGCTTCGGACTGGGCGGCGTGACATTCCAGACCATGCTGCGCAACCCGCTGGCCAGCCCGGACATCATCGGCATCTCCTCGGGCGCCTCGGCCGCGGCGGCGTTCGCGATCATCGTCCTCGGGATCGACGGCCCGGCCCGCTCCGCGTTCGCCATCGCCGCAGGCCTGGGAGTGGCCCTGCTGATCTACCTGCTCTCCTCGAAGGGCGGGGTGGCCGGCACCCGGCTGATCCTGGTGGGCATCGGGATCGCGGCGATCCTCACCTCCATCACCAACTACCTGCTCTCCCGCGCCGGATCCTGGGACTTGCAGGAGGCACTGCGGTGGCTGACGGGCTCGCTCAACGGGGTGGGATGGGAGCAGGTGCTGCCCACGCTGGTGGCCCTGCTGGTCCTCGCCCCCGTGCTGCTGGGCCAGTCCGCGAACCTGGAGTCCCTCACCCTGGGCGATGACACCGCGGCCGGGCTCGGCGTCCGGGTCAACCGCACGCGGCTGGTGGCGGTGATCGCCGCCGTGGGCCTCGTAGCCTTCGCGACGGCGGCCTGCGGTCCCATCGCGTTCGTCGCCTTCCTGTCCGGTCCCATCGCGGCCCGGCTGCTCGGACCGAATGGTTCCCTGCTGGTGCCCTCCGCCCTGGTGGGGGCGCTGCTGGTGCTCGTGGCCGACCTGGCGGGCCAGTTCGCCATCGGCACCCGCTACCCCGTGGGCGTGGTGACCGGCGTGCTCGGGGCGCCCTTCCTGCTGTACCTGATCGTCCGCCAACACCGCACCGGAGCCACCTCATGACGTCCCACCTGAACCTCACGGCGAGCCCTCGCACCCCCTACACTCCCAGCGTTTTGCGGGCAGAAATTGGTACTAATTTCCGCCCGCAAAGCGAGAGTGCGGGGCGGCACGAACCGGAAGCAGGGCGGCACGAACTCCGGGCCGAGGGGTTGGCCGTCGGCTACGGCGAGCGGCACGTGCTCTCCGGCCTCGACCTGGAGATCGAGCCGGGCACCGTGACCTCGATCGTGGGGGCCAACGCCTCCGGCAAGTCCACCCTGCTGCGGACCCTGTCCCGGCTGCTCTCCCCCGCCGGCGGCCGGGTGCTGCTCGACGGCCGCTCGGTCCACTCGATGCCCTCGAAGGAACTGGCCCGGGTGCTCGGCCTGCTGCCCCAGTCCCCGGTCTCCCCGGACGGGATCACCGTGGCGGACCTGGTGGGCCGCGGCCGGCACCCGCACCAGCGGATGTTCCGCGCCTGGAGTGCCGCTGACGACGCCGCCGTGGCCCACGCCCTCGACGCCACCGCCACCGCGGACCTGGCCGACCGACCCGTGGACGAGCTCTCCGGCGGCCAGCGCCAGCGGGTGTGGATCGCCATGGTGCTGGCGCAGCAGACGGATCTGCTCCTGCTCGACGAGCCCACCACCTTCCTCGACGTCAGCCACCAGATCGAGGTGCTGGACCTGCTCGCGGACCTCAACCGGGACCGCGGCACCACCATCGTCATGGTGCTCCACGACCTCAACCTCGCCGCCCGCTACTCCGACCGGCTCGTGGCGCTGGAGGGCGGCCGGGTCTACGCGGCCGGGCCGGCCTCCACGGTCCTCACCGAGCAGTGCGTGCAGGACGTGTTCGGGCTGCGCAGTCGGATCATCGACGACCCGGTGTCCGGCGGCCCCCTGGTGGTCCCGGTGGGCCGGCACCACCAGGGGCCGACTGACGGGGTCTGATCAGGCTCAAAGGACCTGACACGGGGTACCGTGGACTGTTGCCCGTCCGGCAGCTGTTGCTACCCCCAGTTTGCTACCCCAGCTTGCTGTCCCCAGCCGAAAAGTCCTCATGTCCCTGCCCCGGCCCCACGCGCACCCCGGTGCCCGTCCGACCTCCCGCCCCCGCGCCCAGTGGGTGGACACCGCCAAGGGGATCTCGATCCTGCTGGTCGTCCTGCTGCACACCAGCCTCTGGCTGCGCCAGGCGGACATGGACCGGATCCCCGCGTTCAGCGCCCTCAACACCGCATTCGAGGACCTGCGCATGCCGCTCTTCTTCGCCATGTCCGGGTTGTTCGCCGCGAAATGGCTGGCCGCGGGCTGGGGCGACTTCCTCCGCACCAAGGCCTCACTGCTGGTCTGGGTGTTCCTGCTGTGGCAGATCCCCGTGATCGCCTACCGGATCATCGGCGGATCCCTGCTGCCGGGCATGGTGCACACGGACCTCGGGACGCAGCTGGAGACCTGGGCGTGGTCACCGCTGCGGGCCAACGCCGAACTGTGGTTCCTGTGGGCCCTGGTGCTGTTCCTCCTCGCCGGACGCCTGCTGCAGCGAGTCCCCACCGGGTGGGTGATCGGCTCGGCGGCGGTCCTGTCCGTGGTGTGGTCCGGCCTGGTCTGGCCGGGTGCCACCGGGCTGGAGGGCGGCGAACTGCGGCATCTGGTGGGCACGGGCCTGTTTCAGGCCCCGGCCTATTTCCTCTTCTTCATCGCCGCCGCGCGCGGCAGCTCCCAGGTGCGCGACGGCGTCGCCCGGGTCCCCCAGACCGTGTGGGCCGGCGTCGCAATCGGCTGGTTCGTGGCCTTCGCCTGGCTCGGGTTGCTCGGGGACCAGCGGGACCAGCCGGGAGTGGTGTTTCTGGGACAGGTCTGCGGAGTGCTCGGCGGGATCGCCCTCGCGGTGACCCTGCAGCGGGTTCGCCCGGTAGCGCGCGCGCTGGCGTTCCTGGGCCGGCACACACTGGAGGTCTACCTCTCCCACACCACGATCGTGGTGGCCCTGACCTGCACGCTCTACCTGACCGGGTCGCCCCTGCTCGCGGCACCGTGGGCGGCGTGGACGGTGGTGGCCGTGGCCCTCACCGCGATCGGCCTGGGCCTGCTGTTGGGCCGGTTGGCCCGGGGCACCTGGTTGCTGGAGACACCGGCGTTCCTGCGGCGACGGCCGGTCTCACCGGCCGCTACCGGTGTCCTCACCCCCTCGGACCATCAGGACTCGGCGGTGCCCGTCGTACGGCCGTGACCGCCACCGGTGGTCCACGTCCGGGGTGCTCGCTACAGTGGGCGGCACGTGATCGACGACAGGAGACCACCATGACTCCAGCACCCGAGACGAACACCAACCGCTTCCCGGAGCACATCCCCGTCCAGCAACAGCAGCCACCGGGCGTGCAGGCGCAGATGACTCCTCTGCCGGACTGCGGCGAGACCAGCTACCAAGGCTCCGGCAAGCTGGAGGGCAGGGCCGCCATCATCACCGGCGGGGACAGCGGGATCGGCCGCGCCGTGGCCATCGCTTTCGCCCGGGAAGGCGCGGATGTCCTGATCGCCTACCTCAATGAGGATGAGGACGCTCAGGACACCGCACGGTACGTCGAGGAGGCCGGACGCCGCGCCGTGCTGGTCCCCGGCGACCTCTCGGATCCGGCCCACTGCCGCAGTGTGGTGCAGCGGGCCGTTGACGAGTTCGGCCGGCTGGATGTGCTGGTGGCCAACGCCGCGTTCCAGATGAGCCACGAGAACCTCGAGGACATCTCGGACGAGGAGTTCGACCACACGTTCCGGCTCAACGTGGGCCACTACTTCTACCTGGCCAAGGCAGCGCTGCTGCACCTGAAGCCCGGGGCCTCCATCATCGGCACCTCCTCGGTGAACGCGGACTCCCCCAGCCCGACCCTCGCGCCCTACGCGGCGACCAAGTCGGCCATCGCCAACTTCTCCGCGTCCCTGGCGCAGCTGCTCGGCCCGAAGGGCATCCGCGTGAACTCGGTGGCGCCCGGCCCGATCTGGACCCCGCTGATCCCGTCCACCCTGCCGGAGGAGCAGGTGAAGGACTTCGGCCAGCAGGTGCCGCTCGGCCGCACGGGCCAGCCGGCCGAGCTCGCCCCGGTCTACGTGATGCTGGCCAGCGACGACGGCAGCTATGTCTCCGGGGCGCGCGTGGCCGTCACGGGCGGCTCGCCGATGCTGTGAGCGGGGATGCTGCGAGTGGGGATGCCGTGAGCGGGAGCTTGAAGCTGGAGGACCGCCGCGACGGCTACGTGGACCTGCGCTCCTATGCCGCGATCGGCAATGGCCGGACCGTGGCCCTGGTGGCGCATGACGGTTCCGTGGACTGGTTCCCCGTGCCGGACCTGGACTCCGCCCCGGTCTTCGCCCGGCTGCTGGACGCGGACCACGGCGGCTGCATCGAACTCCACCCGGACCGCGAGGCCCTCGCCGCCGCCGGAGTGGACGTCACCACCGAACTCCGCGCCCACCGGCAGTACGTCCCGGGTACCAACGTGCTCAGCACGACCTACCGCACCCCGGTGGGTACCGTGCGGGTCACCGATTCCGTGAACATGGGCTCCACCGGCGCCCTGCCCTGGACGGAGCTCGCGCGCTGCGTGGAGGGCCTCGACGGCCAGGTGCCGATGCGGTGGCGCGTGGTCCCGGGGACCATGCTGAACACCGCCTCCCCGTGGGTGCAGCAGACGGACCACGGTCTGGTGATCCGCGTCGGCGAGGTCTCCCTCGCCGTGCGCGGCGAGGACATCGGAGCGCACGACGCCGGCCCGCAGGCCATCTCCGGCCGGTTCACCTCGGGTGAGGGGACCGAGCACCTGCTGGCCGTCGTCGGGACCGCGGCGGAGCCGCTGCGGTTGCCGCAAACCCACGCGATCCGCCGCAACGTGGACTTGAGCGTGGACCTGTGGCGGCGTTGGACCGACCTGCTGGAGTACGACGGGCCTTATGGGGACGAGGTGCGCCGCAGCGCGCTGGTGCTGAAGCTGCTCGGGCACAGCCCCTCGGGGTCCATCGCGGCGGCGGCCACCACCTCCCTGCCGGAGAACCGCGAGGGCACCAAGAACTATGACTACCGCTTCGCCTGGATCCGTGACGCCACCTACACGCTGCACGCACTCCTGCGGCTGGATGAACAGGAGGACGTGCACGCCGCCGTGTCCTGGCTGCTGCGGCTGGCGCGGGAGCAGCAACCCCGGCTGCACGTGCTGAACCGGCTCAACGGGCACGTCCCGGAAGCCGATACCACGGAACTGGAGGTGCCCGGGTGGCGCGGAATCGGCCCCGTGGTGGCCGGCAATGACGCCGCCGACCAGTTGCAGCTCGGCGTCTACGGGGACATCTTCGACATGGCGACCCTGTACGTGGACGGCGGCAACGTGCTGGACGCCGAGACGGCCCGGATGCTGTCCGGGCTGGCGGATGCCGTGTGCGATCTCTGGATCCGGCCGGATGCCGGCATGTGGGAACTGCCCGAGCACCGGCACTACACCAGCTCGAAGATGGGCTGCTGGGTGGCCCTGGACCGGGCCATCACCCTCGCCGAGCGCGGCCACCTGCCCGGAACCGAGGACCGGTGGCGGGACGAGCGCGACCGGATCCGGGCCTGGATCGAGGAGCATGGCTGGTCCGAGGAACGCGGCGCCTACGTCTGGTACCGCGGGAGCGAGGAACTGGATGCCTCCGTCCTGCTGCACACCATCAGCGGGTTCGACACCGGCCCTCGGATGTCCGCCACCATCGATGCCCTGCGCGAGGAGCTGGGCCGCGGGCCGCTGCTGTTCCGGTACAGCGGGATGGACGCGGAGGAGGGGACCTTCACGGCGTGCGGCTTCTGGTGCGCGGCGGCCCTCGCCCTGGTCGGCCGGCGGACCGAGGCCCGGGAACAGATGGACGCGATGCTGGCCCTGGCCAACGACGTCGGCCTGTACACCGAGATGATCGACCCTGCGGACGATTCATTCCTGGGGAACATGCCGCAGGCGTTGAGCCATCTGGCCCTGCTGGTGGCCGCCCTGACCCTGAACGGGCAGTGAAGGAACAGGCGGCAGCCCTGGCGCTCATTGCACAATACGGCATGATTCCGTAGATTAATTAGGTGTGCCTTACCTATTGTCGTCAGGCACGCGGAGGCACCCGCCTCGATCCCTACGGAAAGCAGACCATGACCGCGACCGCGACGCAGACGTACCCCTCGACCCGCGCCTACCAGACCCGGGTGGCGCGGATCAGCCGGCTCGGCGAGCACTTCGTCCGGTTCACCTTCGCCGACGACGACCTGCAGTACTTCGGCACCGGCGGCCTCGATCAGCGCATCAAACTCATGCTGCCCCGCGCGGACGGCACCCTGCCGGACGTGGGACTGTTCGCCGACCCCGCCCCCGCGATGATGGAGTGGTACACCCGCTGGCGTGAGCTGCCGGACGCCGAACGCAACGCGATGCGCACCTACACCGTGCGCGCGGTCCGCCCGGAGGTCCGCGAGATCGACGTGGACTTCGTGTTGCACGGCACCGCGGGGCCAGCGTCCGCATGGGCGCTGGGGGCCGCCGTCGGGGACGAGATGGTGATCCTCGGACCGGACGAGCGCTCCGAGACGCGCGGCCGTGGCCGCAGCGGGGGCATCGAGTGGGAGCCGGGCTCGGCCCGCACGGTGCTGTTGGTGGGCGACGAAACCGCCGCCCCCGCGATCTGCGCCATCTTGGAGACCCTCGACGAGAGTTTCGGCGGGCACGTGTTCATCGAGGTGCCAGACGCCGGGGACATCCTGCCCGTCACCACACCCCCCGGGGTACAGCTGAACTGGCTGGCTCGCGGCGACCGCCCGCACGGCGAGGTCCTGACCGAAGCAGTGCAGGCCTGGGGCCGCGAGTTCGGCGCGGAGGTGGCCGGTGCTGGTGCCGCTGGGACCGGAACTGACAGTGCTACTGGAGCAGCCGGCGTCGTGGGCGAGACTGATGCAGAGGCAGCCGATGCGGAGGCGACCCTGTGGGAGGTTCCCCCGGAGACCCCGCACGGCCACTGGTATGCGTGGCTGGCGGGCGAGGCCGGCACCATCACTGGGCTGCGCCGCCACCTGGTGAAGGGCCTGGGCATCGACCGGAAGTGCGTCTCCTTCATGGGGTACTGGAAGATCGGCCGCGCCGAGGGCTCCTGACACCCCTCGCTTTCAGTCGCCGAACCAGGCGCGGGAGAGTTCGGCGTAATACCCGCTGGCCGCCCTCAACTCCTCGTGTGTCCCCGACTCCACGATCCGTCCGGCTGACATCACCAGGATCCGGTCCGCGGCCACGGCCTGGCTGAGCCGGTGCGCCACCACCAGCCCGCTGCGGCCGCGCAGCACCCGGGACGACGCGACGTCCAACCGGCGGGCTCCGGCCGAGCTCGCCTCCGCCGTGGCCTCGTCCAGCACCACCAGCTGCGGGTCCGCGAGCGCCACCCGGGCCAGGGCGAGCATCTGCAACTGCATGGGATCCAGCCGGTAGCCGCCCTCCCCGACGTCGGTGTCCAGGCCCTGCGGCAGGTGCGCCACCCAGCCGGCCCCCACGGACTCCAATGCCGCTTCCAGGGCCGCGCGGTCGGCCTCCGGCCGGGCCACACGCAGGTTCTCCGCCACCGTGGTGGCGAAGCCGTGCACCTCCTGGGAGACCATGGTGATGTGTTCGCGCAGACTGCCCGGATCGGCCTCGACCAGCTCAACCCCGCCCAGTCGCGCCGTCCCGGACGTCGGCGCCACCAGTCCCGCCGCGATCTGCGCCAGCGTGGACTTGCCCGCGCCGGTGGTCCCGACGACGGCCACCACCTCCCCCGGCCCGATCCTCAGGTGGACGTCGTGCAGGGCGGGGGTGCCGTCGTCGTAGATGTGGGTGACGCCGGCCAGTTCCAGCGTGCCGCCGGGCAGCCGCGCGGTGCGCTCGGGCAGCGGGAGGGAGACGACGCCGGCCATCCGGGCCAGCGAGGCGCCTGCGGACTGAACCTGGTCGAACATGCCGACCAGCGCCCCGATCGGGTTGAACAGCCGGTGGAACAGCAGGGCCGCCGTGGTCACGGCGCCGGCGGTGATGTATCCGGCGGACACGAGCAGGAAT
Organism: Citricoccus muralis; assembly: GCF_003386075.1. Lineage (GTDB taxonomy): Bacteria > Actinomycetota > Actinomycetes > Actinomycetales > Micrococcaceae > Citricoccus > Citricoccus muralis. Next base: position 1,841,798 of record NZ_QREH01000001.1, read on the forward strand.
CCGGCACCCAGGATGGCCCCGAGCACCACGGCCTCGGCCCGGTTGTTCCGGCTGAAGGCGCGGGTGAGGAAGCCGAACACGCCGATGGACAGGTCGCGGGCCTGGGCGGAGGCAGCGTGGATGCGCTCGAGTTCCGGGCCTTGGGCGTCGTAGGCGCGCAGGGTCCGGGCACCGGTGATCCCGCCCAGCAGCCGGGAGGCGCGGGTGCCGAAGGCGGCCCTCTCCTCCCGGTAGATCGGTCCGGAACGGGGAAGATACCAACGCAGGGTGGTCCAGTACATCGGGACGGCCAGCAGTCCCACGAGCCCCAGCCTCCAGTCGACGGCGGCCAGGCCTGCGGCCGAGACCACCACCGTGAACAGCGACTGCACCACCAGCGGCACCACCGTGGTAGCCGCTTGGCTGACCTCCCGGGCGTCCTCGGCCACCCGGGAGACCAGGTCCCCCGTCTCGGTGCCGTCCAGCCGCGCCGAGCCAATTCGCAGCGCCCGGTCCATCACGGCCTCGCGCAGCCCGGCGACGGTGGGCTCGGCGGCACGAGCCAGCCAGGCTTGGCCGGCCCAGGCGCAGGCGGCGGCCACGAAGCCCGCTCCAGCCACCGCGGCCGCGGCCCACCACACGGCCGTGGCCGGGTCGTTTCCACCAGGGCCACCGGCAGCGCCGGCAGCCGTGGCAGCATCAGCAGCAGCCGCTGTCTGGTCCATTCCTCCGGCCCCGCCGACTCCGGCGGCCAGCAGGACGTCCACGAGCCAGCCGATCATCCACGGCGCCACCAGGCCGGCGACTGCGGCCAGCAGGCCCGCGATCCCCACCAGCCACACGAACGCGCGTTGGCCGCGGGTGTGCCGCCAGAGCAGGCGGAAGGACTCTGCCGGCCGGGCCAAAGGAAGGGCCAGCGGCCGGGCGGTGTCCATATTCTGAACGCTCATCGGGCCACCGCCATCCGGTAGGCGTCCGAGGTCTCCAACAGGGAGTGGTGCGTTCCAGTGGAGGTGGTGCCGTCCCTGTGCACCTGCACCACGGTGTCCGCGACGGCCAGGAAGGCCGGCGATGAGGTCACCACCACGGTGGTGCGCGGGCCGGTGCGTGTGGCGCCGTCCCCGGAGCCGTTCTCAGTGCGATTCGCGGCGGCGTGCGTGGTGCCAGCAGTGGTGCCAGCAGTGGTGGCAGTCCCGGAGCGCAGTGACTTCACGTCCTGGGCGATCTGGAACTCAGTGACGGCATCCACCGCGCTGGTCGGCTCGTGCAGGACGAGCACCTCCGGATCGGCGTGCAGAGCGCGGGCCAGGGCCAGGCGCTGACGCTGACCGCCGGAGAGATTGCGGCCGCCCTCGTCCACCCGGTGCTCCAGTCCGTCCGTGAAATGACTGATGATCTCGGTGACGCCCGCCGCAGCCAGCACCGCCGGATCGATCTCGATGACCCTGCGGTCCGAGGCTTCGATGGAGGCCGGGGCCTCGTTGGTGGACTCGGCACGGTGCGTGGCCGGGCGTGGGCGACCCGGTCCCTCGTGGCGCAGGGTGATGTTTGAGCGCACGGTGCCGGCGAACAGGTCCACCCGGTGCGGCGCCACCACCAGGTGGTCGGCCAGCCGTGGCACCAGGCGGCTGCGCGGATGGCCGCCGATGAGCACCGTTCCGGCTTGGTCCCCCAGACCGTCCACGGCTTGGAGGATCGCCTCGGCCTGGGCCGGATCGTCCACCACCAGCCCCAGGAATCGGCCCGGCGGCACCTCCAGATTGAGCCATGATGACCGGTCAAGCCGGGGTGACAGGTCCAGCCGGGGTGCGCCACCGCGCCGGACACCCGCATCCAGCGGAACGTGACCGTCGCGCTCGGCCGGGGTGCCGGCGTCGTGCGCGGGAGGCCTGACCAGCGCCAGACCGGTGATGCGCAGTCCAGCGGTCTCCGGGACCTCGTCACCCGCGTCCTCGGTGGGGACCGCGGCGAGGAAGTCCGCGATCCGCCGGGCCGCACCATGAGAGCGGGCGAACGCACCGATCATGTCCGTGATGGTGCGCACCGGCTCCTGGAAAAACACCGCGACCCCAACCACCGAGACCAGTGTGCCGATCGCCAGGTCCCCGGACAGCACCCGCTGACCGGCCACCACCAGCAGCAGCGCCAGCACCAGGGCGGTACCGAGGGTGCCGATCGCCTCCAACCGCCCGCTGCGCTCCGCCGTCACGACGCCGGCCCGGCCAGCCCGCTGGGACGCCTCCCGGTAGTGTGCGCTCGCCCAGCGCTCACCGCCTCCGGCGCTGAGGACCCGCAGACCGGCCAGGATGTCACCGGCCCGACGGCTGGCCAGGCCGATCGCCTCCTGCTGCGCGGTGGAGTGCCGTGAGATGGAGCGGGAGGCCAGGGCCACCAACAGCAGGCTGAGCGGCACGCCCACCAGCACCACGAGGCCCACCAGCACATCCGTGGCCAGCAGGTACACCGAGACCGCCACGAGGCCGATGATCGCGGAACCGCCGCCAGCGATCTGCCGGAACACCTGCGCGGTGACATCGGCGTCCGCCGAGGAGAGAGACAGGATCTCACCGGCGTTGGACCGGGCCGCCACAGACCCTGAGGCGAGCGGTACCTCGGCGACCTCAACCCGCAGCGCGTGGGCCTCCTGGTGCAGCGCGGTGTTGGCGAGCCGGGCACCGAAGCGGTAGCCCAGGGAGAGCACGGTGAACAGCGCTGCGATCCCGAGCAGTGACAGGAGCATCGCCCGCCCGTCCAGGGGGACGATCGCCACGTCCACGATGATGCCGATGGCGATCGGCACGAAGGCCTCGCACACCTGCCACAGCGTCATCAGCGTCAGGCTCCCCGCCACGCGGCCCCGACGCCGGCGGACCGCGCGCCACAGCAGCCGGCCGGCGGTGTTGGGCTGGCCGGTGAGCGACTGGGTGGTGGGCGGCTGGGTGACGGGCGGACGGGTGGTGGGTAGAGCCTGCGGAGCTCGGGCCTCTGGAGCCTGCGAGGTCTGGGCCTCTGGAGCCCGTGGAGCCTGCGGATCAGGCGCTGTCGGCATGCTCGGACTCCTCGGGGTGGTGGCCAATCTGTCCATTGTCGTATGGAGTCGCCCGGGAGGTGACATCGGTGGATTCCGCTCGGGCGGATCGGGCGAGGGATAGGGAGCCGAGGACCGACGGGACCGGGCCGACGTCCTTGGTTCCCCGGCGTTTCTACCGGCATTGACGCAGGTCACGTGCGTACGGTGGGGTCACCGTCTCAAGTCGACCACCACCAGCGGTCCGTCCCTCGCGTGCTTCCCCGGCAGTCCCCCGCGAGATGGCGAGCCGTCCTGAATGGAGCCTGACGTGACAGACCACATCATCGCACCCGTCCCCACGCCTGCACCTGCGTTCGCACCCGCGCCCACAACTGCAACTGCTGCTGTTGCCGCCGCAGCCGCCTCCGCGCCCGTGCCCTCCCGACCGGCCCGCTTGTCCCGACGGCGGCTGCTGCAGGGCACCGCCGCCCTGGGCGGCGTGATCGCGTTCGGGACCGCGGTCTCCGCCTCCAGCACCCCGGCGTTCGCCGCCACCGTGAGCCAACCGGACATCATCTCCACGAATGACTGGGGCGCCTCTGCCCCCCAGGGATCGCTTCCGACCCTCACGCGACGGCCGACGCACCTGGTCATCCACCACACCACGCACGTGAACTCGGACGACTTCTCCGTTGCCGCCGCCGAGGAGGTGGCTCGGCTGATCCAGCGGAACCACATGACCAATGGCTGGGCGGACACCGGCCAGCAGTTCACCATCGCCCGCGGCGGCCAGATGCTCGAGGGCCGGCACGGCTCGCTCGACGCAGTGGTGGACGGGACCCGCTTCATCGAGGGTGCGCACGCCTACGGTTTCAATGACCAGTCGGTGGGCATCGAGGTCGACGGGATGTACACGAACGACGTGCCGACGGACGCGCAGTGGAGCTCCCTCGTGCACCTCAGCGCCTTCATCTGCCAGCGGTACGGGCTCGACGTGGACCGGATCATCGCGCACCGGGACGTGCCCGGCGCCCAGACACTGTGCTGTGGGGATGCCTTCTACGGCAAGCTTTCCGCCCTGCGTGATGAGGTGGCCTCGGCGCTGGCCAACGGGGTCGACGGCGGCTCGGGCGCCTCCGGCGACTACCCCACCGTGCGCCTCGGAGACGAAGGCGATGCCGTGCGCCGGGTCCAGGTCACCCTCGATGTCATCGGCCACGATCCCGGCGCTGCCGACGGTGTGTTCGGTCCCGCGACCGAGAAGGCCCTGCGCGAGTACCAGTCCTCGCTCGGCACCGGAGTGGATGGCATCGCCGGCCCACGTACCTGGGGTGCCCTCGCGACGCACCACGCCGCCGGATCGACGGTGAGCTCCGGGGACAGCGGGACCGAGGTCGAATACCTGCAGCGAGGCCTGAAGGCCTCCAGCGGCGTCGACCTGGCCACCGATGGCCACTTCGGGGACCAGACTGAGGCCGCCGTCTCCGCCTACCAGAAGGCCCGCGGGCTGACTGTGGACGGCGTCGCCGGCGGCAAGACGTGGGCCGCCCTGAAGCACGCACAGTAGCCTGCCGGGAGCCAGCATGGCGAGCATGGGCGCCGGCTGCGAGTAAGGTGCCGGCGGCGGGAGTCTCGCCGACCGCGGGACTCTTGCGGCCAGCGGTCGCCACGCTGACTGCGAGCCTCTCCTCGGCATCCATCTTCTCGCGGGCAAGACAAAACCCCGCGGTCCCGGCTCCACGAAGGGAACGGGACCACGGGGTTCCGTGGGCCGACGCGCGCCGGGCGACCGGCCGGCGTCGTACGCTGGATTGCTCCTGCGCTACTGCATGTTGGGCGAGACCGCCGAAACGGTCCCGCCCACCAGTGGCAGCGTGAAGATCAGCGCTTCGAGAACTGCGAGGCCTTGCGGGCCTTCTTGAGGCCGGCCTTCTTGCGCTCGACGACGCGGGCGTCACGGGTCAGGAAGCCAGCCTTCTTGAGAGCGGCGCGGTTGTTCTCGCGGTCGATCTCGTTCAGGGCGCGGGCGACACCGAGGCGCACGGCACCGGACTGGCCGGAGGGGCCGCCGCCGGTGATGCGCACGATGACGTCGTAGGCACCCTCGAGCTCGAGGAGCTTGAACGGGTCGTTGACTTCCTGCTGGTGCAGCTTGTTCGGGAAGTAGTTCTCGAGGCTGCGGTCGTTGATGGTCCAGGAGCCGGAGCCCGGGATCAGTCGCACGCGGGCGATGGCCTGCTTGCGGCGACCCACGGCGCCGCCTCCGACGGTCAGCGCGGGGCGCTCAGCGACAGCAACGGCCTCGGGGGCATTGGTGGACTCGGAGGTGTAGCTGGTCAGCTCCACTTCCTCGGTGGACTCATTCTCATTGAGAGTCATGGTTCTCCTTGAAAGATTGTGGTGGTGCTGACCCGTTACTGGGCGACCTGGCCGATTTCGTACGTCTTGGGCTGCTGGGCGGTGTGGGGGTGCTCGGCACCGCGGTACACCTTGAGCTTGTGAAGCTGCTCAGCGGCGAGGGAGTTCTTCGGGAGCATGCCGCGGACGGCCTTCTCCACAGCGCGCACCGGGTTCTTCTCCAGCAGCTCCGCGTAGGAGACAGAAGAGAGACCACCCGGGAAACCGGAGTGGCGGTAGGCGCGCTTCTTCTCGAGCTTGGCGCCGGTCAGGGCCACCTTCTCGGCGTTGATGATGATGACGAAATCGCCCATGTCCATGTGAGGGGCGAAGGTCGGCTTGTGCTTTCCGCGCAGCAGTGTTGCGGTCTGGCTGGCAAGACGACCCAGCACGACATCAGTGGCGTCAATGACGTGCCACTGGCGGTCGGCATCGCCGGGCTTCGGGGTGTACGTACGCACGTTGTTTGCCTTCGTGTTCGGTGTCGGTTACAGATTCCCGGCCCGCGGCGGTGAGTCCGGGGGCCAGTCACTGAGTTCATCGGTGCGCAGCCGGTACGCCAGGTGAGGACTGGAGTGAGGCCGGGTCCGAAAGCTTCCCGGCGGCGCCCTGGGCTATCGCGACCATGCAACCAGGCCACCCGAGGGTACAGCGAATCCGGGAAAGGACACGCACAACGAAGATCAATACTACCGTGTCCACGCAGTAGGGGCAAAGCAGCTGGAAATCAAGGGGAAAGGAGGGCAAAAGGAGGGGGGAAGGAGGGTGGAGGGAGGGGTCAGAGAGGGGTCAGAGAGGGGTCAGAGAGGGTGGAAGGAGGGGCCAGAGAGGGCGAGAGACAAGGGAATGGACGCGCCACAGACCGTACGGCAGGCGCTTCCGCAGGCCTCCACCCCTGCGCACTGCTGCCTCTCCCCTGCAGGCCTCCACCCCTGCGCACTACTGCCTCTCCCCCGCAGGCCTCCACTCCTGCGTGCTACTACCCCTCCCCCGCAGGCCTCCACCCCTGCGCACTACTCCACAGGCGACTGATCATGGAGTGTCATCCACAGATTTTCAGAAGCCCTTTTCGGTGTCCGCAGGGTGTGATCGAATGGACGTATTCGAACACATGTTCCCATGCTGCAGGCCGGGAATCAGCAGAAGCCACCTCGACCAGCGGCGGCGAACAAGCAAGGGAAAGCAAGTACGGGAAAGGAGGGCGGGCATGACTGATGAACACGAGTACCAAGACGGACTTGAGCGCCAGGTCGAGCACAAGGACGAGCACAAGGATGTGGACGACCATGGCTCAGGGGCCGCCCCACTCCCTTCTCTGGACGAGCTCCCGCTCGGTCACCTGACGGCCTTGTTGCAGGAAGCTACCCGAGCCATGGTGCATCGATTGTCCGGCCCCGACGCCTTGCGCGAGTTGACCGCCATGACTCTTCCGGACGACAGCGGCAGTAGGGACTGGGGAGCCATGCTGTCCTCGCCTCCTGACGAGCCGGGTTCGGACGCGATACCAGGGCTGGACTCTGCCTCTGTCCTTGACCCGGCCCCTGTCTTGACCGGGGAAACCGCCACTCACCCCGCTGTCGTTACCCTCCCGGTGCTGCACCAGGTCCTGGAGACCGTGGGGCGCTCCGTCGCGACAGCCCAGATGACCTTGACGGGTCACACGGTGGAGGCCTTCGACAATCCACCAGAACGCCGTCGCCTTCTCGGACTCCCTCAAGGGAAGACCGCCTTCCGCGATGCAACCGACTACCTCAAGATCGCCCTGCGGATCGACGGTCCCGAAGCCCGGCGCCGGACACGCTGGGCGGCCGCCCTGCGACCGACCCGCACGCTGTCCGGTGAGCCCCTGCCTCCCGCCCTCCCCCGGTTGTCCGCCGTCGTCCACGAGGGGAAATTGGACCGTTCCGCCGTGGACATCATCACCACGGCCTTGGACAACGTGCGGCAGATGGCCCGTCGCGTGGAGGCCGATCCACAGGCAGTCTCCGACCTCCTAGATGACGGCGAGGAACGTCTGGTGGCCCAGGCCGAGTCCGTGGATCCGGGCACGCTACGCAAGGTCGCGGCCCACTGGCTGAAGTGGGTCGAAGCGGCCGTGGACCCCGACGGCTCCGAGCCGAACGATGCCACGCTGCCCCAGTTGCAGGGCCTGATCCGCAAGGGTGAACGCAATGGACTGCACCAATGGTTGCTCGCGGTCAATGATGAACAGAACGAGTACCTGCTGACGGTGGCGAACGCCGCCACCAACCCCCGTGCGGTCTACCGCAGCCAGTCGGTGAAGGGTGCGGAAGGTGGCGTCACCGGGAGCGAGCATTCGGATCAGCTGTTGACGGCGGAGGTCCATTCCGAAGAGGACGGTTCCTTGACGGCGGTCACCGCCGTCGACCCGCGCTCAACCCAGCAGAAACAACTCGACGGGCTGATGGCGTGCATCGCCGGCGGCCTGGCCATGATCGAAACGGATCAACTTCCCTCGACTGGTGGCACCCGCCCCCAGGTCTCGGTCCTGATCGACTTCCACACATTGCTGGGCGATCTGGAGAAGGCCGGCACGGTCACCGCCGAAGACCTCCTCCAGTTCGAGTCCTCAGCAACCTTCACCGGTCCGATCCACCCCACCACGATCCGGGCCATGGCCTGTGATGCGGACATCCTTCCGGTGGTGCTCGGATCGAGCGGGGAGGTGCTCGACGTCGGCCGAGCGCAGCGCCTCTTTTCCACCCGACTCCGGCAGGCGGTCGCTGCCCGCGATGGAGGTTGCGCCGCACCCGGTTGTTGGATCCCGGCGCCGTGGTGCGATGTGCATCATGTCGAGCACTGGGAACACGGCGGACCCACCTCAGTCGACAACGGGGTTCTGCTCTGCAACCACCACCATCACGCCGTCCACGCCGGCGCATGGGACATCGACATGGACTCCGGCCGGCCCTGGTTCATACCGGCCCCCTATCTGGATCCACGGCGACAACCACAGCGCAATCGGTTCTGGCGGAGATAGACCCATGGATCTCGGGCAGCAGTTACGCCACGGTCCGACGCGCCCGTGTCCCAGCGGCGCGGGAGGCCAAGGCACGGGGGTCGGAGCCGACGTCGGGGTATTCGACGTGCTCCAGGACCAAAGCGTGCGGCGGTGCGAGCCGCGTCTGCGAGTCACGGACCATGGCCTCCAGACGTTCGCTGACCCAGCCGGCGGGATGGCGCCCCTCCCCCACCTGAACGACGGCCGCCACAAGTGCACGGACCATGTTGTGACAGAACGCGTCGGCCTGCAGGTGGGCAGTGATCAGTCCGGATTGCCCGTCGCGGGTGAAGCCGAAGTCCTGCAGTTCACGGATGGTCGTGGCGCCCGCTCGTGGCTTGCAGAACGTCAAGAAGTCGTGGAGACCGAGCACGGCTTTCGCTTCGGCGTCCATCAGTTCGGCATCCAACGGTTCCTTGTGCCAATACGTCGATCGACGGTTCAGTGGGTCCCGCGTCTCCGAGGAGTCGCTGATGGCATATCTGTACGAGCGCCACAACGCCGAGAACCGCGCATCAAACCCCTCGGGTGCCAAGGATGCTCCCGTCACCACCAGCGCACCCCGTTCGCGGCTCAGAGCGCCGCTGAGACGCCGCACCAAGGTCGACGCCGGCCCGGCCGCGTCCGGATTCCGTGTCACCGCGTTCCATTCGGCCTCGGTCAGATCAAAGTGCACGACCTGACCATGGGCGTGCACTCCGGCATCGGTTCGACCGGCGACCACGGTGCGAACGGGGCGCCGGATGATCATGGCCAGCCCATCCTCGAGGGCTCCCTGGACGGTCGGCAGTCCAGGTTGGGTGGCCCACCCCTTGTAGTCGGTGCCGTCATAGGCCAAGTCCATCCGGACACGGACAAGGGCGGGATCAGACGGCGTGGGCATGGGGATCATTCTAAATCCCGGGCCAGAATGGACAGAATGGAGAACCTTGAGCCGTGGGTGGCCTACCTGTTGACCGTGCTGCCCGGGGTGCTGCTGGTGGGCATCATCGTGTCCCTGCTGCCCCGGCAGGCGCACGGGGTGCGGATCCTCATGCTGGTCCTCGGGTTCATCTTCGTCCGCGACGCTATGAGTCCCCATGGGCTGTGGACGTTCGGCATGGTCGATCCGTCAGGCACGGTGGGTCCGTCCGGCATGGTGGGTCCGTCCGGCATGGTGGGTCCGTCCAGCGCCTCGACGACGGCCGGCTCTTTCGAACTGCCCGTCCTGTGGTTGCGCTTCACTGACGACCCCGTCGCCCTCCTGGTGATGACCGTGGCATCGCTGGCACTCGCAGCAGCGATCATCTTCGCGTGCCGGGACCTCCGGTGGATCGTGCTGTGGACGGGGCCCCGAAGGTGGACCTCAGCACTCGTGGGCCTGGCGGGCGTCGTGGTGATCGCGCTGCCCTTTCTGTACCTTCACGGCACCCTGGTCGAGTGGTTCCCCATCTTGGACGGCACGCCCTTCGCCCGTCCCGCGATTCCAGTTGAGCAGCGCGGCGGGACGGTGGCCGCCGGCGTGGTGGTCCTCTTGGCTGTCTTCGCCCTGTGCGGGAACCTGGTGGAGGAGGTCCTGTTCCGCGGCTTCCTCCAGGCCCATCTGGAGGATCACCTGCCAGGACGGTCCGGCCGCTGGCGAGCAGCGCTACTCTCGGCACTGATCTTTGCCGCCGGACACCTGTTCCTCGCCTACAACATCACCGGCGTGGGTTGGCCGCTGCTCGCCTTCACCCTCTTCGAAGGGCTCGTCTGTGCCGTCATCGCGATGCGCCACGGCGTCCTCGGGGCGACCGTGGCACACGGCGGCGCCATCTTCCTGCTGACGTCTGGACTCATCTGACGCCCCCTCATCCACTGACGTGTATTGGCCTGCCCTGACGCGATGTACCCTGCGCTGCCATGGCCTGACTTGCCTGTCCTGACCTGCCCTGCCTTGCACTGGCGCGTCGTGACCCGCCTCAACCTGGCCTCAGCTGTCATGCCCTGCCCTTCCTGCCCTTCCTTCCTGCCCTTCCTTCCTGCCTGCCTGCCTGCCTGCCTGCCTGCCTGCCTGCCTGCCTGGAGCAAGCCCTACCCCCCATCAGAAAGCCCGGCGGGCTGCCCCCGCTCCGAAGACGCGACCGTTAAACCAAACGACCCGTCCCTCCGCACGTGTTGTGCGTAGGAACGGGTCATTCTGATGGTGTCTGGAGAACACTCTGCAGACAGCCGGTTCAGACCGAGAAGATCACTTCTCTTCGGTCTTCTCCTCTGCGGCAGGAGCCTCAGCGGCTTCGGCAGCCGGAGCCTCAGCAGCCGGAGCCTCAGCAGCCTCGGCGGCCGGAGCCTCGGTCTCGGCAGCTTCGGACTCGGCCGCGGGGGCCTCAGCCGGAGCAGCGGTCTCGGCGGCCTTCTCGGCCTCCTTGACTACGGCCTGCTTCGGGGACACCGGCTCCATGACGAGCTCGATGACTGCCATCGGGGCGTTGTCGCCGTGACGGTTGCCGATCTTGGTGATCCGGGTGTAGCCACCCTCGCGCTCGGCCATGGCCGGGCCGATCACCGTGAACAGCTCGTGCACGATGGTCTTGTTGGTGCGGTTCTTGGCCGAGATGATGCCCTGGACCTTGCGACGCGAAGCCAGATCGCCCTTCTTGGCGAAGGTGATCAGACGCTCGGCGAAGGGACGCAGGCGCTTGGCCTTGGTCACCGTCGTGGTGATCTTCTTGTGCTCGAACAGGTTGGCCGACAGGTTGGCCAGCATGATCCGCTCGTGGGCAGGGCCGCCGCCCAGGCGCGGTCCCTTAGTGGGGGTAGGCATTGGTGTTTCTCCTCAGATGGACCCTGACGGCTGCCGGCCATCAGGACACTATTGGTGGTGGTACAGCGAGTGAAGAGAGTGACTCAAGACCGGACCGAAGCCCGATCCCGGTTCACGGCTCAGTACTCGCCGTAGGACTCCTCGGACTCCTGGGAGTGCAGCGAGGGGTCATAGCCAGCCGGGGAGTCCTTCAGGGACAGACCCAGTTCGGTCAGCTTTTCCTTGACCTCGTCGATGGACTTGGCACCGAAGTTCCGGATGTCCATGAGATCGGCCTCGGAGCGAGCAACGAGCTCGCCAACGGTGTGGATGCCCTCGCGCTTCAGGCAGTTGTAGGAGCGCACGGTCATTTCCAGGTCCTCGATCGGCAGTGCCATATCGGCGGCCACCGTGGTGTCCGTCGGGCTCGGACCGATCTCGATGCCTTCGGCTTCCAGGTTCAGCTCACGGGCCAGGCCGAAGAGCTCCACCAGGGTGGTGCCGGCAGAGGCCACGGCGTCACGCGGAAGCATGGACTCCTTGGTCTCGACGTCGAGGATGAGGCGATCGAAGTCGGTGCGCTGCTCCACGCGGGTGGCCTCGACCTTGAAGGTGACCTTCAGGACCGGCGAGTAGATGGAGTCAACCGGGATCCGGCCGATCTCCGCGTCACCGGTCTTGTTCTGGGCTGCCGTGACGTAGCCGCGGCCACGCTCGACGATGAGCTCCATGTCGAACTTGCCCTTGCCGTTCAGGGTGGCAATGTGCAGGTCCGGGTTGTGGACCTCGACACCGGCCGGGGACGTGATGTCCGCAGCGGTGACGACGCCGGGACCCTGCTTGCGCAGGTAGGCGACCACGGGCTCATCGTGCTCGGAGGAGACCGAGAGCTTCTTGATGTTCAGGATGACCTCGGTGACGTCTTCCTTCACACCGGAAACAGTGCTGAACTCGTGCAGCACCCCATCCACGCGGATGCTGGTAACAGCAGCGCCCGGGATGGAGGACAACAGGGTCCGGCGAAGGGAGTTTCCGAGGGTGTAGCCGAAACCGGGCTCCAGCGGTTCGATGATGAACCGGGAACGGTTGTCGGCAACGACTTCTTCAGTCAGCGTGGGGCGCTGTGCAATGAGCACTGACATTTCCTTTCGGCGAGCGTCCGCCATATGACGCACACGATGGGTGGAAACGAATGGGGTGGGCGGGAGTGCACCGATGCGCACGCCCCGGCTGGCCGGAAAAGCCCGGAACCAGCCGAGGTGCGTGCGCTCGGTACGAGGTCAGACGCGGCGGCGCTTGGCCGGGCGGCAACCGTTGTGGGCAGAAGGGGTGACGTCCGAGATGGAGCCGACCTCGAGGCCAGCGGCCTGGAGCGAACGGATCGCGGTCTCGCGGCCGGAGCCGGGACCCTTCACGAAGACGTCAACCTTGCGCAGTCCGTGCTCCTGAGCGGCCTTGGCAGCCTTCTCGGCAGCCATCTGTGCGGCATAGGGGGTGGACTTGCGGGAGCCCTTGAATCCCACATCGCCGGCCGAGGCCCACGAGATGACAGCACCGGTGGTGTCCGTGATGGACACGATGGTGTTGTTGAAGGTGCTCTTGATGTGGGCCTGGCCCACGGTGATGTTCTTCTTGTCCTTGCGACGAGGCTTGCGGGTGACCGCAGCACGTGTCTTGGGGGGCATGTGTCTCTCCTACGAAAGCTGGTGTTGTGCGGAAGTGACTGTCTTGCTGGGGAGAAGCCGGAGGCATCCGTGAACCGGGATCGTGGCGGGGTGGCCGTCCCGTTCCGGGTGACTACTTCTTCTTGCCGGCGACAGTCTTCTTCGGGCCCTTGCGGGTACGGGCGTTGGTCTTCGTGCGCTGGCCGTGCACGGGCATGCCGCGGCGGTGGCGGATGCCCTGGTAGGAGCCGATCTCGACCTTGCGGCGGATGTCGGCTGCCACCTCGCGGCGCAGGTCACCCTCCACCTTGAAGTTGGCCTCGATGTAGTCGCGCAGTGCAACCAGCTGTTCGTCTGCCAGGTCCTTGACGCGAGTGTTCGGGTCGATGCCCGTCGCTTCGATGGCCTGCTCGGAGCGGGTCTGGCCCACACCGAAGATGTACGTGAGAGCGATGACGACGCGCTTTTCGCGCGGGATGTCGACGCCTGCTAGACGTGCCATATGGCCGTCCTCCTTGTTCTTCTGAAGCAAAGGTCTGCACCAGCACGTCCCCTCCCCCGGGAATCTCTTCCCTGCGGTGCCTTGTTGACGGTTCCGGCGAAGTTCCGGAGTTTCATTCCGCCGACCGGCGTTGCCGCGGTTCGGGTCCCCGGCCCTTGCGTCCAGGGGTTGCCGTTCACCTCGGCCCCTGCTGGACCCCGGAGGGACTCAGGCAGGAATCCGTGGATTCCGGCTGTGCTGCTGTTTGGTCCGGTTGGACCTGGTCATCCGGTTGTGTTCCGGCCGACCTGAGGGTGCTGCGCGTAGACGATCCCGTCGAAAGACGAGGTCAGCCCTGGCGCTGCTTGTGGCGTGGGTTCTCGCAGATCACCAGGACGCGGCCCTTACGGCGCACCACCTGGCACTTTTCACAGATCCGCTTCACGCTCGGCTGAACCTTCATGGTTCCTCCTCCAGCGCTTGCTGTTTAGTGGTGGATGGGTTTACTTGTAGCGGTACACGATACGGCCCCGGTTGAGGTCGTACGGGCTAAGTTCCACGACGACTCGGTCCTCGGGGAGGATTCGGATGTAGTGCTGACGCATCTTTCCCGAGATCGTGGCCAGAACAACATGGTCGTTCTGCAGACGGACGCGGAACATTGCGTTCGGCAATGCTTCGTTGACCGTGCCCTCAACCTCGATGACACCTTCCTTCTTAGCCATGTCCTCCACTTACGTTGTGCCAGATTCCAGGCGTCGGCACGGGCGGTGCATCCAGGTCGCAGGCGACTCGAATACCCCACGTCCGTTGGACGATTGAAACCAGGCGGGGATGTTTCCGGCTGACCACCAGGGCGCATTCCAGGGGTACCTCGGGAATTCCGAAAGAACTCTCAAGGACACGGCGCACCGCAGAGACAACCAGCAAGCAATACTACTGGTTTCGCGCACAGAAGTGAAATTCACCCGCGTCAGAGTTGACCGGCCTTGGGGAAAGGGGTAGCGCCTCGGTGCCGGATGCGGCGATGCCGCTGCGCACTACGGCTGCCGTCTACTCGCCGAGGGGAACGGGCACTACGCCGAGCGGGGCGAGATCGGCCGCGCCGCCGTCGGGCATGGTGAGCACCCAGATGCCGCCGCGATGCCGCGCGACCGAGTGCTCCCACTGGCTGGCCCGGGCCCCGTCACGGGTGACCACGGTCCAGTCGTCGGAGAGAACGTCCGTGGCCAGGCCGCCGCGCACGAGCATGGGCTCGATCGCCAGGCACAGCCCCGGCTTGACCTTGGGGCCACGGTGTCGGGACCGGTAGTTGAGCACGTCCGGGGCCTGGTGCATGGCCGTGCCGATGCCGTGACCCACGTAGTCCTGGAGGATGCCCAGCGGGGCACCGGGCTGTGCGGAGACGAAATCATCGATGGCGTCACCGATATCACCGATGTACTTGGCCGTGGCGAACGCGGCGATGCCGTGCCACAGCGCCTGGCGCGTGATCTCGGACAGTCGCTCGTCCTCGGGATCGGCCGTGCCGGCTGCCGAGGAGCCCAGAACCACGGTGCGGGCCGAATCGGAGTGCCAGCCGTCGATGATGCAGCCACCGTCGATCTTCAGCACGTCCCCGGCCTGGAGGACCCGCTCCCCCGGGATCCCGTGCACCACTTCCTCGTTCACCGAGGCGCAGATGGTGGCCGGGTAGCCGTAGTAGCCCAGGAAGTTCGGCGTGGCGCCGGCCTCCTCGACAACCGCAGCGAACACGGCGTCGACGGCGGCCGTCGTCGTTCCCGGGACAGCCGCCGCGACGGCCGCGTCCAGGGCGCGGTGAAGGACCAGTCCGGCACGATGCATGGTCTGCATCTGCGGGACGGACTTCAGTTCGACCTGGCGGCGGCTCATCACAGCGGCTTCTCGGATCCTTCGTTGCGGGGTTCTGAATTATGCGGGTTCTGGACTACCCGGGCTCTGGACTACTCGGGTTCTGACCTACTCGGGTTCCGAATTACTCGGGCTCTGAACTACCCGAGCCCTGGATTACTCTGGGTTCTCGCCGTCGCCCTGGCCGATCGGCTGGACCACGGGAAGGTTGCCGGTGCGCTCACGGACGGAGTACACGGCCTGGAGCAGGCGCTCGGTGATGTCGTCGATCTGGCCGGTGCCGTCCACGCGGGCCACGATGCCGCGGGACACATAGGACTCGATCACGGCCTGGGTCTGCTCGTGGTAGAGGTCCAGGCGGTGCTGGATGACCTCAGCGGTGTCGTCAGCGCGCCCATCGGTCTCGGCACGGTTCAGCAGTCGTGCCACGAGCTCTTCGTCCGGAACCGTCAGCTCGATGACGACCGTCAGGGCCTGCCCATCTTCCGTCAGGAAGCCGTCGAGGGCCTCCACCTGACCGGCAGTACGCGGGTAGCCGTCCAGCAGGAAGCCGTGCTCGGCGTCGGACTGGCGGATACGGTCGGCGACCATGCGGTTGGTGACCTCGTCCGGGACGAAGTCGCCATTGTCCATGTACTTCTTGGCTTCCTTACCGAGCTCCGTCATTTCCTTGACGTTGTACCGGAAGATGTCGCCCGTGGAAATGGCCACGATGCCGAGCTTGTCCGCAATACGGGAAGCCTGGGTGCCCTTGCCGGACCCGGGAGGGCCCATCATCAGCATGCGGGTCATAGGTATTCCTTACTGTCGATCAGCGTGAATATTCGGTTTTCAGGAGTACGTCTGGGGGTAACGACTATGGGGTGACGACTATGGCGTTATGACTATGAGGTTAGGACTATGGAGTGACCACAGCGTGGCACGGTCCGGACCCAACGCTGGGCCCGGGCGCACCCCCCCCCGGGAGTCGAGGACCGCTACCGCAGCAGGCCCTCGTAGTTGTGCTGCTCCATCTGCGCATTGATCTGCTTGATGGTCTGCAGCGCAACGCCAACCATGATGAGGATCGAGATGCCGCCGAACGGGAAGTTCTGGTCGGCGTTGATCAGCACGAAGGCGATCATCGGGATCATCGCCAGGACACCAAGGTACATCGCACCCGGGAAGGTGATCCTGCTGATGACGTACTCGAGGTACTTCTCGGTCGGACGGCCAGCACGGACACCGGGGATGAAACCGCCGTATTTCTTCATGTTGTCGCTGATCTCGACCGGATTGAACGTGATCGTCACGTAGAAGTACGTGAAGCCGATCGTCAACAGGAAGAACAGGATCATGTAGACCGGGTGCGAGCCGGTGCCGAAGTACTCGGAGAGGAAGATGACCCATTGCGGCGGCGTGGTGCCGTCCTGCGGGGTGTTGAACTGGATGAGGATGCCCGGGAGCATCATGATCGAGGACGCGAAGATCACGGGGATCACGCCGGCCATGTTCACCTTGATCGGGATGTACGTGGACGTCCCGCCCACGGTACGGCGGCCGATCTGGCGCTTGGCGTACTGCACCGGAACGCGGCGCTGGGACTCCTCCACGAACACCACGGCCATGATGGTCAGCAGGCCGACGATCATCACGATGCCGAACACGCGCCAGCCCTGCGTGGACCAGATCTGTCCCAAGCCGGCCGGGAAGCCTGCGGCGATGGACAGGAAGATCAGCAGGGACATGCCGTTGCCGACGCCGCGTTCGGTAATGAGCTCGCCCAGCCACATGATCAGGACGGTGCCCGAGGTCAGGGTGGCGATCATCAGCAGGAGCACCGGGAGGCTGTCATCCGGCACGATCGGCAGGTTGCAGCCGAGCAGCGCGCCGGTGCGTGCCAGCGAGACGATTGTGGTGGCGTTCAGCAGTGCCAGGGCCACGGTGAGGTAGCGCGTGTACTGGGTCAGCTTGGACTGGCCCTGGGCGCCTTCCTTCTGCAGCTCCTCGAAGCGGGGAATGACCACTCGCAGCAACTGCACGATGATGGCCGCCGTGATGTAGGGCATGATGCCGAGGGCGAAGACGGAGACCTGCAGCATCGCGCCGCCGGAGAACATGTTCACGAACGAGTACAGGCCGCCCGTGGTGTTGCCCTGGTCCAGGCAGACCTGCACGGTCCCGTAGTCAACACCGGGGGCAGGGACGAAGGCCCCGATCCGGTAGATGACGACGATCCCTAGGGTGAACCAGATCTTTCGCCTCAGGTCGGGCGTCCGGAAAACCCGGGCAATCGCGCTGAACAAGCGTCCTCCTGGAGGTGGATGGTGCTGTGGTTGGACGCGGAAAGAAGCACTGGCGAAGGGTTGCCTTCGGCAGAACCGTTGCCGGAACCACTGACCGAGTCTAACGGAAAGAAGAAGGCCCCCGTGCCGCTATCCACGCAAAATGCACATGGACGGCGGCCCGGGGGCCAACTTTCGATTAACGGGAGGCTACGCTGAACCCCCGCAGAACCGGACTAAACCAGTTCAGAGGGTCTCGGTGGACCCACCGGCTGCGGAGATCTTCTCCGCCGCGGAGGACGAGAAGGCGTTGGCCTTCACGTTCACCGCCACGGTGATCTCGCCGGTCCCGAGGACCTTCACCGGCTGGTTCTTGCGGACCAGGCCCTTGGCGATCAGATCGTCCACGGTCACGTCGCCGCCGGCCGGGAAGTGCTCCGACAGCTTGTCCAGGTTCACGACCTGGAACTCGACCTTGAACGGGTTCTTGAAGCCACGCAGCTTCGGCAGACGCATCTGCAGCGGCACCTGGCCGCCTTCGAAGCCGGCCTTCACCTGGTAGCGCGCCTTGGTGCCCTTGGTACCGCGACCAGCGGTCTTGCCCTTGGACGCCTCGCCGCGACCCACGCGGGTCTTGGCCTTCTTGGAGCCGGGGGCCGGACGCAGGTCGTGGACCTTGATCGCGTTCGGGCCTTCGACTGTGCTGTCAACTGAGCGTTCATCAGCCATTGTTGACCTCCTCAACCTTCACCAGGTGCGGCACGGTGTTGACCATGCCCACGGTGACCTCATCAGCCTTGCGGTTGACCGTGTGGCCGATCCGCTTGAGGCCGAGGGACCGCAGGGTGTCGCGCTGGTTCTGCTTACCGCCGATGGCGGACTTGATCTGGGTGATTTCCAGCGTGGCATCGCTCACGGCGACGTTCTTACGCGTGCTGAAATTAGCCATTGGCGGCACCTGCCTTCTCGCTCTTCTTCGCGCGATCCTGCTCCATGGTGCGGAGCATCGCGTGAGGAGCGACCTCGTCCAGGGTCTTGCCACGACGGGCAGCCACGGACTGGGGCTCCTCCAGCTGCTTGAGGGCATCCACGGTGCCGCGCACGATGTTGATCACGTTGGCGGACCCCATCGACTTCGACAGCACGTCGTGAATACCTGCGCACTCCAGCACGGCGCGGACCGGACCACCGGCGATCACGCCGGTACCCGGGGAAGCCGGACGCAGGAGCACCACACCGGCGGCGTCCTCACCCTGCACGAGGTGCGGGATGGTGGAGCCGACGCGCGGAACGCGGAAGAAGGACTTCTTGGCCTCTTCCACGCCCTTCTGGATGGCTGCCGGAACTTCCTTGGCCTTGCCGTAGCCGACGCCCACCAGGCCGTCGCCGTCGCCCACGATCACCAGGGCGGTGAAGGAGAACCGACGACCACCCTTGACGACCTTGGACACGCGGTTGATGGCCACGACGCGCTCGAGGAACTTGTCCTTGTCGTCGTCGCGACCGCCACGGCCACCACGGTCGTCGCGGCGTCCGCCACGGCCACCCCGGTCGTTACCGCCGGCGTTGCCGCCACGGTCGTTGCCGCGGCCGCCGGCGTTGCCGCCACGGCCGCCACGGTTGCCCTGGCCTTCAGTGGACTGGCTGGCCGAACCGGCAGCGGTCTCAGACGCGCCGCCAACGGCAGTGTTCTCGGTGTTTTCGGTCACCTGAGTGTCCTTCTTGTTGCTCTCGGTGTTCGACTCGCTCACAGCTGCAGCCCACCTTCCCGGGCACCGTCAGCGACGGCGGCCACACGACCGTGGTACTTGTTGCCGCCGCGGTCGAAGACCACGGCCTCAATGCCGGCGGCCTTGGAACGCTCGGCCACCAGCTCGCCGACCTTCTTCGCCTTGGCGGACTTGTCGCCCTCGAGGGCGCGCAGGTCGGCTTCCATGGTGGAGGCCGAGGCCAGGGTGACACCGCGGGTGTCGTCCACGACCTGCACGAAGATGTGACGTGCGGAGCGGTTCACCACCAGACGGGGACGGATGGCAGTGCCGGAGATCCGCTTGCGAACGCGCAAGTGGCGGCGGGTGCGGGAGACGAACTTCCCCTTGCCCTTCACTTTCAGCGTGGACATTACTTACCTGCCTTTCCGGCCTTGCGGCGAATAACCTCGCCTGCGTAACGCACACCCTTGCCCTTGTACGGGTCAGGACGGCGGAGCTTACGGATGTTCGCAGCGGTCTCGCCGACGCGCTGCTTGTCGATGCCGACCACGGTCACCTTGTTGCCCTCGACCTTGAAGGAGATTCCCTCCGGGGCCTTGACGGGAACGGGGTGCGAGTAGCCGAGGGCGAACTCGAGGTCCGAGCCCTTGGCGAGCACGCGGTAACCGGTGCCGATGACCTCGAGCTGCTTCTCGTAACCATCGGTGACACCGACGATCATGTTCGAGATGAGAGTGCGGGTCAGGCCGTGCAGGGAACGCGATTCGCGCTCGTCGTTCGGGCGGGTCACCGTGATGGTGCCCTCCTCGAACGCGATCTCGATCGGGCTGGCCACAGCGTGGCTCAGCTCGCCTTTGGGGCCCTTCACGGCAACGTTCGATCCGTCGATCTTGATCTCGACGCCGGACGGCACGGTAATCGGAAGACGTCCAATACGTGACATGTCTGTTCTACCTTTCTTCCGTCTTAGCCGTTACCAGACGTAAGCGAGGATTTCCCCACCTACGCCCTTCTTGGCTGCCTGGCGGTCGGTGAGCAGACCGGAGGAGGTGGACAGGATGGCGATACCCAGGCCGCCCAACACGTGCGGCAGGTTGGTGGACTTGGCGTACACGCGCAGACCGGGCTTGGAGATGCGGCGCAGGCCGGCAATGGCCCGCTCGCGCTGAGGACCGAACTTCAGCTCGATGACGAGCCTCTTGCCCACCTGGGCGTCCTCTTCCTTGTAGTCAGCGATGTAGCCCTCGGACTTGAGAATGTCGGCCACGCGAATCTTCAGCTTGGACGACGGCATTTCCACGGAGTCGTGGAAGGCCGAGTTGGCGTTGCGCAGACGCGTCAGCATGTCTGCGACAGGATCTGTCATGGTCATGTGGGCTTCATGCCCTTCCTCGTTGCGGTTTCCCTTCCCGGTAGACCGGTGGGACCTGCAACGTAGATAATTACTTCTGAGTGGACTTCGTGGGCTTGTCGAACGGCTGGAACGGGAAACCGAGCGCCTTGAGCAGCGCGCGTCCCTCGTCGTCCGTCTTGGCGGTGGTCACCACAGTGATGTCCATGCCGCGCACGCGGTCGATCTTGTCCTGGTCGATCTCGTGGAAGACCGACTGTTCGGCCAGACCGAACGTGTAGTTGCCGTTGCCGTCGAACTGCTTCGGCGACAGGCCGCGGAAGTCACGGATGCGCGGCAGCGCAAAGGTGACCAGGCGGTCCAGGAACTCCCACATGCGGTCGCCACGCAGGGTCGCGTGGGTGCCGATCGGCATGCCCTCACGCAGCTTGAACTGCGCGATGGACTTGCGGGCCTTGGTCACCTGGGGCTTCTGGCCCGTGATCTGGGTCAGGTCTCGGATGGCGCCGTCGATGATCTTCGAGTCCTTGGCTGCCTCGCCGACACCCATGTTGACGACGACCTTCACGAGGCCGGGGATCTGCATGAGGTTGGAGTAGGCGAACTCCTCCTGAAGGGTGCCGCGGATCTCTTCGCGGTACTTGTTCTTCAGGCGCGGGGCCACCTTCGGGGCGGTGGTGTCTGCAGTCTGCACCTCAGTCATCACAGCTCCTTTCCGGAGGCCTTGGCGAAGCGGACCTTGACGGTCTTGGACTCGCCGTTCTTCTCCACGGTCTCGAAGCGGTAACCCACACGGGTCGGCTTCTGGGTCTCGGGATCCACGACGGCCACGTTCGAGACGTGAACGGGCGCCTCGACGACCTGCAGGCCGCCTTCGGTGGAACCGTTGTTGTTCTGGCCGGCACGCAGGTGCTTGGTGACGCGATTGACGCCTTCCACCAGCACGCGGTCACGGGACGGGAAGACGCGCAGGACCTTGCCCTGCTTGCCCTTGTCCTTGCCGGCGATGATCTGGACGAGGTCGTCCTTCTTGATCTTCGACATGTGTCAGATCACCTCCGGTGCCAGCGACACGATCTTCATGAACTTCTTGTCACGCAGCTCGCGGCCCACGGGGCCGAAGATGCGCGTGCCTCGGGGCTCGCCATCGGTCTTGAGGATGACGGCGGCGTTCTCGTCGAACTTGATGTAGGAGCCATCGGGACGACGGCGTTCCTTCTTGGTCCGAACGATGACTGCCTTGACGACGTCGCCCTTCTTGACGTTGCCGCCGGGGATGGCGTCCTTCACGGTGGCGACGATGGTGTCGCCGATACCTGCGTAGCGGCGTCCGGATCCACCGAGAACACGGATGGTCAAGATTTCCTTGGCACCAGTGTTGTCGGCGATCTTAAGCCGCGATTCCTGCTGAATCACTTGATACTCCTGTCGTCGCGCTGGTTCTCCCCCGAAGCCGGGCGAGCCTTGCGGAACGGATATTTTGATGTTCCCGGGCCACTTACCCCTGCCCCAGTGGCGTATGGGCCGGCTGCAGAGCCTTCCGGTACCCCTGTCAGACGGGCACCAGCGCTGCAACAACCGTCCATCCGCAGGGCAAGGCCGAGGCGGCTGATCGAGAAGTTTTGCGAAACCCTTGGCGCGCGGGGTGGATAGTCCCGCCAACAAGGGCGCACAGATGGTCCATCGTAGCCCACCGGGGACCCAGCGGGCGAATTGACCTGCTGTGGTAATCAGTGCACTCCCCCAGGACTCACACCACAACACCACCACGCACGACGCCGGCCGTCACCGCGAACGTGCGGTGCCGGCCGGCGTCGGGCTGGGCTGGTCCTGAGGTTGTGGTGACCTCGCGCTTACTTGGCGCGCTCGGTGACCTCAACCAGACGCCACCGCTTGGTGGCGGAGTACGGACGGGTCTCGGCGAGGATGACACGGTCGCCGACGCCGGCGGTGTTCTCCTCGTCGTGGACCTTCAGCTTCTTGGAGGTACGCAGGACCTTGCCGTACAGGGCGTGCTTCTTCAGGTCCTCGACCTGCACGACGATCGTCTTGTCCATCTTGTCGGACACGACGATGCCGCGGAGCGACTTGCGGTAGCCACGCTCCGAGGCCTCGTTGGCTGCAGATGCATTCGCGTTCTCGGTCACTTGGCCTCCTCCTCGGTCTTCTCGGTCTCCTCGGCCGGAGTGGCCTTGGTTGCCTGGGTGCTCTTCTTGGCGGACTTCTTGGAAGTCTTGTCAGCCTTGGCGTCCGCGACGTCCTCGGCCGGAGCCTCGACATCCTCGCGGATGCCCAGCTCGCGCTCACGCAGGATCGTGTAGATCCGGGCGATGTCGCGCTTGACGGTCTTCAGACGGCCGTGGTTGTCCAGCTGGCCGGTGGCCGACTGGAAACGCAGGTTGAACAGTTCCTCCTTGGAGCGCTTGAGCTCCTCGGCCAAACGGGCGTTGTCCAGGCCGTCCAGGGCCTCGACGTTCAGTTCCTTCGAACCGGTAGCCATGATCACTCACCACCCTCTCGGCGGACGATACGTGCCTTCAACGGCAGCTTGTGCATAGCCAGTCGCAGCGCCTCGCGGGCCACGTCCTCGCTGACGCCGGAGAGCTCGAAGAGCACGCGACCCGGCTTGATGTTGGCGACCCACCACTCGGGCGAACCCTTACCGGAACCCATGCGGGTTTCGGCCGGCTTCTTGGTGAGCGGGCGGTCCGGGTAGATGTTGATCCACACGGTGCCGCCGCGCTTGATGTAGCGCGTCATGGCGATACGAGCGGACTCGATCTGACGGTTGGTCACGTAGGCCGGGGTCAGGGCCTGGATGCCCCACTCGCCGAACGTGACGGCGGTGCCACCCTTGGCCATGCCCGAGCGCTTCGGGTGGTGCTGCTTGCGGTGCTTGACTCGACGCGGAATCAACATCAGGCGTTGCCTCCTTCAGCGGGCGCAGAGCTGCCGGCTGCCGAGTCCTGACGCGGAGCGCGGTCGTTGCGGCGGCGGCGATCGCCACCACCGGGACCACCGGGTCCACGACGGTCGCCGCCGCGGGCCCCACGGCCGGACGGTGCAGCAGCTTCCTTGGCGGCCAGTTCCTTGGCCGTCAGGTCGCCCTTGTAGATCCAGACCTTCACGCCGATGCGGCCGAAGGTGGTCTTGGCTTCGAACTTGCCGAAATCGATGTTCGCGCGCAGGGTGTGCAGGGGCACACGGCCTTCGCGGTAGAACTCCGAGCGCGACATCTCGGCGCCGCCCAGACGGCCGGCACACTGGATGCGGATGCCCTTGGCACCTGCACGCGTGGCGGACTGGATGGCCTTCTTCATCGCACGGCGGAATGCCACGCGCGAAGCGAGCTGCTCGGCCACACCCTGGGCGACCAGCTGGGCGTCCACCTCGGGGTTCTTGACCTCGAGGATGTTCAGCTGGATCTGCTTGCCGGTGAGCTTCTCGAGCTCGGTGCGGATGCGATCGGCCTCGGCGCCGCGGCGACCGATGACGATGCCGGGACGAGCGGTGTGGATGTCCACACGCACACGGTCACGGGTCCGCTCGATCTCCACCTTCGAGATGCCGGCGCGCTCCATGCCGATGGTCATCAGCTCGCGGATCTTGATGTCTTCCTTCAGGAAGTCCTTGTACCGCTGGCCTTCCTTGCTGGAGTCAGCGAACCAGTGCGAGACGTGGTCGGTGGTGATGCCGAGGCGGAAACCGTTCGGGTTGATCTTCTGACCCATGGGTTACTTCCCCTCCTCTTCCTCGGTCGCAACGACCACGGTGACGTGGCTGGTGCGCTTGTTGATGCGTCCGGCGCGGCCCTGGGCACGCGGCTGGAAACGCTTCATGGTCGGTCCTTCGTCGACGAAGGCCTCGGTGATGAACAGGGCGTCCTCATTGAACGCCAAGCCCTCGCGGTCGGCCTTGACCCGGGCGTTGGCCACCGCGGAGGCGACCAGCTTGTACACCGGCTCCGAAGCGCCCTGCTGGGCAAACTGCAGAATGGCCAGTGCTTCGTTCGCCTGCTTGCCACGGACAAGGTTGACGACGCGCCGGGCCTTCATCGGCGTTACACGCAGGTGGCGCGCAATTGCCTTGGCTTCCATTGCTTTCCTTCTTTCGAGTGTCTCGGACGGTCAAGCCCCGCGTCAGCGGCGCTTGCCCTTCCGGTCGTCTTTCACGTGACCGCGGAAAGTCCGCGTGAGTGCAAACTCGCCGAGCTTGTGCCCGACCATCGACTCGGTGATGAACACCGGGATGTGCTTGCGTCCGTCGTGCACCGCGATCGTGTGCCCGAGCATGTCGGGGATGATCATGGACCGGCGGGACCAGGTCTTGATGACGTTCTTGGTGCCCTTTTCGTTCTCAGCGTCCACCTTGAGGTAGAGGTGCTGATCAACGAAGGGGCCCTTCTTCAGGCTACGTGGCATGTCTCCAGGCTCCTATCGCTTGTTCTTGCCGGTACGGCGACGGCGCACGATGAGCTTGTCGCTTTCCTTGTTCGGGCGGCGGGTGCGGCCCTCTGGCTTGCCATTGGGGTTGACCGGGTGACGACCACCGGAGGTCTTGCCCTCGCCACCGCCGTGCGGGTGGTCGACGGGGTTCATGACCACACCGCGGACGGTCGGGCGAACGCCCTTCCACCGCATGCGGCCGGCCTTGCCCCAGTTGATGTTCGACTGCTCGGCGTTGCCGACCTCGCCGATGCTGGCGCGGCAGCGCACGTCCACATTGCGGATCTCGCCGGAGGGCAGACGCAACTGGGCGTACTTGCCTTCACGGGCGACCAGCTGGATGGACGAACCGGCCGAGCGGGCCAGCTTGGCGCCGCCGCCCGGACGCAGTTCCACCGCGTGGATGACGGTGCCGAGCGGGATGTTGCGCAGCGGCAGGTTGTTGCCGGGCTTGATATCCGCGGTGGCGCCAGCCTCGATGGTGTCACCCTGGTTCAGCTTGGCCGGGGCCAGGATGTAGCGCTTGGTGCCGTCCACGTAGTGGAGCAGGGCGATGCGGGCGGTGCGGTTCGGGTCGTACTCGATGTGAGCGACCTTCGCCGGCACGCCGTCCTTGTCATGACGACGGAAGTCGATGACGCGGTACTGGCGTTTGTGGCCGCCGCCCTTGTGGCGGGTGGTGATCTTGCCGGAGTTGTTGCGTCCGCCGCTCTTGGTGAGCGGGCGAAGCAGCGACTTCTCCGGGGTGGTCCGGGTGATTTCTGCGAAGTCGGCCACGGACGAGCCGCGAAGGCCCGGGGTGGTCGGCTTGTATTTACGGATAGCCATGTGTCAGTTCCTCGATTAAGTGGTCTCCGCTACGCCTCAGGCGAGCGGACCTCCGAAGATGTCAATCGTGCCCTCTTTGAGCGTCACGACCGCACGCTTGGTGCTCTTGCGGGAGCCCCAACCGAACTTGGTGCGCTTACGCTTGCCGGCACGATTCAGGGTGTTGATCGAGTCAACCTTGACGGAGAAGATGGCCTCAACCGCCTGCTTGATCTCGGTCTTGTTGGAGCGCGGGTCGACCAGGAAGGTGTACTTACCCTCGTCGATCAGGCCGTAGCTCTTTTCCGACACGACCGGGGCAATGACCACGTCGCGGGGATTCTTGTTGATGGAGCCGCTCACTTGGCATCCTCCTTCTGTGCGCTGGCCTTGGCCACAAACGCCTCGTAGGCAGCCTGGGTGAAGACCACGTCATCGCTGACCAGCACGTCGTACGTGTTCAGCTGATCGAAGTACAGGGTGTGCACCGACTGCAGGTTGCGGGCACTCAGCGCCGCAGTGTCGTCAGCACGCTCGATGACCAGCAGGACGTTCTTGCGTCCGGTGGTCAGCGAGGACAGGGCAGCCTTGGCACCCTTGGTGGTCGGGGCACCGGTGGAGACCAGTTCCTCGATCACGTGGATGCGGCCGTTGCGAGCGCGGTCAGAGAGGGCGCCACGCAGGGCGGCGGCCTTCATCTTCTTGGGGGTGCGCTGCGAGTAGTCACGCGGCTCGGGGCCGTGGACCACACCGCCACCCACCATCTGCGGGGCGCGGATCGAGCCCTGACGGGCCCGGCCGGTGCCCTTCTGCTTGAACGGCTTGCGGCCGGCGCCGGAAACCTCGCCCCGACGCTTGACCTTGTGGGTGCCCTGGCGAGCGGCGGCCAGCTGGGCCACCACGACCTGGTGCATCAGCGGCACGTTGGCCTGGACATCGAAGATCTCGGCGGGCAGGTCGACCTTGACGGTCTTGGCTTCTGCGTTAGTTGCGTTGGTAGCCATCTGCTCATGCTCCCTTCACTGCAGTGCGAACCAGGACGACCCGGCCGCGGGGACCCGGGACGGCACCCTTGATCAGCAGCAGGTTCTTCTCCACGTCGATGCCGTGGAGGGTGAGGTTCTGGGTGGTCTGGCGGACGGCGCCCATGCGGCCCGGAAGGCGCTGGCCCTTGAAGACACGGCCCGGGGTGGACGCGCCACCGACGGAACCGGGCTTGCGGTGGTTCTTGTGGGCACCGTGGGAGGCGCCGACGCCGGAGAAGCCGTGACGCTTCATGACACCGGCAAAGCCCTTGCCCTTGGTGGTACCGACGACGTCGACCTTCTGGCCGGCCTCGAAGACCTCGACGGTGACGTCCTGGCCGAGGGTGTACTCGGCGGTGTCACCGGTGCGCAGCTCGACCACGTGACGGCGCGGGGTGACCCCGGCCTTCTCGAAGTGGCCGGCGAGCGGCTTGGTGACCTTGCGCGGGTCGATCTGCCCGTAGGCGATCTGGACGGCGGCGTAGCCGTCGGCCTCCGCATTGCGCAGCTGGGTCACAACGTTGGGTTCAGCTTGGACGACAGTGACGGGGATGAGCTTGTTGTCTGCATCCCAGACCTGGGTCATGCCGAGCTTCGTGCCCAGCAGGCCCTTAACGTTTCGCGTGATGGTCATAGTTTCTCAGCACCTCCCTCTCAGAGCTTGATTTCGATGTTGACGTCGGCCGGAAGGTCGAGGCGCATGAGCGAGTCGACAGCCTTCGGCGTCGGGTCGATGATGTCGATCAGCCGCTTGTGCGTGCGCATCTCGAAATGCTCGCGGCTGTCCTTGTACTTGTGGGGAGAGCGGATCACGACGTACACGTTCTTTTCAGTCGGCAGCGGCACGGGGCCCACCACCGTTGCGCCTGCGCGCGTGACCGTGTCGACGATCTTCCGAGCCGAAGTATCGATGACCTCGTGGTCATACGACTTCAGCCGGATGCGGATTTTCTGTCCCGCCATGGCGTCATGCCTCTTTCGTCCTGTGCTTCGTACGCTTTACACGTACCTGTCCCTGTGTGCAACGGGCTCGGCGAACCGGCCCCGCGCTTCTATATCCACCCGCGCAGACCGAATCCGGAGAACCGGGTTCCTCGCCCTGCCGGGGCTTCGACCCACGCGGTCGGGCGTGTCGCGATCTGCTCCGCAGACATGCGTGAACATGCCAGAGACACAGCTGATCACAGGACCGCCAGATCCTGATGGGGATTGTGTGTTGATTTGGTCTCGAGCGGCGGAATCCGGACCTCACGGACACGACTCCACACACGCCCAAGCACTTGAGCAACTGATCCAGTATGACAGATCCGTGCCCCAGGCGCTAATTCAGCTGGACGGCAAGGCCGTCGGCTACTCCGTCAGTCGAACCACTCACCCGGCGGGCCCGCCACCAGGAGCAGCGAGAACACCACCACCACGACGCCGGCCGTCACGACCGCGGCCAGGATCACGTTCCGCAGGACCCAGGCCTCGAGCGATTCCCAGAACCCCCGGGGTCCGAGGTCCCCGGTGCGCCCATCCACCAGTCGCCACGTGGCATCCGGTTCCCCGCGCCGGGCCAGAGACCGTTCGAACGGCAGGGTGGCGAACGGCACCGCCGCCAGCAGGACGGCCGCGGCTCCGCGACCGGCGCTCCACCGCTGGTTGATCCACACCCCCACGGTCACGACGCAGTAGCAGAGGAACACGAAACCGTGCGCTCCCCCGGCGGCGGGCATCAGGACCTCCGTGGCGCCGGAGTACTTCAGCACCATGGCCAGGATCAGGAGGGCCCAGGTGAACATCTCCGCCGTCGCGAAGACCCGGTAGAGCGCCCTGGGACCCGGCAGGATGGTGCCCTTCCTCGCTGGCGTGGCCTGAGCTGAGCTAGAGAGTGAGATGTCCTGCGCGCCGGCGGTGCTGGAGTCTGCGTTCGGATTCACTGGTCGTCGTTCGATCGCTTGATGCGCTTCGCGCGGTCGATCTCGCGGCCGAAGGTCTTGCGCAACCGAACGATCGCGAAGACCACCGCGGCGATGATCACCAGGGCAATGAGGAATTCCATGGGTTCAGCCTACCGGCCTCTGGTGCCCTCGGCCTGGTCTCGGTCCACGTCCACGTCCGGAGTCAGGTCCGGAGTCAGGTCCGGTCCCGCGGCAGACGCCCTGACCTGTTCCGAGCCCCCGGCAGGCTGCCGGGCCTGGTGACGCCGCAGCTGCCGCACGGCCAGCACGATCAGAACCAGCCCCAGGAAGGCGAGGTAGACGTAGGTATATCCGCGCAGGTACCACAGCACCGACATCGCTACCCCCGCCGCTCCCCACCACGTGAGGAGCTGTTCACGCCGGGTCAGGCCGAGCATCACGAGCAGGGCGAAGCCAACCAGCACAGTCAGCTGCATTTGAGCGGAGCCGTTCGCCAGGACATAGAGGGCCGCAAGCGTGAAGACGCCTGCCGCCGCACCGAAGTAGGCCAAGGGACGGCGGCCACCTGTCTCCTGCCCCGGGAAAGACCGGTCACGCAGCACGTGCCGGAATCCGAGCCCCACCAACACGAGCACCAGCAGCTGGACATTCCACCAGCCGGCGCGGCCCGGATCATCGGGGAGTGCGGTCTGCCCCCACGCGCGCGACACGGCCGCGAACGTCAGCAGGACCGCCGCGTCCCGGCCGAAGAGGGCCCACTGAGTCTGCCCGGCCAAGGCCGCTGCCCAGAGTAGCGTCCTCCCCCAGGCATCGATGGTCAGCCAGATCCCCGCCACCACCGCGGCCAAAGCGGTCCAGACCACAGCGTCCTCGGGCAAGCCAGCACGCGGCTCCAGTGCCACCACGGTGCCCAGCGCCAGCACGAGCATCACAGCCAGTCCGCCCTGCCACAGGATCGCTGGCCGCTGACGGATACCCGAGTCCAGAGCGACCGAGACCTCCGTTGACCTCACGGCTTCCACAGTCACCAACGACCTCTGACTTTGGCGCGCATCCACCAGCGCCCACAGCCCCAGGCCCGCCGCCGACAGGACGCCGATGAGGACGGCCGTCCACGCCTCCTCCGGGAACCACCACCCCCGCTCCGTCCACCAGGGCGAGAGCAGCCACCAGGACACGGGCACGCCGATGACCGTCCCGGCCAGCAGCGCCACCATCCCCCGCGCCCGGGCGAAGACGTACAGCACCAGTGCACCGACGGCCATCGTCATCCCCAGTGCGCCGAAGTGCGGACCCCGGTCCACCTCGCCGGTCAGGCCCAACACGAGGGCCACGGCCCACCCGGTCGCGGCCGCCACCGCACGGAAGAGGGCGAGGTCGTATAGCCAGGGCAACCAGGCCAAGGAGGGAACGGAGGGCACGGAGGACACAGAGCCCGGTTCGCTGCCAGCTCTCGGCACGAGCCGCCCCGTCGAGACCGCGATCTCCCAGGCGGCCACGGACAGGGTGAGCAGCAGGATCAGGGCCGCGGCGGCCGACGTCGGGAACAGGGCGGCCGGCAGCCAGCCTCCCGTCAGGTCGAACCAAGCACTGGCCACCACCACGAGGCCTATCACTCCCGCCAGCACGGCCCAGTGGCCGCCGGCGGAGACCCTCAGCACCAGCCCGGCCCCCATCAGGGCCAGCGCCATGACCATGAGCGCGGCGCGGTCGCCCTCCCCTGCTGCGAGCTCCACGAACCCCAGGACGATCACCGCGCCCGTCACCAACCAGGACATGGCCGGAGCCGTGAGGAACCCCGCCGATCCCCCGCTCTGGTCCGAACCCGGCAACCGCCGCGCGAAACGGGAGCGCAGGGCCAAACCGATCACCAGGGCCACGACGGCGGCGGCGCGGGCCGCGGACTCGTTGCCTCCGAGCCGGTCCACCACCGTGAAGACCAGCACGGCGGACGAGGCCTGGCCGGCCAACAGGACCACCGTGCGGGTGGCCTGCGGAAGCCGGCCCCGGGTGACAACGGCGACCGTCACCAACCACCACGTCAGGAGTACCAGTCCGATCACCACGTGCCAGGACCAGACTCCGGTGGAGGAGTCCGAGGTAGTGGAGGTAATGACGGAGGTACGAGCCGCCTCAGCCGTGTCGGCGAACCTGAGGGTCGCGGTGAGCAGCGTCAGGCCGCTCACGATCAACGCGAGGGTGCGGCAGATGAGTAGCCGGTCCCCCAGCGCGTCGTGCGGGTGGTCGGGTGAGTCGTCGTGTGAGTCGTCGTGTGAGTCGTCGTGTGAGTGGTCGTGTGAGTGGTCGTGTGAGTGGTCGGTTGAGTGGTCGTGTGACTGGTCTTGTGAGTGGTCGCCGCGCCGGCCTGACGCCCCGTTCCACCGGGCGCCGGTACCCAGCCACCGTAGGGCGACCGCTGCCGTGATCCCTGCGAGGACATACCAGCCCAGCAGCACACCACCTTGGGACAGGGACGGCGTGAGCAGGAGGAGCACGGCCAGCAGGCTGGCTCCTGACCAGACCACCACCGGCAACGTCGCGTCGACTGGCTCCGCTGTGCCGACTGGCTTCTCTCGGCCAGCTGACTCCGCTGTGCCGACTGGCTTCTCTCTGCCAGCTGGCTCCGCCCCACCAGCTGGCTCCGCTGTGCCGGCTGGTTCCTCGCTGCCGGTTGGCCGCTCAGTGGCTGCCCACCCTTCGCCGTCCGTTGTGAGATCACCGCGCACCGTCAACGGCCCCTGGTGCAGGGCGGTGACCGTGGCCCAGAGCACCGCGGCGAGGGCTGTCAGGGTCAGCGCTGTACCTCCGTCCGGGTACGCCCAGCGAGAGGCGGCCAGGTATACGAGGGCGACACCGCTGGCGGCGATGACGTGGGGAATGAGGCGGGCGTCGATCCGGCGGGGCTGGCCTCGACGCCGCAGCAGGACCAGGGCGATTGCCTCGACTGCCATGATCACCAGGAGGATGATCTCGAGGTTCCAGCCGCGGCCATCACCGGCCCCGGCGTTGCCCTCAGTGCGAGTCAGGGGGTGGATCAGCAGCGGTGTCAGGGCCACCGGCGTCGTTACCTGCCAGAGTAGGTTCGCGGTGCCCGGTGCCCCCACCTCGCCCAGTCGGTTCGTGTGGAGGAACAACAGCGAGAACGCCGCCGTGGTGACCACCACGACGGCTGCGGCCACCCCGATGCCCGGCGTGAACCGCAACAGCCCCTCTGTCCCGAGCACCGTTCCGGCCAGCGCGGCAAGTTGGGACGAGGCTGCCAGGGCGACGGCCACCAGCCAACAGCCTGCGTGGTCCACCATCGCCGCCGCCCCGACCGGCAGGTAGCCCTGGGCGCCGGCCCCGCGCCACACCAGCGGGATCTGCACGCAGAGGTACACGACCATCGAGGTCAGCATGAGATCCGCCGACCAGCCCAGCATGAGCGCCCACGGGACGAGTGCCACCAGGACTCCACACCGCACGGCGTAGGTGGCCGCCAGTCGGTATCGCTCCGGCCCGATCACCGCGACGGTGGCGTAGTAGGCGCACGCCGACAAGAGGAGCAGGAACATCTGCACCGGATCGATCCAGACGCCGACGACCAGCCCCAGGACCACCATGCCGGGCACGATCCATTGATGGGTCTGCGCGAAGGCCGTCCGGAAGGCGGCCGGCAACCAGCGGTTGCGGGCAGGTCCTTCCACAGAGATCCACGCCATCAAGACGGCCAGGCCGATCGAGGCGATGAAGGCCCACACCAGGCCCTGCTGGACTGCGGCGCCGGAGGCCATGACGGTGCTGAGCAGGAACGGCACGGTCAGATAGGCCACGATCCGGCTGTCGAGGCGCACTGCCGCGAACACCATCATGGCAGTCCCCACCGCCGAGGTGAGCAGCCAGGAGAGGGCCGGATCGTGCAGGACGAGCACATCCAGGGCCACCCCGGCCACGGGCACCAGCGCCAGCCCCGTTCCGGTGAAGGCGGTGGCCGCCGGTCGTAGGGTGCGGCCCGTCGCGTGCACCACCAGTCCCGCGCCGTAGAACAGGCCCACGACGACGGCCAGTCCCGCGACCCTGGCCGTCACCGGCAGCGCGGCCCCGATGAACAGGGAGGCAGCGGCCACCAGCAGGAGGCATGCGGTGTACAGGGTGATGTTGACGTTGCGCCGATCTCGCCGCTCCTTCTCCGCGGCCTGCTCTTCGGGGCTCTGCACCGGGGACGATGATCCCGTGAGGGGCGAAGGCGGGGGCGGCGAAGGCGCGGGCGAGGAAGGCGGGGGAGGCGAAGGCGGAAAGAAGCGTGGAGGAACGTGCGTGGAAGGTGGGACGTGAGCGGGCGCAGGCCACTGCGCCGCCGGACCCGCCGGTCCCACCGGAGCAGGCTCAACTGGCGACGGGTCAACCGAGGAGCCAAATACGCTAGGGAGACCAGGTCCGGTGGGGAGATCAGATCGGATGAGGACACCATAGCCGGCGGGGGCAGCCGAGGCGGCTGAGGCGGCCGAGCCGGCGTCGTACCCCTGCTGCCACGCGCGGGCGAGGTCCGCGCGCGAGTACGTCCCGACCACCTCACCGGGTGCCGTGGTGGACCCACGACGCACCACGAACCGAGCCACGGACGCACCGACGAGCAGCCCGAATACCAACGCTATGAAGATCCCCACACCGACAGCGTACGGTGCCACCGCAGGTCGGAGCCGGTTGTCCACAGCCGGGAGGGCCTCAATGGAGTACAGCGTTAAACGGCGTGCAGCGTTAAACGCCAGAACCCCTCCGGCCGAAGCCGAAGGGGTTCTCACTGATGCTTGGCTGACGCCTTAGATCACTTGAGGATCTTGGTGACGCGGCCGGAGCCCACGGTGCGGCCACCCTCACGGATGGCGAAGCCGAGGCCGTCCTCCATGGCGATCGGCTGGATCAGCTCGACCGACATTTCGGTGGTGTCGCCCGGCATGACCATCTCGGTGCCTTCCGGCAGCGTGATGACGCCGGTGACGTCGGTGGTGCGGAAGTAGAACTGCGGGCGGTAGTTCGAGTAGAACGGGTTGTGACGGCCGCCCTCGTCCTTGGACAGGATGTAGACGTTGCCCTCGAAGTTGGTGTGGGGGGTGATGGAACCCGGAGCCACAACAACCTGGCCGCGCTCGACGTCCTCACGCTTCAGACCGCGAAGCAGCAGGCCACAGTTCTCGCCGGCCCAGGCCTCGTCGAGCTGCTTGTGGAACATCTCGATGCCGGTGACCGTGGTCTTCTGCATGTCGCGGATGCCCACGATCTCGACCTCGGAGTTGATCTTCAGCGTGCCACGCTCGGCGCGGCCGGTCACGACGGTGCCGCGGCCGGTGATGGTGAAGACGTCCTCGATCGGCATCAGGAACGGCTTGTCCTTGTCGCGGACCGGATCCGGGATGAAGCTGTCCACGGCGTCCATCAGTTCCTCGACGGACTTGACCCACTTCTCATCGCCCTCGAGGGCCTTGAGGCCGGAGGTGCGGATGACGGGGGCGTCGTCGCCGTCGAACTCCTGGGAGGACAGCAGTTCGCGGACCTCCATCTCGACGAGCTCCAGGAGCTCCTCGTCTTCGACCATGTCGGACTTGTTCAAGGCGACCAGCAGAGCGGGAACGCCAACCTGGCGGGCCAGGAGGACGTGCTCACGGGTCTGGGCCATCGGGCCGTCAGTGGCGGCGACCACGAGGATGGCACCGTCCATCTGGGCAGCGCCGGTGATCATGTTCTTGATGTAGTCCGCGTGGCCCGGGGCGTCCACGTGGGCGTAGTGGCGCTTCTCGGTCTGGTACTCCACGTGGGAGATGTTGATGGTAATGCCGCGCTGGCGCTCTTCCGGCGCCGAGTCAATCGTCGCGAAGTCGCGTGCCTCGTTGAGGTCCGGGTACTTGTCGTACAGGACCTTCGAGATAGCGGCGGTCAGCGTGGTCTTACCGTGGTCAACGTGGCCGATGGTACCGACGTTAACGTGCGGCTTCGACCGCTCGAACTTTGCCTTCGACACAGGTTCCTCCTAGAACTGTTCATCTGAAGAGACTTCTCAGACGCGGGTGGCGTGCTGACAACTTGGGAAAGTCTACTTCGATCTGTCTGCTGGTGATAATTCTCCGGATTGCGTCAGGATCGGTCCTGGATCAGGCCACTCGGACCGCCTTTTCCGCGGACCGACCTTCCGTCCTGTGGTGGTTCCATCCTCCGGAGTGCGGATGGGCCACCTGTCCGGTCCGGTGGCGGATCCCCTGGGAGTACCAGGGGTTCCGCCACCCTTCCGAACACGTTCTGTGACAGCTGACTATTCGCCGCTGTTCTTCTGGATGATCTCGTCGGCCACGGCCTTGGGGACCTCGGCGTAGGAGTCGAACGTCATCGAGTACACGGCACGGCCCTGGGTCTTGGACCGCAGGTCGCCGATGTAGCCGAACATCTCGGACAGCGGGACGTTGGCCTTGACGACCTTGACACCCTGCGCGTCCTCCATGGACTGGATCTGGCCACGGCGGGAGTTCAAGTCGCCGATGACATCGCCCATGTACTCCTCCGGGGTGCGGACCTCCACGGCCATCAGCGGCTCGAGGATGACCGGGTTGGCCCGGCGCATGCCCTCCTTGTAGACCATGGAGCCGGCGAGCTTGAACGCCATTTCCGAGGAGTCCACATCATGGTAGGCGCCGTCGAGAAGGGTGGCCTTCACACCGACCATCGGGTAGCCGGCCAGGATGCCGAACTGCATGGCGTCCTGGATGCCGGCGTCCACGGAGGGGATGTACTCGCGCGGGATGCGACCGCCGGTGACGGCGTTGACGAACTCGTAGAACTCACCCTCGGAGGTGTCCATCGGTTCGAAGGCCATCTGCACCTTGGCGAACTGGCCGGAACCACCGGTCTGCTTCTTGTGCGTGTAGTCGACCTTGTCGACCTTCTTCTTGATGGTCTCGCGGTAGGCCACCTGGGGCTTGCCCACGTTGGCCTCGACCTTGAACTCGCGGCGCATACGGTCCACGAAGACGTCCAGGTGCAACTCGCCCATGCCGCCGATGACGGTCTGGCCGGTCTCATCGTCGAGGTTCACGGTGAACGTGGGGTCCTCGGCGACGAGCTTCTGGATGGCGGTGGAGAGCTTCTCCTGATCGCCCTTGGTCTTCGGCTCGATGGCCACGGAGATCACGGGCTCCGGGAAGGACATGGATTCGAGGATGATCGGATCGCTGATGGAGCACAAGGTGTCACCGGTGGTGGTGTCCTTGAGGCCGATCACGGCGTAGATGTGACCCGCCACGACCTCCTCGACCGGGTTCTCCTTGTTCGCGTGCATCTGGAACAGCTTGCCGATGCGCTCCTTCTTCCCCTTGGTGGAGTTCAGGATCTGGTCACCGGGGTTCAGGCGTCCGGAGTACACGCGGATGAAGGTCAGCTGACCGAAGAACGGGTGCGCCGCGATCTTGAAGGCCAGGGCCGAGAACGGGCCCTCCTTCGAGGGCTCGCGGGTCAGCTCCTTCTCCTCGTCCTTCACGTCGAGGCCGGTGATGGCCCCGGCGTCCATGGGGTTCGGCAGGTAGGAGACCACGGCGTCCAGCATCGGCTGCACACCACGGTTCTTGAAGGCGGAACCACAGAAGACCGGGTACGCCTCGGCGTTGATGGTCAGGTGGCGCACGCCGGCCTGGATCTCCTCGTTGGAGATCTCCTCACCCTCGAGGTACTTCATCATGAGCTCTTCGGAGGTGTCGGCGACGGCCTCGATGAGCTGGGCGCGGTACTGCTCGGCCTTCTCCTGGAGGTCGGCCGGGATCTCGCGGGTCTCGTAGGCGGCACCCATGGTGACGTCGCCCTTGGAGTCGCCCTCCC
This sequence comes from Citricoccus muralis, assembly GCF_003386075.1. Taxonomy (GTDB): domain Bacteria; phylum Actinomycetota; class Actinomycetes; order Actinomycetales; family Micrococcaceae; genus Citricoccus; species Citricoccus muralis. The sequence goes on from NZ_QREH01000001.1 coordinate 1,878,328, forward strand.
AGACGAACGCCTTCATGGACAGCAGGTCCACCACGCCGACGAAGTCGTTCTCAGCACCGATCGGCAGCTGCATCACGAGCGGCTTGGCGCCGAGGCGGGACACGATGGTGTCGACGGTGTAGTAGAAGTCGGCGCCCAGCTTGTCCATCTTGTTGACGAAGCAGATGCGGGGCACGTTGTACTTGTCAGCCTGGCGCCACACGGTCTCGGACTGCGGCTCCACGCCTTCCTTGCCGTCAAACACGGCTACGGCGCCATCGAGCACGCGCAGGGAACGCTCCACCTCGACGGTGAAGTCGACGTGGCCCGGGGTGTCGATGATGTTGATCTGGTTGTCGTCCCAGAAGCAGGTCACCGCGGCGGAGGTGATGGTGATGCCGCGTTCCTTCTCCTGCTCCATCCAGTCCGTGGTGGAGGCGCCGTCGTGGGTCTCGCCCAACTTGTGGTTGACGCCCGTGTAGAAGAGGATGCGCTCGGTGGTGGTGGTCTTGCCGGCATCGATATGCGCCATGATGCCGATGTTGCGGACCTTTTTGAGGTCGGTCAGCACGTCCTGTGCCACGGTGTCTCCCTAAGGTTTGGTGGGTGGGTCCTGTAGTGATGCCGGTAGCCGGTGCCGGCAGCGAGTGCAGGCGGCACGGCGCCCGGAAACCGCTGTAGCGGTTTCCGGGCGCCCGAGAATCACCAGCGGTAGTGGGCGAAAGCCTTGTTGGACTCGGCCATCTTGTGGGTGTCCTCGCGGCGCTTGACCGCGGCACCGAGACCGTTCGACGCGTCGAGGATCTCGTTCATGAGGCGCTCGGTCATCGTCTTCTCGCGACGGGCCTTGGAGTAGCCCACGAGCCAGCGCAGGGCGAGCGCGGTGGAACGGCCCGGCTTGACCTCGACGGGCACCTGGTAGGTGGCGCCGCCGACGCGGCGGGAGCGGACCTCGAGGGCCGGGCGGACGTTGTCCATGGCCTTCTTGAGGGTGGCCACCGGATCGGCGCCGCCCTTGTCACGAGTACCCTCGAGGGCACCGTAGACGATGTGCTCGGCGGTGGACTTCTTGCCGTCCACCAGCACCTTGTTGATCAGCTGGGTGACCAGCGGGGACCCGTAGACCGGGTCGACGACGAGGGGGCGCTTCGGCGCAGGACCCTTACGTGGCATTACTTCTTCTCCTTCTTCGCGCCGTAGCGGCTGCGGGCCTGGCCGCGACCCTTGACACCCTGGGTGTCCAAGGCGCCGCGGACGATCTTGTAGCGGACGCCCGGGAGGTCCTTCACACGACCGCCGCGCACGAGCACGATGGAGTGCTCCTGCAGGTTGTGGCCCTCGCCCGGAATGTAGGCGGTGACTTCGATGCCGCCGTTGAGGCGGACACGGGCCACCTTGCGCAGTGCGGAGTTCGGCTTCTTCGGGGTGGTGGTGTACACGCGGGTGCACACGCCACGGCGCATGGGGTTCCCCTGCAGTGCAGGAGCCTTGGTCTTGACGACCTTCGGTGAGCGGCCCTTGCGGACCAGCTGCTGAATCGTAGGCACTCTTGGTCTCTCCGTTGTTCGGTTCCAGGTTGGCTGCTCTCACAGCTGTCCTGCTTCCAGCCCGGCGGGCGCACAGGACGGGCCCGCGTCAACCTGGACTGCTGATGGTCGTTTCTTCGCACCCGAGGGGTTCAGCGAGAACGACCGCAGGCGTGCAAAAGTGTGGCATTCGTTGCGCAAGAACCCCGCAACCCGGACTGTGTCCCTATTGCCACACAAAAACAATTGAGATCAGCCTACCACCCCCTGGGGGCGGCGGTGAAACCGGAGGTCGGGCAGGGGAAAGAGGGGAAAGAGGGGAAAGAGGGGAAAGAGCGTAAGGGGAAGGGGAAGGGGAAGAGGCGCAGTCCAAGCGTGGGGTCGACTGGCCGGGCACTGAGTTGGCCGGGCAGTGGGCATGCCGGGACGCCCAGCTCCAACGCCCTCTCCGACTCGGCTAGTCCCCGGGCGCCGGGTGGTTGCGGAACACCCGACGTGCCCTCAGCTCAGCGGCGCGAAGGTAGAGCTCACGCCGCAGGTCACGGTCCGCGGGGTAGGAAAAGGGGCGCACGACCCGCCCGGCCCGCTTCGCCTGCCGGATGCGCTGCCGTTGCGCATCAGTGGCGTACTGGTCCACCAAGGAGAGCGGGATGGTGGTGATGAGGGCGGGACCGGTGGTGGTCACCCGCCCCCCGTCCAGCTCCCCGTCTAGCCCCAGTCCACGCCCCAGATACTCCGCCACCAGGTACGGGGCCGGGTTCGCCCCGGCGGCCGTGAGGTAGTAGTGGTTCCGGCCCAGCCGTGGGTTCATCTCCAAGAACTGGGCCACGCCGGTACGGGGGTCGATCTTGGTGTCGAACATCGCGAAACCGTGCCAGTCGAGCGCCTCCATCAGGGTGATCCCCTGGTCCGCGATCACCGGGTGTGCGGAGGCCAGCACCGCTCGCGCGTTGCCCTCCAGGCCGGGAGCATGGTCCTCGACGATGACCTCTCCGTAGGACACGAGCCGGGTGGAACCGGCGCGGTCACGGAAGAACGTGGCGATACCCAGCTGCGAGTCCGGCCCGGGCACCATCTCCTGGACGATCAAGGCTCCTCTATAGCCGGCCTCGCTGGCCTTGCCGAGGAGGGCCTCCACTTCGGCTGCTCCCCCTCCCCCGGCGCCTGGGTCGGAGCCTTCATCGGAGCCTGCGTCGGCCTCAGTGTTGGCGTCTGCACTGGCGCCTGCGTCGGTGCCCTCGATGATGTGCACCTTGCGCCGGCCCTCGAAGCGGATATCCGCCCACGCCCCGCCATCACCGGCCTTGAGGATCACTGGGTACGTCAGGCCCAGTCCGGCAGCGAACCGGCGCGCGGCCTCGGGGGTGTGGGAGCCGGCGTCGTAGGTGGCGGTCTTCGGGTACGGCACTCCGTACCGCTCGCACAGCGCGTAGAAGTTCTCCTTGAGGGCTGCCGCGTCCAGGGCGTCCTCATCCGGATAGGGAACGGTGTAGCCGGCAGCCTCGAGGGTCTCGCGATGACGCACGGCGAAGCGGACGAGGTGGTCATAGCTGGCCAGCAGCAGGAGCGGGCGGCGGGGTTCCCCGCGCAACTGCCCGGCGACCCGCACCAGGGCGTCGATGACGGGCTGCTCCTCCGTCATGGGCCCGGCCGGGAACGCCTCCAGGATGGCGGAGTGCTTGAGGTTGCGATTCAGGGACGTCGGGACCACCGCGGAGGTCACGCCATACGCCTCGTGGAACTCCCGGGCCAGGGAGTACGCGCCCACGTCGCCGCCGGTGATCACCGGAACGAAGGGCTGCCCCGCGGGAATGGCTGACGGGCTGACTGAAGGCGTGGCCGAGGAGGCAGCGGGGTCTTCCATGGCTTCGATGCTACCGGCGGCTAGGGTGGGGGTCGTGCCAAATCTAGCTTCCCCGTTCGGTTCCCCCACCCCCTCCGGCCAGGATTCCCGGCCCCTGACCGTCCGGCGGATCACTCCCGCAGACCATGGGCGGTTCCTGGCGGAGCACCCCGGGGCCTCCTTCCTTCAGAACCCGCAGTGGCCCGGGGTGAAGATCGACTGGCGTGGGGATTCCCTGGGCTTCTTCGACGGCCAGAGTCTCAAGGCCACGGCCCTGGTGCTCTTCCGCCGGCTGCCCGTCCCGGTGCCGGTGCTGAAGAAGCGCTCCCTCGCCTACATCGCCGAAGGACCGGTGTTCGACCCGGCGGCCGTGCAGCTGGAGTCCGTCCTCGTCCCGCTCGTGCAGTATCTCAAGTCCCGGGGCGCGTTCCTCGTCCGGGTGGGCCTGCCGGGCGTCGTGAACCGCTGGGACGGGTCCGAGGTCCGCAAGGCCCTGGCCGCCGGCACGCACCGCTCCGTCACCGACCTCACGCCCCTCCACACCGAACCCGCGGCCGAGGACGTTCGTTCCCGCCTCCTGGCCCTGGGCTGGCAGGCTCCGTCCGCGTCAGAGGAGTTCGAGGCCGGGCAACCCCAGTTCCAGGCACGCATCCCGCTGCAGCCGGAACTGGACATCGCGTCCGATGGCACCAGTGCTGAACCCAACAAGAACGGTGAGTCCCCCGCCCTGGAGGCTGCCCTGAACCGGATGGACTCGACGTCCCGCCGGCAGACCCGCAAGTCGACCCGGTCCGAGCTCACGGTGTCCGTGGGCACGGTAGAGGACCTGCCGGCATGGCAGGCCCTCTACGAGGAGACCGCGGCTCGTGACGGCTTCACCGGGCGACCGCTCTCCTACTTCCAGCGCATGTTCGCCGAGTTGAATTCCGCGGGCTCGGGTGGCTCCGCGGGCTCGGCTGGCTCTGCGGGCTCGGGTGGCTCCCGTGGCTCCCGTGGCTCCCGTGGCTCCCGTGGCTCCGAGGACAACACAGGGGACAGCGCAGTGGACTCGGCAGTGGACACCGAGTGCACCTTGTACCTGGCCCACTTCGGCGAGCAACTACTGGCCGCCGCCATCTACGTCCGCCAGGGCCAGTTCGGGTGGTATGTCTACGGGGCCTCATCCTCAGAGGAACGCAAGCGCTACGCCCCGCGGGCACTGCAGCTGCGACAGATCCAGGACTCTCTCGCTGCCGGGTGCACCTGGTACGACCTCGGCGGGATGAGCCCCTCACTGGACCCGGAGTACGAGCTGGCCGGGCTGACCCGGTTCAAGACGACCATGGGGGCCGACGTAGTCCAGACCCTCGGCGAGTGGGACTACCCCGTGAACCGGGTGCTGGCCCGCGGCTTCAATCTCTACATGTCCCGCCGGGGCTAGTCTCCCGGTCAGTGCCCGAACACGTCCGCGTCCTGGCGGGTCTCCGACGGGACGCCGGCATCGAGCGCATCGACGGCCGCGAGGTCATCGGCCGTGAGCTCGAAGGAGAACACGTCCAGGTTCTCCCGCTGCCGCTGCGGGTCAGCCGACTTCGGGACGGCGATCCGCCCCTGCTGCACGTGCCAGCGCAGCACCACCTGCGCTGGCGTCCGCCCCAGCCGTGAGGCGATCGAGGTGATCTCCGGGCGGTCGAGCAGCTCGCTCCCCCGCCCGATCGGGGTGTAGGCCGCCGTCAGCACTCCGGCCGCGGTGTTGGCCTCCTGCACGTCCTGTTGGGCATCGGTCGGCTGGCAGTGGATCTGATTGACGCTCGGCACCAGTCCCGCCTCCAGCAGCCGCTGCAGGTGTGAGGGCTTGAAGTTGGAGACGCCCCAGGACCGGATGAGTCCGGACTCCGTCAGCTCGGCCAGCGACTCGCACGCCTGTACATAGCGGTCCAGACCCGGGTTCGGCCAGTGCACCAGGTACAGGTCGAAGTAGTCCAGCCCGGCCCGCTCGAGCCCGGCCTCGAGACCGGCGCGCACCGTGTCCACGGGCCCATGCCACTCCCGGTTGAACTTGGAAGTCACGAAGACCTCGTCCCGGCTGATCCCGGAGCCGACGACGGCGCGCCCCACCGCGTCCTCGTTCCGGTAGTTCTCGGCCGTGTCCACGTGCCGGTACCCGGCCTCCAGCGCGCTCGTCACCGCCTTGCTGCACTCGGTGCCGGTCAACGGCCAGGTGCCGAGCCCGATCAGAGGGATCTGGACAGCCGCGCGGGCGTTGCTGGTGCTGGTGTTGCTGCCGGTGCCGCTGCCGGTGCCGGTGCCGGTGCCGGTGCCGGAAAGCAGAGCATATCTCTGGGTGACCATGGCACCCAGCCTGTCACGCCGGCGGCGGGAAGATCCACCGGCCCTTAGTACACAGCCCTTAACAAATAGCCCTTAACAAACAGCCCTTAACAAACAGAGTGACCTGCCCCCGTCACTCAGGACGGGGTCAGGTCACTCTGGCTTGGTGCAGGTCTGGTGCTGGCCGGTGCCGCGACCCTCAGCGAGGGCCAGCGGCACCAGCGGCACCAGCGGAGCTGAGCCCTAGCAGGGGCTCAGCGGTATCAGCCGCGGAAGTCGCCGCCCATACCGTAGTCGTCCAGCGAGATCGCGTGGAACTCCGGCGTGGCCGAGGAATCCAGGCCCGGGTAGTCGAAGTCCGCGAAGCCGGCCGGCCCGGTGAACAGGTTGGCCTTGGCCTCCTCGGTGGGCTCGACGTTGACCTTGGTGTAGCGATCCAGACCGGTGCCGGCCGGGATCAGCTTGCCGATGATCACGTTCTCCTTCAAGCCCAGCAACGGATCCGACTTGCCCTCCATGGCCGCCTGCGTCAGGACGCGGGTGGTCTCCTGGAAGGACGCGGCGGACAGCCACGAATCGGTGGCGAGCGAGGCCTTGGTGATGCCCATGAGCTCGTCACGACCGGAGGCCGGCTGGCGACCCTCCGCCACGGCCTTGCGGTTCGCGGCGGTGAAGCGGGCGCGGTCCGTCAGCTCGCCCGGCAGCAAGTCGGTCTCGCCCGACTCGATGACGGTGATGCGGCGCAGCATCTGGCGGACGATGACCTCCACGTGCTTGTCGTGGATGCCCACACCCTGGGACTGGTACACGTCCTGGACTTCCTGGACCAGGAACTTCTGGGCGGCCCGGGGACCGAGCACACGCAGCACCTGCTTCGGATCCACGGCACCGGCGACCAGCTGGGTACCGACGCCCACGTGCTCGCCATCGGACACCAGCAGACGCGCACGGCGCAGCACCGGGTAGGCGATTTCCTCGGAACCGTCGTCCGGGGTGAGCACCAGCCGCAGTTGCTTCTCGCCGTCCTCGATGACCACGCGGCCGGCGACCTCGGAGATCGGCGCCACACCCTTCGGGGTACGGGCCTCGAAGAGCTCTTGAATACGGGGCAGACCCTGGGTGATGTCGTCTGCGGAGGCGACACCACCGGTGTGGAAGGTACGCATGGTGAGCTGGGTACCCGGCTCACCGATGGACTGTGCGGCGATGATGCCCACGGCCTCGCCGATGTCCACGAGCTGACCCGTGGCCATGGAGCGGCCGTAGCACTTCGCGCAGGTTCCGACGGCGGACTCGCAGGTGAGCACGGAGCGCACCTTGATCTCGGTGACGCCTGCGGCGATGTACGCGTCGATGGCGACGTCGCCGATGGCCTCACCGGACTGGCCCAGGACGGTGCCGTCCTCGGAGGTGACTTCGACCGCGAGGGTCCGGGCGAACGAGGAGTTCTCCACGGTCTCGTGGCGCACCAGCTCGCCGTCGGCGTTCGGCACGCCGATGATCTCGGTCAGACCGCGCTCGGTGCCGCAGTCCTCCTCGCGGACGATGACGTCCTGGGACACGTCCACCAGACGACGGGTCAGGTAACCCGAGTTGGCGGTCTTCAGCGCCGTATCCGCGAGGCCCTTACGGGCACCGTGGGTGGCGATGAAGTACTCGAGCACGGACAGGCCCTCACGGTAGGAGGACTTGATCGGACGCGGGATGATCTCGCCCTGCGGGTTGGCCACGAGGCCACGGATGCCGGCGATCTGCCGGACCTGCAGCCAGTTACCACGAGCACCGGAGGTCACCATGCGGTTGATGGTGTTGAGCTCCGGCAACCCCTTCTTCATGGCGGCGGCAACCTCGTCGGTGGCCTTGTTCCAGATGTCGATCAGCTCGGAACGGCGCTCTTCGTCAGCGATCAGACCCTTCTCGTACTGGGCCTGGACCTTGAGGGCCTGGTCCTCGTACCCGGTCATGATGGACGCCTTGTCGAAGTCCGAGGTGATGTCCGAGATGGCCACGGTGACGCCCGACCAGGTGCCCCAGTGGAAGCCGGCGTCCTTGAGGTTGTCCAGCGTCTGGGCGGTCTGCACCATCGGGTACCGCTCGGCCAGGTCGTTGACCAGTGCGCCGAGGGTGCCCTTGGTCGCCTGCGTGGACAGCCACGGGTAGTCGACCGGGAGCAGCTCGTTGAACAGCACCACGCCGAGGGTCGTGTCCAGCACGGCCGAGGTGCCCTCTTCCCAGCCCTCGGGGGCCGGGCTCTGGACGGACGGGATGAACCCGTCCACGGTGATCTTGACCGGGGCGTTCAGGTGCAGCTGGCCGGCGTCGAAGGCCATGATGGCCTCGGCGACCGACGAATACTCCGACCCGGCGCCGACCTCGTCCTCACGCACGGTGGTGAGGTGGTTGAGGCCGATGATCATATCCTGGGCCGGGACGGCCACGGCGCGGCCATCGGAGGGCTTCAGGATGTTGTGGGAGGACAGCATCAGCAGTCGCGACTCGGCCTGCGCCTCAGGGCTCAGCGGCAGGTGCACTGCCATCTGGTCACCGTCGAAGTCGGCGTTGAAGGCGCCACAGACCAGCGGGTGCAGCTGCAGTGCCTTGCCCTCCACCAGCATCGGCTCGAAAGCCTGGATGCCGAGGCGGTGCAGGGTGGGTGCACGGTTCAGCAGCACCGGGTGCTCGGTGATGACCTCTTCCAGCACGTCCCACACCTGCGGGCGGAAACGCTCCACCATCCGCTTGGCGGACTTGATGTTCTGGGCGTGGTTGAGGTCCACCAGGCGCTTCATCACGAAGGGCTTGAAGAGCTCCAGCGCCATCTGCTTCGGCAGGCCGCACTGGTGCAGCTTGAGCTGCGGGCCCACCACAATCACGGAACGGCCGGAGTAGTCCACGCGCTTGCCGAGCAGGTTCTGGCGGAAGCGACCCTGCTTGCCCTTGAGCATGTCGGAAAGCGACTTCAACGGACGGTTGCCCGGCCCGGTCACCGGACGGCCGCGACGGCCGTTGTCGAACAGCGAGTCCACCGCCTCCTGGAGCATGCGCTTCTCGTTGTTCACGATGATCTCGGGGGCCCCGAGATCCAGCAGACGCTTCAGGCGGTTGTTGCGGTTGATCACGCGGCGGTACAGGTCGTTCAGGTCGGAGGTCGCGAAGCGGCCACCGTCCAGCTGCACCATCGGGCGCAGCTCCGGCGGGATCACCGGGACGGCGTCCAGGACCATGCCCAGCGGGGAGTTGTCCGTGGTGAGGAACGCGTTGACGACCTTCAGGCGCTTCAGGGCACGCGTCTTGCGCTGGCCCTTGCCGGTCTTGATCACCTCACGCAGGAACTCGGCCTCGGCTTCGAGGTCGAAGGTCTCCAGGCGCTTCTTGATGGACTCGGCGCCCATGGAGCCCTCGAAGTACTGTCCGTACTTGTCACGCATCGCACGGAACAGGCCCTCGTCGCCCTCGAGGTCGGCGACCTTGAGGTTCTTGAAGCGGTCCCAGATCTTCTCCATCCGGTCCAGCTCGGCGTCGGCCCGCTTGCGGATCTGCGCCATGGTCTTGTCCGCGGAGTCCCGGGCCTTCTTCTTCTCGGCGGCCTTGGCCCCCTCGGACTCGAGCTTGGCGAGGTCCTTCTCCAGGTCACCGGCGACGGCGGCGATGTCGGAGTCGCGGGTGTCCGTCAGGTGACGGGTCTCCTGGTCATGCTCGGCCTGCAGGTTCGGCAGGTCGGCGTGGCGTGCCTCGTCGTCCACCGAGGTGATCATGTAGGCCGCGAAGTAGATGATCTTCTCGAGATCCTTCGGGGCCAGATCCAGCAGGTAGCCCAGGCGGGAGGGCACGCCCTTGAAGTACCAGATGTGGGTGACCGGGGCGGCCAGCTCGATGTGGCCCATCCGGTCGCGACGCACCTTGGAACGGGTCACCTCGACGCCGCAGCGCTCACAGATGATGCCCTTGAAGCGCACGCGCTTGTACTTGCCGCAGTAGCACTCCCAGTCCCGGGTGGGGCCGAAGATCTTCTCGCAGAAGAGTCCGTCCTTCTCGGGCTTCAGGGTGCGGTAGTTGATGGTTTCGGGCTTCCTGACCTCGCCGTAAGACCAATTGCGGATCTCGTCCGCGGTCGCGAGGCCAATGCGCATGTGGCCAAATGATGAGTTGTCGTTGGACATGGTCCGTTGAACTCCTGATTCGTAACGTTGATGAAGTCTGGGGTGGGACGGGGAACGGGTGTTGCTCAGACCTCTTCAACCGAGCTGGGCTCGTTGTGGGACAGGTCGATGCCCAGTTCCTCGGCGGCCCGGAAGACTTCATCCTCCGAGTCACGCATTTCAATCGCGGTGCCGTCGGCGGAGAGGACCTCCACGTTCAGGCACAGCGACTGCATTTCCTTGATGAGGACCTTGAAGGACTCGGGAACGCCCGGCTCCGGGATGTTCTCGCCCTTCACGATGGCCTCGTAGACCTTCACACGACCGTGGATGTCATCCGACTTGATGGTCAGCAGCTCCTGCAGCGTGTAGGCAGCGCCGTACGCCTCCAGGGCCCAGACCTCCATCTCACCGAAGCGCTGGCCACCGAACTGTGCCTTACCACCCAGCGGCTGCTGCGTGATCATGGAGTACGGACCGGTGGAGCGCGCGTGGATCTTGTCATCCACGAGGTGGTGCAGCTTCAGCATGTACATGTAGCCCACGGAGACCGCGTCCGGGAACGGCTCGCCGGAGCGGCCGTCGAACAGGGTGGCCTTGCCGTTGGTGCCCATCAGGCGGTCGCCGTCACGGGTGACGTTGACGTGGCCGAGCAGGCCCTCGATCTCGTGGGCCTCGGCACCGTCGAACACCGGGGTGGCGACGTTGACCGGACCGGAGGACCGCGGGAAGTTCGGCAGGTCCTTGATCCACTCCGGCTCGCCCTGGATGTCCCAGCCGCGGGAGGCGGCCCAGCCCAGGTGCAGCTCCATGACCTGGCCCAGGTTCATGCGGCCCGGAACGCCCAGCGGGTTCAGGATGATGTCCACCGGGGTGCCGTCCTCGAGGAACGGCATGTCCTCCATCGGCAGGATCTTGGAGATGACGCCCTTGTTGCCGTGGCGGCCGGCCATCTTGTCACCGTCGGTGATCTTGCGCTTCTGGGCCACGTACACGCGGACCAGCTGGTTCACGCCCGGGGGCAGGTCGTCGTCCTCGTCGCGATCGAAGATGCGCACGCCGATGACGGTGCCGGACTCACCGTGGGGCACCTTCAGGGAGGTGTCACGCACTTCGCGGGACTTCTCGCCGAAGATGGCGCGCAGCAGGCGCTCCTCCGGGGTCAGCTCGGTCTCGCCCTTCGGGGTCACGCGGCCGACCAGGATGTCCCCGGCCTCGACCTCGGCACCGATGTGGATGATGCCGCGCTCGTCGAGCTGCGCCAGGACCTCGTCGGAGACGTTCGGGATGTCCCGGGTGACCTCTTCCGCGCCCAGCTTGGTGTCACGGGCGTCGACCTCGTGCTCCTCGATGTGGATCGAGGTCAGCACGTCATCGGAGACCATGCGCTGGGACAGGATGATGGCGTCCTCGTAGTTCAGGCCCTCCCAGGGCATGAACGCGACGAGGAGGTTCTTGCCGAGCGCCAGCTCGCCATGGTCCGTGGCGGGACCGTCGGCGATGATGGACAGCTTCTCCACGCGGTCGCCCTCGGTGACCCGGACACGCTGGTTGTAGGCGTTGCCCTGGTTGGAGCGGGCGAACTTCATGATCGGGTAGTGGCGCATCGTGCCGTCGTCGTTCATGACGGTCACCATGTCCGCCGCCACCTCGGTGACGACGCCGGGGGCGTCGGCCGTGATGGAGTCTCCGGCGTCGACGGCGATGTACTTCTCCATGCCGGTGCCGACCAGGGGCGCCTCGGCCTGGAGCAGCGGCACGGCCTGGCGCTGCATGTTCGCTCCCATGAGGGCGCGGTTGGCGTCGTCATGCTCGAGGAACGGGATCAGCGCCGTGGCGGCGGAGACCATCTGTCGCGGGGAAACGTCCATGTAGTCGATGTCGTCCACGGTGGACAGCACCGGCTCGCCACCGCCGCCGCGCTGGCGGCAGAGCACGAGGTCCTCGGCGAAGGAGCCGTCGTCGTTCAGCGGAGCGTTGGCCTGGGCGATCTGGGCTTCCAGCTCGTCATCGGCGGTGAGGTAGTCCACCTGCTTGGTGACGATCCCGTCCACGACCTTGCGGTACGGGGTCTCGATGAAGCCGAACGGGTTGATGCGCCCGAACGTGGCCAGCGAGCCGATGAGGCCGATGTTCGGGCCTTCCGGGGTCTCAATGGGGCACATGCGGCCGTAGTGGGACGGGTGCACGTCACGGACTTCCATGCCGGCACGGTCACGGGACAGGCCGCCCGGGCCGAGCGCGGACAGGCGCCGCTTGTGGGTCAGGCCCGCCAGCGGGTTGTTCTGGTCCATGAACTGGGACAGCTGGGAGGTTCCGAAGAACTCCTTGATCGAGGCCACCACGGGGCGGATGTTGATCAGGGTCTGCGGGGTGATCGCCTCGACGTCCTGGGTGGTCATGCGCTCACGCACGACGCGCTCCATGCGGGACAGGCCGGTGCGGATCTGGTTCTCGATCAGCTCGCCCACGGCGCGGATGCGACGGTTGCCGAAGTGGTCGATGTCGTCGACCTCCACGCGCACCTCGACGTCCTCGCCGGCGCGCTTGCCGGTGATCGTCTTCTCGTTGGCGTGCAGGGCCACGATGAAGTGGACCATCTGGACGATGTCGTCCTGGGTCAGCACGGAGGCGTGCGGATCGGACAGCGGCATGTCCACGCCCAGCTTGCGGTTGAGCTTGTAACGGCCCACCTTCGCCAGGTCATAGCGCTTCGGGGTGAAGTACAGGTTGTTCAGCAGGTTCTGCGCGGCGTCCACGGCGGCGGGCTCGCCCGGGCGGAGCTTGCGGTAGATGTCCAGCAGTGCCTCGTTCTGGCCCTCGGTGGGGTCCTTCTCGAGGGTGGCGCGGATGGAGTCGTACTGGCCGAACTCCTCGAGGATGCGGGACTCGGACCAGCCCATGGCCTTGAGCAGCACGGTGACCGGCTGCTTGCGCTTGCGGTCGAGGCGGACGCCGACCTGGTCGCGCTTGTCCACCTCGAGCTCGAACCAGGCACCCCGGGACGGGATGATCTTCGCGGTGAAGATGTCCTTGTCACTGGTCTTGTCCGGGGTGCGCTCGAAGTAGGCGCCGGGCGAGCGGACGAGCTGGGACACGACGACACGCTCGGTGCCGTTGATCACGAAGGTGCCCTTGTCCGTCATGAGCGGGAAGTCGCCCATGAACACCGTCTGCTGCTTGATCTCGCCGGTGTTGTTGTTCATGAACTCGGCCTTGACGTACAGCGGAGCGGCGTAGGTGGTGTCGCGCTCCTTGCACTCGTCGACCGGCATCTTCGGGTCCGAGAACTCCGGATCGGTGAAGGACAGGGACATGGTGCCCTGGAAGTCCTCGATCGGGGAGATCTCCTCGAAGATGTCGGCGAAGCCGGACGTGACAGCCACGGAGTCGTCGTTGATCTCGCGAGCGTGGGTCACCCGTTCGGCCCAGCGATCGTTGCCCACGAGCCGGTCGAACGACTCGGTCTGCAGGGCCAGCAGGTCCGGGACCTCCAGCGGCTCATGAATCTTCGCGAACGAGATTCGGCCGGCACTGGCGCCGGAGCGGGGCGAGACGCCCCCGGGGAAATTAGCGGTTTCGGTATTTGAGGTGCTCGAGGCGACCAAGAGGGATCCTTCCACAGACCGTCTTTACTTCCGTGCACTCCCCCACTGGTCCACAGCACCGGGGCCTACCGCTATTTGAAGGCCAGACCGAATGCCACACCGAGATGCCCCCGGACACGACCGGTGGCATGACAAAGTGGACTTCAGGGGAGACGTAAGGAACCATACTAACTTTCGGCACGCCCGAAGTCCAGTCGGTCTTGTTCCCGTGGCTGTGAATATGCTAGGAAACCGGCGTGCGCGCCCGGCCCAGCCGCCGCCCCACCACCGGCCATGTCCCGACGCCGGCCGTCACCGCTCGCTGCAGGCCCGGTCCCAGCGGGCGTTCAACCCACCGGTGCAGCAACCACGCGGCACCCAGGATCGCCGCGAGGGTGAGGACCAGCACCACCTCGCGCGGCAGGTAGGGCGAGAGCAGGAAGATCAGCCACCATCCCCACAGCTGGTGCAGGAGGTAGACAGGATAGGTCAGCTGTCCGGCCAGGGTCATCCCCGGAACCTTGAGGGAGGCCAAGGGGGTCAGCACGATGAGTGCCACCAGGACGAACAGCCCGGCGACGATGGCCACAAAGGCCCAGAAGGGGTAGTCGTAACCGGTGAGCTTGACCGTCTCTGCCTGCTGGACGCGAGCGGACCACAGGCTGCCAGCACCCGCGTTCAGCACGAACACCACCCACCGCAGCGGGGTGTGGCCGAATTTGAACAGCAGGAACAGTGCCATCCCGGCGGCGAACAGGGCCGAATACTGCGGGAAGAACACGTGCTCCACCCAGTCGATGGGCTGGCCGGCCGCATGCAGGCCGAAGTACAGCGCGTTGCCGAGGATCGGCCACGCGAAGGCGAACACGAGCACCCGGCCCACCGTCATGCCGATGAGGGTGAAGGCGAGGATCCAGAGGTAGAACTTCATCTCCACCCACAGGGTCCAGTACACGCCGTCGATATGCCCGACGCCGAGGCCGCCCTGGAACATCGTCAAGTTCGCCAGGATGTCCACCGGCGACCGCTGGGTACCCATCTCCGGCCAGAGGACGAAGGTCAGCGTGGCGGCGGCCAGCACCGCGACCCAGTAGGCCGGGTAGAGACGCCCCACCCGGGACCCGATGAACCTCGCCGGTGACTTCCCATAGGAGGAGAGCAGGATCACGAAGCCGGAGATGATGAAGAAGAGCTGGACGCCGAGCGCTCCGACGGAGCTGAACTGGCTCAACCACGGCCATGCCTCGGCGGCCGGCTCCCCGTGGCGGCCCCAGTGACCGTGGTGCCAGGCGGTCCAGTGGAAGAGCACCACGGCGAGGGCGGCGACCAGGCGGAGCCCGTCCAGTAGGGCCAGGCGGGGGCGAGGCCGATCGGCCGTCTGCTCCTGTGCCCGGTGATCAGCCTGCTGACCAACCCGGTGATCTGCTTGCTGACCAACCCGGTGATCAACCTGCTGGTCTACCTCGATCCGCGGCAGTTCCGTCGTCGCGACCATGGCCGGCGCCCTCCCTCACGTACCGAGCCGCGCCGCGCTCTGGTTCCCGTCCCCGCGCGTCGGGCTCTGCTTGCATCCCGTCCTTAATGATTTCGTTACCTTACGAAGCCCATCTGGGCGGTCGCTGGGAATCCGATGAGAACAGGACTGGACCGGGATTGCTGAACCGGGGCTATTGAACCGGAGTTAAAGCAGTCCGGCCCCACCCTCCCCGCGTGAGCGGGTCGGATGGGACCGGACTGAAAGAGACGAACAGCGGCTCAAGCCGCCGTCATCACTTGAGGGTGACGGTGGCGCCGGCGCCCTCGAGGGTCTCCTTGGCCTTGTCGGCAGTCTCCTTGTTGACGCCCTCCAGGACGGCCTTCGGAGCGGAGTCGACGAGGTCCTTGGCTTCCTTCAGACCCAGGGAGGTCAGTGCGCGGACCTCCTTGATGACGCCGATCTTCTTGTCGCCGGCGGCCTCGAGGACCACGTCGAACTCGGTCTGCTCTTCCTCGGCCTCAGCGGCAGCGGCGGCCGGAGCAGCGCCGGCAGCGGCGACCGGAGCGGCAGCGGTCACTTCGAACTTCTCCTCGAAGGCCTTGACGAACTCGGACAGCTCGATGAGGGACAGCTCGGAGAAGGCCTCGAGCAGCTCTTCGGTGGACAGCTTAGCCATGGTGGGCTCCTTTACTTCCGTGTGATCACGGATGAGTTTTCACGGATGTGATGGTGTGGGGTGGCCGCGAGAGCGACCGGGGTGGTGTTACTCGGCGGCCGGCGCAGCTGCGCCACCCTGCTCCTCGACCTTCGCGCGCAGGGCTTCCACGGTGCGGACAGCCTGCGAGAGGGGGGCCTGGAACAGGTAGGCGGCCTTGGTCAGGTTGCCCTTCATGGCACCTGCCAGCTTGGACAGCAGAACCTCGCGGGACTCAAGGTCCGCCAGCTTCTTCATGCCCGCCTCATCGAGGAACTGGCCCTCCATGTAGCCGCCCTTGACGACCAGGGCCTCGTGGGTCTTGGCGAAGTCGCGCATGGCCTTGGCTGCGTCCACCGGATCACCGGAGACGAAGGCAATAGCGGACGGGCCGGACATCTTGCCCTTGAAGGCATCGACGCCGGCCTGATCGGCCGCAATCTCGGTCAGCGTGTTCTTCACCACGGCGTAGGTCGCATTCTCACCGAGTGCACGGCGGAGCTGCTTGAGCTCGGCCACGGTGAGACCACGGTACTCCGTCAATACTGCTGCGGTGGAGGTGCGGAAGAGTTCCGCCAGCTCCGCCACAACAGCGTTCTTTTCAGACGTCGCCATGGCACTCCTTCCATTGCTGTGGGGCCGGTACCCCCTGACAATGAAAAACGCCCCGTGCAGGTGCACAGGGCGTGGCGTTGACGTCACGGCGGACCTGGGTCCAGCCATCCTTCAAGCGTTGCTCGGTTTCACCTGCGCAGGTCGCCTCCATCGGGAGAGCTTTACGGACGGGCATCCAGAGGTTCAGGGAACATCCGGGTACCTGCCGACCGGCGGTCTTTGGTGCAACCGATCTTAGGCCCGACGCCGGCCATTCACCAAATCGGCGAGAATCCGGCACGTGGCCGGCAGGAGCTCGGCACGAGGCCGACAGGAAGTCACCAGGAGGCCAGTAGGCGGCCAGCAGGAGGTCCAACCCTCACCGGCGCACCGCAGACAGGATGGGGGCCGAGGAGGGGGACGTGGACGCCGGGCCGGTCGAGCCACGGACCTGCAACCCAGAAGCCAGCCGGAGTTGGTGCACGGTCCGCTCTCCCGCCATGCGGGCCAGCAGCAGGTCCACGGCCGCGCGGCCGGCCTGCTCCACCGGGGCGTCCACACAGGTCAGACCCGAATGCACGAAGTCCGAACCATAGGTGTTGTCGTAACCGGCCACGGAGACATCTCTCGGGACGTCCACACCGTTGGAGATCAGGTGCCGGAGGATGCCGACGGCCAGCTGGTCGTTGTACCCGATGATGGCGGTCGGTTTCCGCGCCCAAGCCAAGGCAGCCGCGGCGGCCCCCTGGCCGATCAGTGGCTTGAACGGCCCCGTGGTGATCAACTCGATCCCCAGAGCCTGGGCCACCTCGTCCTGGGCCTTCTGGCGCAGGACGTTGCTCCACGCATTGTGCGGCCCCGCGCAGTACACGATCTTCCGGTGCCCCAAGGCATGCAGGTGCTCGATCAGATGCCGGCTGGAATCGGCATCCCCGGCCACCACCGAGCTGATGCCCGCCACCTCCCGGTTGAACAGCACCAGCGGCCGACGCCGTGCCATCTCCCGCAGCTCGGCATCAGAGGTCCAGCGGGCCGCGGCGACCACACCGTTCGCATCCCCGGTCAACCGTTCCAGGTGCGTCCGCTCCATGGTGGCAGATTCTTCGGCATCGCCCAGGGTCACGAGGTAGCCGGCCGAGCGCGCCTGGCTGACGGCACCTTTGAGGAGGTCAGCGAAGAAGGGGTTGGCCAGGTCCTGCACCAGGAGATTCACCGCACGGGAGGAGGCCGCCGGGCTCGCGGCCGCACGCGGGGGCTCACGCCGGTATCCCAACCGGGCGGCCGCGTCCATGACGCGCTCCACAGTCTGGAAGTTCACCCGGTCTGGCCGCGTGAACGCCCGGGACGCCGTGGACGGGGCCACACCGGCCTCCCGGGCCACGTCTTCAAGGCGAATCCTCGCCGCAGCGGCATCGTCCCGTTCAACATCCATGGTGTTGTCAACTTTTCGCGTGAGGTGGACAGGGCCGGCATGGTCTCAGCCGGGGCGGGTGCCACCGACTGGACATGCAGGATCTTTCCACTCTTTGCCGTGATCCGTCCAGCATGAGTTTGTCCATCGATCCGCTTCATGACGGGCCATGAGCCACAAAGGCCGCGTCACAGTCCTCTCATTTCCGCAATTTTTGGCAATCGACTGGCAATCACTTTCGGTTCATGCCATTCTTCTGTCCACCTCGAATGATGTGAGCGGCATCACCGCCCGCATCCACGGCATATCACCGCACCCGTCTTATCCCCGAGTTATCCCCCAAGGAGCCGGACATGAAACAACGCACCCTGATGACTTCCGCGGCCACCCTGGCCGCCGCCGGACTTCTGCTGTCCGGCTGTGCCTCGAACTCCGGAGGCGGAGGCGGAGGCGACGAGTTCCCCACGGAGGACATCCGCCTCGTCGTGCCCTGGGCCGCCGGCGGCTCCGGCGACCTCTCTGCCCGCACCCTGGCCCCGCTGCTCGAGGACGAGCTCGGCGTCAGCGTCATCGTGGAGAACCGCCCCGGCGCGAACGGCTCCGTGGGCTACAACTGGCTCAAGGAGCAGGAGCCGGACGGCTACAACCTCTCCATGCTGGGCGCCGAGGTGGCCACCCTGCAGTTCATGGACTACGACATCAAGCCGGCCGACTACGCCTTCCTCGGCAAGATCCTCGAGGGCCCCGGCGCGATCGCCGTCAAGGCGGACAGCCCCTACGAGACCCTGCAGGACCTGATCGACGCCGCGAAGGCGGCTCCGGGCGAGATCACCTACTCCTCCCCCGGCGTCGGATCCGTGTGGGACAACCCCGCCCAGGGCTTCCAGGAGATGGCCGGCATCGAACTGACCAACGTTCCCTATGACGGCTCCGCCCCCTCGATCGCCGCGGCGGCGGCCGGTGACGTGGACTTCTCCATCGACGCCATGGGCTCCCAGAAGGCCCAGGTGGACGGCGGCGAGCTGCGCTACCTGGCCGTCCTGGCGGATGAACGCGTGGAGGACTTCCCGGATGTGCCCACCGCAGCCGAGCAGGGCGTCGATCTGCAGAACGCCTCCTTCACGGGCCTGATGGCTCCTGCCGGAACCCCGGACGACGTCGTCCAGGCTCTCTCGGACGCCATCGTGGCGGCCACTGAGGACGAGGACTACCAGTCCGTCATCGAGCAGTCCAACCTGGTCCCCGTCTCCGTTCCGGCCGGGGAGTTCACCGAGTTCATCCAGGCCGAGGAAGAGCGCTACGGCCCGTGGATCGAGCTCGCGAAGTCCAAGCAGGGCTAGTCGTGTCCACGCCTGACACCTCTGGTTCCACGACCGGTTCCACGACCGGTTCTTCTGCCGGGACCGCGGAACGTCCCGGTGATCATCCGGAGGACCTGGTCCTGCTGAAGAATCTGCCGTACCGACTGCGGGAACTGATTCCCGTGGTCGCGTCGGTCGGCCTGGGAATCACGATCCTCGTCCTGGTCGGTGGCATCACCGACCGGGGCGGGGATGCCCTGGGCCCACGGTTCTGGCCGACGATGCTCGCCTGGGCCCTGATCGGGCTCGGCGTCCTGCTGGTGTTCACGAACGTGCTGCGTGGGGTCCGCCCCTCAGACATCCCCGAGGACATGAACTGGACCGGGATCGGCCAGATGGCGGCGACTTTCGCTGTCCTGATCGGCTACCTGCTGCTGTTCAACGTCCTGCAGTTCTGGCTGATCACCATGGTCGTCACCGTGGTGCTGCTGTTGCTCTACGGCATCCGGAACTGGAAGGTCCTCGTCTTCCTCCCGATCATCATCGGTGCCCTGCTGCACCTGTTGTTCATCGTCCTCTTGAAGGTGCCCCTGTGATCCCCGAACTCCTTCTCCAGCTTCCCCTGCCCATCGCGGCGAACGCCGTCACCGACGGCATCGGCGTGGTCCTGCAGTGGGACACCCTGCTGTACATCGGCCTGGGCATGCTCGTGGGCATGCTGGTCGGCGCGTTCCCCGGCGTCACGGCCACCATGGCCGTGGCCCTGGCCTCCGGCTTCACGCTGACCATGGACCCCATCCAGGGCCTGGCCGTGCTGTTGACGATCTACGTGGCCGCGCAGTTCGGCGACCGGGTACCGGCCATCCTCATCAACACCCCCGGCACCCCGGCCTCGATCGCGACCACCTTCGACGGCTACCCCCTGGCCAAACAGGGCAAGGCCGGCCTGGCGATGACGGCCTCCGCCTTCGGCTCCGCGTTCGGCATGATCATCGGCATCATCGTGCTCTCGCTGTTCGCCATCCCCCTGGCCGGCCTCGCCCGCCAGTTCGGGCCACCGGAGATGTTCGCCCTCGTGATCTTCGGCCTGACGATGATGATCGGCGTCTCCTCCGGCCGCATCTTCAAAGGCCTGGTCGCCGGCGCCTTCGGCCTGTTGCTGGCCACCGTGGGACGTGACCCGATCACCGGTGACCAGCGCTTCACCCTGGACATCCTGGAACTCAACGGCGGAGTGCCCTTCATCCCCGTGATCATCGGTCTGTTCGGTGTGGCCGAGGTCCTCAACCAGATGGTCACCCACCGCCGCAACGCGATCCAGGACAAGCCCATCAGCCAGCTGGGACAGTGGATGCCGGACCGGGCGATGTTCCGCCGGCTGATCAAGCCCATGGGCATCGGCGCCGGCACCGGCTCCGTGGTGGGCCTGGTACCGGCCGTCGGCGGGGACATCGCCGGCATCATCGCCTGGGACAACGCCAAGCGATTCTCCAAGCGCAAGGACGAGTTCGGCAAGGGCTCCATCGAGGGCCTCACCTCCGCCGACACCTCATCCACCGCCACCCTCGGCGGCTCCGTCACCACCACCATGGCACTGGGCGTGCCGGGCGACTCGGTCATGGCCGTCCTGATCGGCTCCATGATGATCTGGGGCATCCAGCCGGGGCCGGCCCTGTTCACCAACGATCCCTCGCTGGTCTACACCCTGGCGACGATCCTGCTGGTGGCCACCGTGCTCTCGCTGGGGCTGTCCCTGGTCCGCATGAAGTCGATGGTGAAACTGCTGGAGCTGAAGAACCAGTACCTCTGGATCATCATCCTGGTGTTCTGCATGGTCGGCACCTACTCCATCAGCAACTCCGTCTTCGACGTCTTCGTCATGCTGATCATGGGACTGATCGGGCTGTTCATGCTCCGCTTCGGTTTCCCCGCTGGACCAGCCGTCCTCGGCCTGATCCTCGGCCCCCTCGCGGAATCCAACCTGCGGCGCACCCTGATCGGGGACGGCTGGACCGGATTCCTCACCAGCCCCATCGCCCTGGTGCTCTTCGCCATCTCGGCCGCAGCACTCCTGCTGCCCCCGCTGCGCCAGATGCGCCTGCGCCGCAAGCAGGCCCTGAAGGGCAAGGACGAGGGACTGTCCGTCCTGATCCCCTGACCGGGATCTCCACCACCAACTACGACGACGGCGCCTCCTTCCTGATGGAAGGGGGCGCCGTTGCCTGTGGTCACCTCAGTGAGCCGAACGGCTCAGAACACCACCGGTTTGCCGGTGCGGGAGGATTCGTACACCGCCAGCAGGATGCGCAGGGACTTGGTGGCCTCCTCGCCCGTCACGGCGGGGGTGCCGCCGGTGCGGACGGCGTCCACGAAGTCGGCCACCTGGGCCCGGTGCCACGGGATCAGGGCACCGTTGATGGCGGCCAGGTCCACGTTGGGGTTGAGCGAGGACGGCCAGGTCTCCTGGGCGCCGACGCTGTCCCCGGCCGCCCAGATGTCCACCCGCCCGTCGGTGCCCTCGGGGAACTCGGTCACCTGCGCGGTGGCACCCGTGGAACCGGTGACGCGGACCTGGACGCCGAGCGACGGGGTGACGGCGGTGGAGGCCTGCACGGTGGCGATGGCCCCGGAGGCGAACCTGAGGGTCGCCACGGCCGAGTCCTCGACCTCGATGTGGTCGCCGTGCACGAAGGTCGCCATGTGCCCGTGCACCTCGACCACCTCGCCCATGAACCACTGGAGCAGGTCGATGTAGTGGATGCCCTGGGTCATCAGCACCCCGCCGCCGTCCGAGGCCCAGGTGCCCCTCCAGTCGGTGGCGGAGTAGTACTCGGGTTCCCGGTGCAGCAGCACGGAGCAGTGGCCGAGGATCGGGGTGCCCAGCGTCCCGTCGTCGATGGCGGCCCGGATCCGCTGGGCGGCGGGCCAGAACCGGCGCTGGAACAGCACGCCGAAGGTCACGGAGGCCTCGCGGCAGGCGACCACCATCCGCTCGGCGGCCTCGAGGTCGATCGCGATGGGCTTCTCACACAGCACGTGCACACCGGCGGCGGCGGCCTCCGTGACGACGGCCTCGTGGGTGGGGTGCGGGGTGCACACCGAGATCAGGTCGATCCCTCGTCCATCGGCACCCCGCCAGGCCAGCAGGTCCGTGACGGAGCCGAAGGCATGCTGGATCCCGTGAGCCGCGGCGACCGCACCGGCCCGCTCGGCGTCGATGTCACACAGGGCCACCACCTCGACGTCCTGCAGGGCCCGGTAGGCCTCCAGGTGGTTGCGGAAGATCGCCCCACCTCCGGCGATGCCGACGCGCAGGGTGCGGTTCTGGGTGCGGTGCTGGGTGCGGTTCTGGGCGCGGTGCTGGGTGCGGTTCTGGGCGCGGTGCTGGGTGCGGTTCTGGGTTCCAGGTCGGGCGGTGCTCATGCGTGGACGTCCTCTGGGGTGCTTGGTCCGGGTTGGTTCGGGTTGGTCCGGGTTGGTCCGGGGTGATTCGGGCTAGACGCCGGCGTCCCCGCCGAGGTGGGTCCGCGTGAGATGCCGGCCCGCGGCATAGGCGCGAGTGACGGCCGAGCCGATCGTGGCCCCGCCTCCGGGATAGGCGTCCTTGAAAACGGTCGCCGAGCAGTTGCCAGCGGCATACAGTCCGGGCAGCGGGGCCCCGTTCCAGTCCAGGACTCGTCCGTCCATGTCGGCGCGCAGGCCACCCGCGGTGCCCAGGGCGCCGGGGTGCAGCTGCACGGCGTAGAACGGTGGGTCCGCGAGCGGTGCCAGGCAGGGGTTGGGGAGGTTCTGCGGGTCTCCCAGGTGCCGGTCCTGGGCGGAGGACCCCCGGCCGAACTCCGGGTCCTCGCCGCGTTCCGCCGCCGGGTTGAAACGGGCCACGGTCTCCTCGAGGCCGGCCGGGTCCACGCCGATGATCTGCGCCAACTCGGCCAGCGTGTCCGCCCGGACCATCCAGTCCGGGGCCTCGGCGGGCTCGGAGAAGACCGGGTTCCCGGCGACGGGGTACCGGGAGACGAACCGCGAGTCCATCACCAGGTAGGCCGGGATATTGGCGTACTGGGAGGTCTCGGGGTCGATGTTCGCGAAGACCCGGGAGAAGTCGTGGTAGTTCAGGGCCTCATTGACGAAGCGGCGGCCGGCGGAGTTCACCACGATGCCGCCGGGCAGGGTGGCCTCCACGTTGCCCATCCGGCCCGAGGGCCGGCCGTCGTAGATGGCACCGTGGGCGGTGATCACGGGCACGCCCCAGATGTCCGTGGTCTCCGTGAAGGAACCGCCCACGGACAGGCCCAGCTTCAGTCCGTCCCCGGCATTGCTGGGCGCGGAGATCGGGGTGACGGG
This sequence comes from Citricoccus muralis, assembly GCF_003386075.1. Taxonomy (GTDB): domain Bacteria; phylum Actinomycetota; class Actinomycetes; order Actinomycetales; family Micrococcaceae; genus Citricoccus; species Citricoccus muralis. Next base: position 1,901,533 of record NZ_QREH01000001.1, read on the forward strand.
GAATTTGAGCAGGGTTCCGGTCAGCTCGGTCGACCATTCGAAGCCGCCGGAGGCGATGACCACGGATGCGGCCGTGATCTCCCGCTCTCCGGCCACCGTCACCTGCCAGCCGCCGGAGTACGTCTCCTTGCCAGCGTCACGCTGCAGTCCCGTGGCCGGGGCAGCGGCCGCGATCACGACGCCGGCCTCCCAGGCCGAGGCGGTCAGGGCACCTGCCAGCGCCCCGCCCATCGTGCGCACCCCGCGCTCGGCGCGGCCGGCAAGCAGCGCGGGATCGGGGGCCGCGCCGTGCAGCTGGTCCCGTTCGTCCATGGTCAGCAGCGGCAGGTAGGTCGGTGGACGCAACGTCTCCGCCAGTCCCGGCACCACAGAGGGGTCGAACTCCCGGTGGTCCAGACCGCGGCCTCCGGCCGTGGCCCCGGGCCATTCCATGTGATAGTCGGGCCGGAACAGCGGGGCGTAGTCCACCCGTGTGTTCTCGTCCAGGAAGCGGACCGCTTCCGCGGCAGTGGAGACGTACCAGGAGATCTCCTCCTCGGAGAGTTTCCCACCCGTGGCGGCGCGCAGGTAGGCGGCGGCGTCCTCGGGGGTGTCCGTGAAGTCACGCGATCCCATGAGGTGGTTGTCCGGGGCCCACATCACGCCTCCCCCGGCGGCGGTGGTGCCGCCGAGCCGGTCGGCTTTCTCCAGCACCAGGACCGAGGCACCGGCCTGGGCGGCCACGAGGGCCGCGGTCATCCCGGCGCAACCGGAGCCGATGACGACGAGGTCATAGCGGTCGGCGAGCTCGGGCACGGAGGTGAGGAGGGAACGGGTCTCCACTGCATCGGTCATGGCCGGGTGGCTCCTTCACGTGATTCAGACCATTCAGAGCGTTCAGAGCGTTGCGGGAAGTCGATCGCGATTTTCCCGACGCCGGCGGTCGGGTCGACCAGGGTCGTGAAGGCCGCGTCGAGCTCGGTGAACGCGAAACGGTGGGTCAGCAGGGCACCGATGCTGTCCTGATGGCGGTCCAGCAGGTCCAGCGCCTCGCCGATGAGGTTCTGGGAGTTGCGCGAGCCGAGCAGGTCGATCTCCTTGACCGGCAGGGTGCGCAGGGTCAGACGCAGTTCCGCGTCGGAGATGCCGACGCAGACCACGCGGCCGGCCGTGGCCACCAGGTCCACCCCGGTGGCCACCGAGGCGGGGGCACCGGTGGCGTCGATGACCAGGGACGGACCATCGCCGCGGGTGAGCTGGTCCAGCTCGGTCCGCTGCGCCGCCGTCGGGAAATCCCCGGGAGTGACGGTGAAGGTGCGGTCCGCGCCCAAGGCCGCGGCCAGTGCCAGCCGGGACGGGTTCATGTCCGAGACGGTGACGTCACAACCCAGGTCCTTGAGGTAAACGGTGGCCAAGAGGCCGATCGGTCCGGCTCCGGAGACGAGGACCGTCTCTCCGGCCTCGGCGCGGCCGCGGTTGACGGCCTGCATGGCGATGGAGGCCGGCTCGGACATGGGCGCCAAGGACAGCTCCAGTCCGTCCGGGACCCGGTACAGCTTCTCCAGCGGGACGGCCTGTTCGGTCACCAGCGAGCCATCCTCGTAGCAGCCGTAGACGCTCATGTGCCGGCAGGCGTTGACGCGTCCGATGGAGCAGGCGTGGCACTGCCCGCAGTAGAACATCGGCGAGATGGCCACCCGATCGCCCACGGCCCAGCCGCCGGTCCCCGAATCCGTGCCCGAACCCAGGTCCGTAGGCATGTCCGAGGGGTCGAGCGCGGCGATGGTTCCGGCAGCCTCATGACCTTGGATGATCGGCAGCTCGGTGGCGTAGTCGTCATCCCAGATGTGCGCATCGGTGCCGCAGAGGGTCACGGAAGCCATCCGGATGACCGCCATGCCCGGCGCCGGCACCGGTGCCGCGATGCTGCGGTACTCGATGGCGCGGCGGCTCGTGGTCACGGCGGCGGTGGCGGTGCGGGCGGTGCTGGTTGCCGGGGCGGGGGTGGTCGAGGTCATGAGATTACTCGGCACCCTCGATCGAGCCGAAGGCGATGTTCCACTTTCGCACCGTGCGCTCGGCGACGAAGCCGGCCTGGAAGAACGGGTCGCCGTCCATGATCGAGGAGACCTCGTCCACGGACTCGCCCTTGATGATCAGGAGGGCGCCCAGCGGATCACCCTCGGTCAGTCGTCCGGAGACCAGGAGCGTGCCCTGTTCGTGGAGCCCGGACAGGAACTCCACGTGGGAGGGGCGGGTGGCGACCATCTCCTCGGTCTCGGGGACGTAGGCGTAGGTGACGGCGTAGGCGGTCATGGATGTAGCTCCTCGGGTTGGTGCACGCCGGCCCTGTGACCGGCATTACAAGCCATCGTGCCTGGAAGAGACCACCCTCGGCGTCCGCATTCCCATTGAATGGCAAAGAGGAGTCCGGCCCTCATTCGGCCCTCATTCCGCCCTCAGGAGGGCTCCCATCCCCCGGACTTCCCGCGCGAACCCATCTGCCGGGACAGCCCTCGCGTTGCGGCCAGCAGGACGGGGACCTGGATCTGGAGGTTGATCTGGTCCACCTCGGCCACGATCGAGATGGCGCCCAGGACCCGGCCTCCTGGCCCGAAGACGGGTGCGGCCGTCCCCGAGGAGCCGGCCACGGTGATCCCCCGCAGGTGGGCATAGCCGTCGGTACGGGCCTGCGCCAGTCGGCGGCGCAGGCCCACCTCGGTGATGCCGGACAGGCGCGTGGCCCGGTCCCAGGTCGAGGTGAGGTACCGCTCTTGGAGCTGGCGCGGGGAGTGCGCCAGGATGGCCAACCCCGGTGCCGTGGAGAGCACCGGCAACCGGCCGGCGACCTTGGTCAGGTCCGTCGACACGTCCTTGCTGATCAGTCGTTCCAGATAGATGATCGTGCCGTCGTCGTGGTCCAGGATGGCCAGCGAGGTGTTCTGCCGCTGCGTCACGTGCACGGCCTCCATGAACGGCAGTGCCGCCTGGCCGAATTCCTGGTAGGTGGAGCTGCGCTGACCCAGCTCCCACAGCACCAGACCGATCCGGAAACGGCCGTCCGGGGTGCGCCGCAGCAGCCCCTCCTCGGCCATGTCCCCCGCGAGGCGGTGGGCGGTGGAGGTGGACAGCCCCGTGCGGACGGCCAGTTCGGAGGCCGTGAGTTCCGGGTGGTCGGCGTCGAAGGCATGCAGCACCCGCACCAGGCGCTGGATCAGTGATTCGCCGGAAGGGGAGTTCGCCATCAGGATCTCCCGCTCCGGGTGGTCTGCGACGGCGTCTGAGACGGCGTCCGCGCCGGCTTCCGCGGCGGATTCCGCAGCGAGGTCCGCAGCGTGCTGGAGGAGGCCAACACCAGGGCCAACAGCGTGATGACTGCCCCGGTCAGGACCTGCCAGGTCACCTCGGCGCCGCGCGTGGGCCATACCGCGTCCACCACCAGCGACCCGGCCAACTGGCCGGCAACGAGCCCGAGGGTGAACAACAGCGAGCCGATGGTCCGCGTCAAGAGGGCCCCGCCGATCACCACCACGGAACCCAGCAGGCCACCCGTGTAATACCACCAGTCCCCAGGGCCCCAGGGCAGCCGGGCCAGGCCACCGGCCGTGATCTGCGGTGCGGCCACCGCCAGTAGCGCCAGCGTCCCGATCAGGTAGTTGAACAGCACGAGCGGCTCGATCCGGCCCACGGCCGCACCCATCACCGCGTTCATCGCCATCTGGGGCGGCTGGAGCAGGCCACCGGCCAGGACGATCAACAGCGGCAAGCCGAGGGCCAACAGCATCTCCGAGCCCGGGGCCGCCCCGGCACCTCCGGCATCCCCGGAAACCCCTCCGAACCCACCCCCGAGCAGGCGCGGGGAGAGCGCCAGCCCGACGCCGGCCAGCCCGGCCAGCACGCCCACCGACCTCCGCAGGCTCAGGCGGTGACGCCCCGAGGGCACCCACCCAACGGTGTCCATCAGCGTCGAAGAGAGCATCTGGCCGGAGATGAAGACGAGGGAGAACAGCGCAACGCCCACCAGGTCCACGGTGACGGCCTGTCCGTACACGGCGAAGGCACCGAGGAGCCCGGAGAAGACGAACACCCACGGGAACCGTCCCGCGGCCGCACCTCTGACCAGTTGGACCACCCCACGGCGGTTCGCCCGGACCAGGCCGTTGACGAGCAGCATCAACACCAGCCCGGAGCCGAAGGTCACCGTCGCGGCCAGGGAGGCATCTCCCAGCTCGGCCCTCAGAGCGCCGGTGATCCGGGCCTGGATGGCAATCGCCACGCCGCCGGCCAGCGCCAGGAGCAGCGACAGGGTCCTACCCATGGGTGTGCCTCCTCGTCCGATGCTCAGACAGTCCCGGCCGCGTGGCGAGCCGCCACCCAGCCGAAGGTCATGCCTGCACCGACCTGGGATCCGGCACCCGGGTACTCGCTGCCCATGACCGAGGCGGCGTCATTGCCGGCAGCGTACAGGCCTTCGAGCACCGCGCCGTCACGGCCCACCACCTGGGCCTGCGCGTTGACCTGGATCCCGTAGGCCGTGGCCAAGGGGGTCGGGACCACGGCCACGGCGTAGAACGGCCCCTGCCGGATCGGTCCGATGTTCGGGTTCGGCGTGTGCTCCGGATCCCCGGCCACCCGCCCGAACATCAGCTCGCCCTTCTGGAAGTCCTCGTCCACACCGGTCTCGGCGAAGCCGTTGTACCGGCGGACGGTCTCCTCAAGGCCAACGGGGTCCACGCCGATCTCCGCGGCCAGCTCCCGCAGGGTGGCGCCGCGGTGGAGGTAGCCGTCGTCGATGTACTTCTGCAGCATCGCGGCGGGCAGGTGCGGCATGGTGATCATGCCCAGCCCGTACTTCGCCAGGGTACTGGCGTCCACCACGAGCCAGGCCGGGATGGTCGGCACCGTCTGGTGCGATGCATACATGGCCCGCACGAAGCGGTGGTACGAGTGCGATTCGTCCACGAACCGCCGGCCGGCGGAGTTGACGGCGATCAGGCCGGGCTTGGCCCGGTCCCAGATGTGCGGGAACACCACGGTGGAGCCGTCCGCCCGGGTCCCGATCGAGGAGGGGAACCACAGCGCGTTCTCGCCGTTGTCCGTCCCCGCGGCCGCACCGATGGCCTCGCTCAGGCGCAAGGTGTCACCCGTCGCACCCTCCCCGGCTCGGGAGAATTGCGGTGTGGGCTCCGGGAGGAACTTCGCCCGCAGTTCGGGGCTCTGGGCGAACCCACCGGCGGCCAGCACCACGCCACGCCGGGCCCGGATCCGCAGCTCGCGGCCCCCATGGCCCACGACGGCGCCCGTCACCCGATCCTGGTCCCGCAGCAGCTCCGTGGTGTAGGCGTTGCGCCACACCTCCCCGCCCCGGGCGAGCAGCTCGGCGTACATGCGGGCCACGAGGGCATTGCCCATCACCAACCGAGTGCCGCGCGGGTTCCGGACCATGTCCAGGGCCCAACGCGCCCCCAGACCCAGGGCCGTGGCGCCGGCCTTCGCCGTGGTGCCGGCTTTCTTGGAGAACAGGCCCAGCAGGGTGCCGACCTCGGCCCGGCGCAGCATCATGGTCCCGCCCATGAGCGCGAACTCGGGCACCGGGGGCCGGATGTGGCGGAAGCGGTTCCGGCCCAGTCTGCGGCCGTCGAAGGGCTCCGGCTCCAGGGCGCGTCCGGTCTGGCCGGTCTCCGGCAACTCCGAGTGGTAGTCCACCACGGCGGGTGACCGCCGGAACGTCACCCCCAGGTCCTCCATGTAGCGCAGCATCGCGGGCCCGTTGTCCAGGTACGCCTGGCGCAACACCTTGTCCGACTTGTCCCCCACCAGCCGGTCGAGGTAGCGCTCGGCCTTCTCGGCGTCGTCGGTGATGCCGTCCTCGTGCTGGAAGTGGTTGTTCGGGATCCAACAGGTCCCGGCCGAGTAGGCCGTCGTGCCGCCGATGTAGTCGGTCTTCTCCAGGACCAGCACTGACAGCCCCTCCTGGACGCCCGTCAGGGCGGCGGCGAGACCGGCGGCACCGGTGCCGAGCACCAGGAGGTCGACCTCGTGATCCCACGGCGCGAGCGTCGGAAGCGTCGGTGCGGGTGGATTCTCGGTCATGGGCCTGCCTTGTTCTGCCTGGGTTTGCGTTCTGCCCAGGTCTGCATCGAGTCGGGATACGGTGCCGCGCCCGTGACGCGGCTCACGGTCCATCGTCACCCACGCTCACCGCAGCCGGGAGGCTGGTTCCCATTGAATAGGAACTGCGGGAGCTTCTGTCAGGCCCTCTTCTGCCAGGCGGGGTGTGTGGCCACCGGCACGAACCCCAGCTCCTGGTTGGCGCGTAGGATCGCCCCGTTCTCGGCGGCGTTCCAGGTGTAGAGGCGTTCGGCCTCGGGCTTCAGCCGCAACAGCTGCGAGACGTTGACGGCCTTCAGGAGCACGGCGAGCCCCCGTCCCCGATGCTCCGGGTGAACCAGAGAGTTGCCCTGGTAGGCCGCCTGGGGCAGGTCGGCGAAGGTCTCGATGTCCGAGTGCCCGACGAGCTGCCCGGTCGACCGGTCGCGCGCCGCCGTCGTGATCATGGACAGGCCCATCTCGCGGCGGGCCCCCTCCTCGGCTCGCAACCGGGGCACATTCCAGCGCTCTGCCACCCGCTCCAGGGCCGCGGCGGGCGCCTCGGCCGCCATCCGGCCGAGCAGCCCGGCCATCGATTCCGCATCCTCCTCCGGGCAGGCGCCTTCCCAGCTGACCAGGTCATAGCCATGCTCCTCGGCGGCGCCGGAGCCGGATTCAGCCATCAGAGCGGCACCGGCTGCCTCCCGCAGGTCCAGCACGGACGTCCACTCCACCTGGGCCAGCTCGTAGCCGTGGGCGGCGGCGAACGCCGCATCAGGCGCCTGCCAGCGGATCCGGTCCCGGCCGGCGTCGGGCAGGGAATCCGGGGATGTCCGGACCACCGGGGTCAGTCCGGTCTCCAACGAGGTGCCAGAGACGAACACCGGACCGGACCCGACGGCGGCCGGGTCCACCAGGGCGTTGTCCGTCCAGGCTTGCAGCACGGTGCGTCCCCGCCGCACCGCTTCGGCTTCGGCCTCGCGCAGCAAGGCGGACCCCACCCCACGACGCCGGAAGTCGGGGTGCACGGCGACGTTCACCTCGGCGATGGTTGGCTGGCTGGCCGGCTCCCAGGGCAGGCTCAGGGCGGCATAGCCGATGATGCGGTCGGGCCGGTCCCCAGTCAGGGGCTCGCGGGCGACGGCGTAGGAGGTGCGCACGTCCTCCCGGGAGGTGGCGCCGGCCAACTGGTTCTCCGGGGAGACGTAGAAGTCGTTGTTGCCCCAGAACAGGGACGTCACCAGGTTGGCGAGTTGCGTCACCTGCAGGAAGTCCGCCGTGGTGGGCGGCATCGGCAACCGCGTCTGGTCCAGGGCGTCGGGAAGGTCCAGCCATTCGATCCTCATGGTGTTCATGATGCCGCACCGGGCCGGGTTGCTGGGCGCATTAAACGCACCAGGGCCGGAACCGCGATCTCTCGCGGGTTCCGGCCCTGATGATGCAGCTAGTGCTCCAACCTGAGATCAGGCCTGAGCGGTCGCCTCAGTCTCGATCTTGACCACGTTCGGGTCCACCCGGATGCCGGGGCCGAAGGTCGTCGAGATGGTGGCCTTGGAGATGTACCGGCCCTTGGACGCGGACGGCTTCAGGCGCAGCACCTCCTCCAGGGCAGCGGCGTAGTTCTCGGTCAGCTTGTCAGCATCGAAGCTGGTCTTGCCGATGATGAAGTGCAGGTTCGAGTGCTTGTCGACGCGGAAGTCGATCTTGCCGCCCTTGATGTCAGTCACGGCCTTGGCCACGTCCGGGGTCACCGTGCCGGTCTTCGGGTTCGGCATCAGGTTGCGCGGGCCGAGGACCTTGCCGAGACGTCCGACCTTGCCCATCATGTCCGGGGACGCCACGGCGGCGTCGAAGTCGGTCCAGCCCCCCTGGACCTTGGCGATCAGGTCGTCCGAGCCCACGAAGTCGGCGCCGGCGGCCTCGGCCGCTGCGGCCTTGTCACCGGTGGCGAAGACGACCACGCGGGCGGTCTTGCCGGTGCCGTGCGGCAGGTTGACGGTGCCGCGCACCATCTGATCGGCCTTACGGGGATCGACGCTCAGGCGGAAGGCAACCTCCACGGTGGCGTCCGACTTGGACGGGTTGGTGTCCTTGGCCAGGGCGATGGCCTCGACGGGACCGTAGATGTCCTCGCCGATCTTCTCCTGAGCCGCCTTGTATGCTTTGCTGCGCTGTGCCATCTGCTTGTTCTCCTTATGCAGTCGTGGTCTGCGGGTCGCGCGCGACCCTGCCACTGGAATGAGCTGTGTTGCTGAAGTGCTGAAAAGTGTTGCTTCCGTCAGCCTTCGACGGTGATGCCCATGGAGCGGGCGGTGCCGGCGATGATCTTGGCCGCAGCCTGGACATCGTTGGCGTTGAGGTCTTCCATCTTGGTCTGGGCGATCTCCTCGCACTGGGCCTGGGTCAGCTTGCCGACCTTGTCCGTGTGCGGGGTGGACGAGCCCTTGGCGACCTTGGCAGCCTTCTTGATCAGTTCAGCGGCCGGCGGGGTCTTGGTGACGAAGGTGAACGAACGGTCTTCGTACACGGTGATCTCGACGGGGACGACGTTGCCACGCTGGGATTCCGTCGCGGCGTTGTACGCCTTGCAGAACTCCATGATGTTCACGCCGTGCTGACCGAGCGCAGGGCCGATCGGAGGGGCCGGGTTGGCGGCTCCTGCCTGGATCTGCAGCTTGATCAGGCCTGCGACCTTCTTCTTGGGGGCCATAATCGGGTCCTTCTTCTGTAACTTCTTGCGTGTTCCCCGAAGCACAGGAGCGTGTTCCGGAGCTGGTGGCCACCGTGGCGCGGTGACCGGTCCGCCACCGTCCGGCCAAAGCAGCCGAAGCAACCGGAGGGGGCGAAGTCTGGTGGTGCCTACTACCGGATCTTCGTGACCTGGTTGAAGGACAGGGTGACTGGAGTCTCGCGCTCGAAGATGGTCACGAGGACCACGAGCTGCTGGGACTCGACCTTGACCTCGGAGATCGTGGCCGGCAACGTCTCGAACGGGCCGTCGTTGACGGTGACGGACTCGCCGACCTCGAAGTCGACCTCGATGGCCGGGGCGGACTCGGCGCCGGCCGGGGCGGGCCGGCCCTCGGCCTGGGCCGTCTTGGTGGCCTCCTGCATGACCGAGGGGGCCAGCATGGAGTGGATCTCGTCGAGGGAGAGCGGGAACGGGTCATGGGCGTTGCCCACGAATCCGGTGACGCCCGGGGTGTGGCGGACCACGCCCCAGGAGGCGTCCGTCAGGTCCATGCGGACGAGCACGTACCCGGGGATGCGCACCCGGTTGACGAGCTTGCGCGTGGTGTTGCGGATCTCCACGACCTCTTCCATGGGGACTTCGATCTCATAGACGTAGTCCTCCATCTCCTGGGTCTGGACACGCGTCTCCAGGTTGGTCTTCACGCGCTTCTCGTAGCCCGCGTAGGTGTGGATGACGTACCAGTCGCCCGGCTGACGGCGCAGACGGGTGCGGAGCTCCTCGGAGGGGTCCACCTCCGGCTCGGCCTCGACGGCCGGCGCAGCCTCGACCGGCTCCACGTCCAGGGAATCCTCGCCCACCAGGTCGGCGTCGGGTCGATCGGCGGACTCAGCGCCGCTCTGGGCCAGGTCTTCCTCCTGCAGGGTCATCTGACCCTGGTCCTCAGCGGATGCCTCAGCTGTGACCTCGCGGGTCTCGGCCTGGGGATCGACCTCCGGCTCGGCGGTCTCGTCGTAGCTCTCGTCGATGCCGTCGGCCTCGATCGCCGGGTCCACGGCGACCTGCGGGTCGACGTCGGCCTCCGACTCCTCGGAATCGGCCGGCTCAGCCGGAATGACGGGCTCGCCGGCGACGGCGGCGTCCTCAGCAGTCTCGGGGTCCTGAGACGGCTGGGACTGCTCCTCTTCGAGGGCGTCAGCCTCAGCGAGGGCGTCGGCCTGCGGTTCGAGTTCCTGCTCGGACACTGGTTCCTGCTTTCTTCACGCGTTCAACGTACTTCCGGCAGGGCATGCGTCCACCGGCGGGAAGCGTCAGGCGCTGCCGTCGCCGAAGACGAAGGAGGCACCCATGCCGAACAAGAAGTCCAACAAGGTCACCAGCAAGATCATGAAGATCACGAAGGCGAGCACGACGCCCGTGAGCTTCACCAGCTCCTCACGGGTGGGGGTGACGACCTTCTTGAGCTCGTCCACCACCTGCCGCAGGAACAGGGCGATTCTGCCGAAGAGACCTCGCTTCCGCGGCGTGCCGGGGTTCTGGTCCCCAGTGCTGTTCGCAACTGCCTCGGTCACGTGGCCTCACTTGCTAGGTCGACACTGAAACTGTCCTGCCGGGGGCTTTTCGGATCTCCGAAAGACCACCCTGCGCAGGGTAGACAGGACTCGAACCTGCAACCTGCGGTTTTGGAGACCGCTGCGCTACCAATTGCGCCACTACCCTAGGGGCCGGATGTGGTTTCCCACGGCACGGCCCAGCCTGGTGCTTTTCAACACCGGGCATCAACTTTACGCCATCGGGGGCAGTGAGTCGAACCGGCCGCTTCTCCGGGGCGCACACACGGGCACGAGTACGCCGGGTACCACTAGGCTGAATCGCGACGACCCCCGGAAACCGCCCGCCGGAAGGACCCCATGTATAGCTCGCTGTCCACCTCGCAGCCCACCCCGCCCCGCAGCCGCGTCTCCGAGCGCATCGGCTCGATCGCCGAATCTGCCACCCTCGCCGTCGACGCCAAGGCCAAGGCCCTCAAGGCCGCCGGGCGGCCGGTGATCGGCTTCGGCGCCGGTGAACCGGACTTCCCCACCCCGGGGTACATCGTCGAGGCCGCCGTGAACGCCGCCCAGGACCCCAAGAACCACCGCTACTCCCCCGCCGGCGGTCTGCCCGAGCTGAAGCAGGCCATTGCGGAGAAGACGCTGCGCGACTCCGGATTCGAGATCGAACCCCAGCAGGTCCTGGTGACCAACGGCGGCAAGCAGGCCGTCTACAACACTTTCGCGACCCTGTTGGATCCGGGCGACGAGGTCATCGTCCCCACTCCGTTCTGGACCACCTACCCCGAGTCCATCCGCCTGGCCGGCGGCGTGCCGGTCGAGGTGTTCGCCGGCCCGGAGACCGGCTACAAGGTCACCGTGGACCAGCTGGAGGCCGCGGTCACCGAGCGGACCAAGGTGCTGTTGTTCAACTCCCCCTCCAACCCCACCGGTGCCGTGTATGACCCGGAGGAGACGGCCGCGATCGGACAGTGGGCCGTGTCCCGGGGCCTCTGGGTGGTCACCGACGAGATCTACGAACACCTCACCTATGACAACGTCCCCTTCACCTCGATCGCCGCCGCCGTGCCGGACATGGCCGATCAGGTCATCATCCTCAACGGCGTGGCCAAGACCTACGCCATGACCGGCTGGCGCGTGGGATGGATGGCCGGCCCGGTGGACATCATCAAGGCAGCCACCAATCTGCAGTCGCATGCCACCTCGAACGTCGCGAACGTCTCCCAGCGCGCGGCCCTCGCCGCCGTCGCCGGCCCGCTGGACGCCGTCGAGGAGATGAAGACGGCCTTCAACCGCCGCCGCAAGGCCATCGTCGAGGGCCTCAACGCGGTGCCCGGATTCTCCTGCCCGACGCCGGCCGGCGCCTTCTACGCGTACGTGGACGTCCGCGGTGTGCTGGGCGACGGACATCAGCACCAGACATCGGCTGAGCTGGCCGGCTACATCCTGGACGAGGCCGAGGTCGCCGTCGTACCCGGCGAGGCCTTCGGCCCCTCGGGCTTCCTGCGCCTGTCCTACGCCCTGGGCGACGACGACCTCTCCGAAGGCATCGGCCGGATCCAGCAGCTCCTCGCCCGCTGACACCCAGCCCCGTTGCACCGTGCAGATGCGGGTCCGATCGGGGGTATCGATCCGCAGTTGCGTCGCATAGGGTGTCATTCATGACGCTTCTGCGGATCTCTGAGGCTGCCCGCTTCCTCGGCGTGAGTGATGACTCCGTCCGCCGATGGGTCGCCTCCGGCCGGCTCAGCGCCCACACGGACGGAACCGGCCGGGCCGCCGTCGATGGTGTCGAGGTGGCCCAGCTGGTCAAGGACGGCAACAACACCCTCAACAGCTCCGGTGACGACGGCGTCCCCTCCTCGGCGCGCAACCGCTTCCACGGGCTGGTGACGGACGTGGTCATGGACACCGTCATGGCCCAGGTGGAGCTGCAGTGCGGCCCCTTCCGGGTGGTCTCACTCATGAGCGCGGAGGCGGCCCGGGAGCTCGGTCTCGAGCCCGGCATGCCCGCCATGGCCGTCGTGAAGGCAACCACCGTCATCGTGGAACGCATGGAACGCGCGGAACCCACGGAACGACCAGAACGAACAGAACGGGCGGACGGCTGATGCGGGGCCGTACCGGACGCAACTCAAGCCGCGCCCTTGGCCTCATCGTGGGATCCAGTGTCGTCCTGGCCGGCTGCAGCGCGCTCTCCGATGGCGCCGCGGAACCCGCCACCACCCTCACCGTCTTCGCGGCAGCGTCCCTCGGCGACTCCTTCGAGGAACTGGCGGACGGCTTCGAGCAGGAGAACCCGGGGGTCGAGGTCGAATACAACGTCGCCGGCTCGTCCTCCCTCGCGGAGCAGATCCTGGCCGGCGCCCCCGCCGACGTCTTCGCCTCGGCTGACGAGCCGAACATGGACACGGTCGTGGCGGCCGGCGAGAACTCCGGGGAGCCGAAACCGTTCGCCACCAACGTCCTCACGCTGGTCACCCCCGCCGACACCCGGGCCGATGCCCCCGACATCGCCTCCCTTGAGGACGCGGCGGCCGAGGGCGTGAAGCTCGTGGTCTGCGCCCCCCAGGTCCCGTGCGGCCGCGCTGCCCTCGACGTGGCGGCGGACGCCGGCGTGGAACTCTCCCCCGTCAGCGAGGAGGCCAGCGTCACCGACGTGCTCGGCAAGGTCGCCTCCGGCGAGGCCGACGCCGGCCTGGTCTACGTCACGGACGCGCTGAGTGCCGGTGGTGGTGCCGGTGAGACAGCGGGTGGCACGGTGAACGCCATCGAGCTCGAGAACGCCGACTCCGCTGTGAACACCTACCCCATCACCGTGCTGGACGCTGCCGCGGAGAACGGCCCGGAGCACCCTGAACTGGCCCAGCGCTTCGTCGACTACGTGCTCTCCGAGGACGGCCAGTCGGTGCTCGAGGCCGACGGGTTCGGCGCTCCGTGACGGCGCGTCCGAGGCGCGCGTCACGGTGGGCGCGGGGCCGGTTGGTGCGGGGCAGAGAGGTGCGGGTCCACCCGCCGGCCGGGCTCGCCGTCGTCGGGATCCTGGGCGCGGCTGTGCTCCTGGTGCCGTTCGTCGCCCTGGTGGCCGGCGTGGACCTCACCCGGCTGCCCGAACTGCTCACCTCACCCTCCGCCCTGGACGCCCTCGGGCTCTCCCTGCGGACCGCGCTGACGGCCACCGCGATCTGCCTGGTGATCGGCACCCCGCTGGCCCTCGTGCTCACCCGGCTGGACTTCCCGGGCCGCAGCTTCGCCCGGTCCCTGGTGCTGCTGCCGCTGGTGGTCCCGCCCGTGGTCGGCGGGATCGCGCTGACCGAGGCGTTCGGTCGGCGCGGACTGATCGGCGAGCACCTGCAACTGCTCGGGATCGAGATCGCGTTCACGTCAGCGGCCGTGGTCATGGCACAGGTCTTCGTGTCCCTGCCGTTCCTGGTGGTGGCCCTGGAGGGCGCCCTGCTGACCCGCGGTGAGGCCCATGAGCGCACCGCGCTATCCCTGGGAGCCTCCCCGCTGCGCACGTTCCTCACCGTGACGCTGCCACTCCTGGTGCCCGGGCTCGTCGCCGGACTGGTGCTGACCTTCGCCCGCGCCCTGGGCGAGTTCGGGGCGACGATCACCTTCGCCGGCTCCCTGCAGGGCACCACGCGCACCCTGCCACTGCAGGTCTACCTCGAGCGCGAGACCGATCCGGAGGCCGCCGTCGCCCTCTCCCTCGTGCTCGTGGTGGTCGCCCTCGTGGTCATCACCGTGGCCTATGGACGGCGGGATGGACGGCGGGATGGGCGCCGGGATGGACGCCGATACGGCCGGCGGACGGGCGCAGAGGCATGACCGGCCTGGACTGCCGCGTGGTCGTCCCCGAACGCGGGGTCGACCTCGCCCTCACCGTGGACGAGGGCCAGACCTTGGCCCTGACCGGGCCCAACGGCTCCGGCAAGTCCACTCTGCTGTCCGCCCTCGCCGGCTGGCTGCGGCCGGAGACCGGGCATGCCCGGCTCGGGGACAGGACTCTCTTCGACGTCACCGACAGCCGAGACACCTGGACCCCGGCGCGACGCCGGAACGTCGGCTACCTGACGCAGGACCCCCTGCTCTTCCCCCACCTCACGGCCGAGGCGAACGTCGCCTTCGGGCTGGTCAGGGCCGGCGTCGTGGGCCGGAGGAACCGACGGAACGCGGCCCGGGACTGGCTCGAGCGGGTGGGCGTGGGGCAGCTGGCCTCCCGCCGGCCCGGGGAGATGTCCGGCGGCCAGGCGCAACGCACGGCGATCGCCCGGGTGCTGGCCTCGGGGCCGGAGCTGGTGCTGCTGGATGAGCCGCTGTCCGCCCTGGACGCCCAGGTGGTCCCGCAGATCCGCGAGCTGCTGGCCGAGGTCCTGACCGGGCGCACCACGGTGCTCGTCACGCACCATGAGGCGGACGTGGTGGCGCTGGCGGATGTGGTGCACCGAATCTAGAACCGGGTCTACAACAGCCCCCGCTCCCCCGCCCAACGCGTGAGCTCATGGCGGTTGGAGAGCTGGAGCTTGCGCAGCACATTGGACACATGGGTCTCGATGGTGCGCACAGAGATGAAGAGGTCCTTCGCGGCCTCGCGGTAGGTGTAGCCGCGGGCGATCAGCCGCATGACCTCGAGCTCGCGGGCCGAGAGCAGGTCGAGCTCCTCGTCCCGCACGGCCACGTCCGCGGTGCCGAAGGCGTCCAGGACGAAGCCGGCCAGCCGGGGCGAGAACACGGCGTCGCCGCCGGCCACCCGCTGCACGGCCGCGGACACCTCGGCCCCGGAGATGGTCTTGGTGACGTAGCCGCGGGCGCCGGCGCGGATGACGGAGACCACGTCCTCGGCGGCATCGGACACGGAGATCGCCAGGAACCTCACCTCGGGGGCCAGGTCCTGACAGGACGCCGCGACCTCGGCCCCACCACCGCCCTTGCCACCGGGCAGGTGCACGTCCAGCAGCACCACCTCCGGCTCGAGTTCGTGGATGATCCGGATGGCCGAGTCGACGTCACCAGCCTCCCCCACCACCGCGATGTCCGCCGGATCCAGATCGGCCTTCAGACCGGTGCGGAAGATGGCGTGGTCGTCGACGATGACAACGCGTGTGGTCATGGTGTTGCCCCTTCTGATGCATGTCCTGTTGCATGTTCCGTTGCGTGCTCGGGCACCGGCAGGTGCAGGCGGACCTCCGTGCCGCCCGCGCCGGTGGAGATCGTGGCCGTACCGCCGGCGCGCTCCATGCGGCCGATCACGGATTCGCGGATGCCGAGGCGGTCCTGCGGGATGGCGTCCAGGTCGAAGCCCTCGCCCCGGTCCTTGACGAAGATCTCGACGGCGGCCGGGCCGGCCTCGGCGTAGACGCGCGCCGGCCCCGCGTGGCGCACCGCGTTGAGCATGGCCTCCCGGGAGGCCTGCAGCAGCGGGTCGAGCCAGGGCCCGGTGGCCACGCCGACCGTGACGACCTCGATCGGCTGGCCGTGGTTGTCCTCGATGGCGGCCGCCAGATCCTGCAGCCGGTCCGTCAGGCTGCCGTCAGGACGGGTCGGGTCGGCGTAGAGGTACTGGCGCAGGTCTCGCTCCTGGGCACGGGCCAGCCGGGCGACCATGGCGGAGTCGTCCGCGTTCTTCTGGATCAGCGCCAAGGTCTGGAGCACGGAGTCGTGCAGGTGCGCGGCGATCTCCGCGCGTTCGGTCTGGACGGCGAGCGCGGACGACTTCGCGGCGGCGTCCCGCCACAGCTTGATCACCCACGGAGCGGCCACGAGCACGACGCCGGCCAGGATGACGATGGCGACGACGAGACCCAGCCACATGTCCTGGGCACCGACGAGGCCCGCGGCGAGCGCCAGGATGCCGGCCATGACCAGCAGCAGACCGAGCACGAGGGACGTGACGCGGTGGGTCCTCCCGGCCCGGTCCGTGGCATCGCCCCGGAGGGAGTCGAGCTGCAGCCAGGCCAGCGCCACTCCGAGGAGCACGACGGCGGCCGGCCCGATCAAGCCCCAGTTCAGCCGGATCCCGATCATCTGCAGGGTGAGGGCCGCGGCCAGCACGAGGAGCACGATGCCGACGATGACCTGCCAGCCGCGGCCGGCCGAACTGCCGAGCCGGTCGCCGAGCCGGTCGCCGAGGGCCCACGTCCGGGTCTGCTCAACGGCCCCGCGCACGGCTTCGGCGGCCCCGACGACGGCCTCCTGCTCATCCGGGACGAAGATCCACAACCAGGCGTAGAACACCACGCCGACCCCGCTGAGCAGCGCCAGGGCCACGACGCCGACCCGCACCCAGGCCACGGGCAGATCGAGATAACGGGCCAGACCGGCGCAGACGCCGGCGATGGCCCGGTGCTCCCGGGGGCGGGTGAGGACAGTGGTCATGGCTCCATCCTGCCTCAGTCGGCGGCATCCGGGTGGCGCTACGGACGTAGATCCGGGGGTTCTCCGGGTCCGATCAGGGGCTCCCCGGATACCGCCCGGGACCTGCAGACGGGACGATGGAGACATGAACGAGAACCCCGCCCCCGGCAGCACCAGCGGCTTCTACACCTGGATCGATTCGCTGCACACCGTGCGCTCCCCCCAACGCTGGATGGGTGGCGTCGTCGCAGGCCTGGCCGACCGCATCGGTATGGACCGCACCCTGGGCCGCGCCCTGTTCGTGGTCCTGACCCTGCTCACCTCCGGACTGACCGTGTTGTTCTACGGCCTCGCCTGGATGTTCCTCCCCGAGCCGGACGGCCGCGTCCACTCCCGAGAGGCTGGCCAGGGACGGTGGACCGCCGGCATGACCGGTGCGCTCGTCTTCACCGTGCTCGGCATCGGCAACCTCTTCAACTGGCCCGGCTCCCTCGGCCGGAGTGACGGCTTCTGGAGCTTCGGCAGCGTGATCGGCCTGGGCATCATCGGCTTCTTCGTTTGGTTGGTGCTATCCAAGAACGGCGAGCGCGGCCGGCCCCGGGAGCTTCCGTCCGGCACCGACCCGGCCGCCGGCTCGGAACCTTCCCAGTCCGGAAACGTGCTGGGCGCCTACTCCGAAAGCCAGCCCACCGATCAGCCCGGCGCCCAAACCGGCGCCCAAACCACCGAGCCCCTCTACGTGGCTCCCACGGATACCGGTTGGTACTCAACCCCCGCCGCCAGCAGTGCTTACACTGCCCCCCGTTCCTCGGAAGGACCCGAACCCATGAGCGCCACCGCCTCGTACCCCCACCAGCCGAACTACCGAGGTGCCGACCAGATTCCCCCGGTCGACCGCACCCCGCCGTCGCTGTCCGGCGCGACCCAGCTGGTCGTCGTCGGGCTGGCGGTGCTGGCCGGCGCCGCGGTCTCGCTGCTGCGCTATCTCGACGTCTTCACGGCCTCCTGGCCCGTCATCTGGGCTGCCAGCCTGGCCACGGTGCTGGCCGTCATGGCGATCGGTGTCATTGCCGGGGCCATCGCTGGCCGCGGCGGGGGCGGACTGACGGTCACCACCGCGATCCTCGCGATCCCCGTGGTGGGCGCAACCGCCAGCGCCTACGTCCAGGACGGCCCCTGGGGCACGAACTGGACGGACACCGGCAATTGGGACGGCGGCGTGGTCACCGGCAACGTCACCGAGGGATACGACCTGAGCTTCGGCGAGGGCACCATCGACCTGCGCCAGCTCACGGGAGCCAGCGCCGCCGAAGCCACCCCGGTGGACGTGAGCCTGAGCTTCTCCACGGCCGACCTCGTGGTCCCGAACAACGTGGACGTCTTCCTGGACGCGGACAGTTCCTTCGGCAGCGTCAACGCTCCCTCCGTCGGGACCGACGACGCCGGCCGCCTCCAGGTGGTGGACGCCCCCGGGGACGAGCAGATCGTGGTGGAGGCGGATGTCTCCTTCTCCACCCTGAACGTGCGCGCCGAGGCCCCGACCACGACCAGCACCACCCAGAACTGACGTCGATCAACTGAGACTGCCCAGGAGTGAATGACATGAGCACCCATCCCCACGATTTCTCCCATGACCCCACCCACAACCTCACCCGCGACGAGGACCAGGCCCTCGAGGACGAGATCACGCGCGGCACCGTCCACGACCGGGACTACGCCGCCCACCGCACGGACAGCGAGACCCAGCCGGCCGACGTCGGGCCGGAGAAATCCGCGCTCCGCACCGGAACCCTGGTCTGGGGTGTGATTGCCCTGCTGCTGGCCCTGTGGTCACTGTCCGTGACCGTGCTTGACTGGAACCTCGACCCGGTTCTGGTGATGATCGGCCTGGCCGTGGTCGGCGGCGTGGCCCTGGTGGCCGGCGGCATCGCCGGCGCGGCCCGCAGCAAGTCCTCCTAGTCCACCCACACTCACCCCTACACACAACCCACCACACAAACAAACGCATCGAGGAGCACCATGGACACCTTCTACCGTTCCCTGAGGAGCATCCCCTTCCGCCGCGGCCCGAAGCGGTGGGTCGGCGGCATTGCCGGCGGGATCTCGGCAAAATTCGGCTGGGACCCTACGCTGGTCAGGATCGTTGTCCTCATCGGCTTCCTCCTGCCGGGCATCGGCCTCTTC